>NZ_SMKQ01000041.1 GCF_004348995.1 Nonomuraea terrae
GCGATGGCGGGTCTGAGCACGCCCTGCTGGCCCTTGAGCCGGAGCCGTCCGGTGGCCACGATGCCCGCGGTAGAGCCGGCGGACACGACCGCGCAGGCGTCGCCGCGGCGTACGAGATGGCAGGCGATCGCGATGCTGGAGCGGGGCCGGCGCAGGCTGGCCAGCGCGCCCTCGTCCATGGACAAGGCCTCCTCGGCCCGGACGATGGGGATCTCCTTGGTGGCGTCGTGGTCGGCGAGCGCCTCGTAGAGGACGCGTGGGGAGCCGACGAGCACGACGGGCAGGCCGCGCTCGCGTACGGCGTGCACCGCGCCCGCCACGATCTCGTGGGGCGCGTGGTCGCCGCCCATGGCGTCGAGGGCGACGGGCCTGCTGTCGGACAATGGTCACCTCGTACGGCATCGCGCCCGCCGTCACGGCTCGGCCGGAACGCGGGCTCGGGATGCCGCATCGCAGGCAAGGCAGCTGTCAGGTTAACCGGCGGGTAGGACTTGTTGGTTCCCGCGCGCGCCGGTTCCAGTCCTGACGACTGTTTCAGCGCAGGTTCCAGTCGTCCTCGCCGCGGGTGACGATGACCTTGGAGAACTTCGAGGCGCCCGTCACCCGGATGAGCGGCCCGTCGGCCTGGGAGCCGCCTGTGACGTTGCGCTTGCCGAACATCGAGCTGCCCTCGTCGATGACGTGGGCGTCGGCGGGGACCCGGACGATCACCTTGCTGAACCACGCGGCCGTCTCGACGGTGATCTCGCGGCCGGGCAGCACGGCGTCGGACAGGTCGATGATCAGGGCGCCGAAGCGGGCCGACAGCCTGGTGCGCCGCGAGGCGACCCAGCGGCCCTTGCGTACGATCTTGCTGAACGTCGCGTCGATGACCTGCCGCTCGACGGCCTCGGGGGCGCCGGAGGCGGGCACGTCGGGCAGGTCGTGGGTGAGGGGGACGAGCTCGCCGACCATCGTGGCCGTGTAGGTGGCGTCGAGGCGGTCGGCGTGCTCGACGCTGGTGAGGCGTCCGGTGGCGAGTGCCTCGCCGAGCACCGCGGCCACGCGGTCGCGGTCGGCGTCAGAGGCGCGCAGGTCGGGTTTTTCCGTCACGATCCACCAGTCTAGGGAAAAACGCGATATGTCGCGATGGTCGGCGAACCTCAAGGAAAACTTCGAGACGTACGGAACCGGTTACGCGGGTGGGCACGTCCGGATAGTAAGAACCGTAGACGCGCGACTGGGTCGTGAGGTTTACCTCCGAGCGAACAAAAAAGATGGGAAAGGCCTAGTGATCTTGAACCAAGCTGGCACCCGACGCTTCCGGGCGTACACGTCCAAGCACCTCGACCAGCTCCTGCAGCGTGCCGGGCTGGGAGACGACGAGCGGCTCAAGGTCCGCGCCGTCGCCACGGTGCTGCCCTTCCGGACGAACGCCTACGTCGTCGATGAACTCATAGATTGGTCGGCCGCGCCCGACGACCCCATCTACCGGCTCGTCTTCCCGCAGGAGGACATGCTGCCCGCGGCCGACGTGGCGCGGCTGGCCGACCTGCTGAAGGCCGAGGCGCCCAACGCCGAGATCCAGGCCGAGGCCAACCGCGTACGCGCCCAGCTCAACCCGCACCCTGCGGGCCAGAAGGAGCTCAACGTCCCGAAGCTGGGCGAAGAGCCCGTGCCTGGCATGCAGCACAAATATCCGGAGACCGTGCTGTTCTTCCCCAAACAGGGGCAGACCTGTCACGCGTACTGCACGTACTGCTTCCGGTGGGCGCAGTTCGTCGGCGACGCCGACCTGAAGTTCGCCTCCGACGACGTCGGCCAGCTGGTCACCTACATCCGCGACCATCCCGAGGTCACGAGCGTCCTCATCACCGGCGGCGACGCGATGATCATGGGGGAGTCCGTCGTAGGCCGCTACATCGAGCCGCTGCTGGAGCTCGAGCAGATCGAGTCGATCAGGATCGGCACCAAGGCGCTGGCGTACTGGCCGCAGCGCTTCACCACCGATCCCGACGCCGACGACACCATGCGCCTGTTCGAGAAGGTCGTGGGCGCGGGGAAGAACCTCGCGTTCATGGCCCACTTCTCGCACCCTCGCGAGCTGGAGTCGGAGCTGGTCGAGTCGGCCGTCAAGCGCATCCTCGGCAGCGGTGCCACCATCAGGACGCAGGCGCCGCTGATCAGGTCGATCAACGACGACCCGGCCGTGTGGTCGGGCATGTGGCGGCGGCAGCTGCGCATGGGGATGATCCCCTACTACATGTTCGTCGAGCGCGACACCGGGCCTCAGGACTACTTCGCCGTCCCGCTGGCCCGGGCGTACGAGATCTTCAGGGACGCCTACTCCTCCGTCTCCGGGCTCTGCCGCACGGTCCGGGGCCCGTCGATGTCGGCGACGCCGGGCAAGGTGTGCGTGGACGGCGTCACCGAGATCGCCGGCGAGCGGGTCTTCGTGCTCCACTTCATCCAAGCCCGAGACCCATCGCTGGTGGGGCGGCCGTTCTTCGCCCGCTACGACCCGGAGGCGGTCTGGCTGACGGATCTACGGCCCGCCTTCGCCGAGCGGTTCCCGTTCGAGCCCGAGGAGTCGCTGCTTCCCGCCTGATCCGGCCGCGCGCGTACGGAAAGATTTCGCCCCCGGCCCGTGACATTTGTTTATGTGCACGGGCCGGGGGCTCTTGTCTTTTTGTGTACGAGGCTCTTCCCGGCGCGCACAATATCAGAAACAAGAGGCTCCTATTTCCGGTTTTGTCGGCCCGCCCAACGCTCGCCCTGCACTAGGTAACCGAGCTGCAAACCCCTGCTACATGGGCATTCATGCGTCTGCGGCCGCTCGCGGCGAGTGGTAGAACTCTTCCAGTAGCTCAGCCGTGACGGCACGCTCAGTGTGGTGCCCATAGCGCGTACGCCACGGCATACGGGGGTTATCGATTCGCATTTTCACCGCATTCGAGAGCGATCGATCACGAGCCGGGAAGGCAATCATGAATCGAGTAGTCAAGACGGCTGTAGCCGTTACAGCATTCGGTCTGGCGGCGGCGTTGGCCGCGCCCGCTCAGGCCGAAGTCCGATACGACACTGCCGGGCGCGCCATCGACGTTCCGCTCCTGGGCACCACCGCGGGCAGCCCCCTGGGCGGCCTCCTCGGCGGCCTGGTCAGCAACGGGATCGTCGACAGCGTGCTCGGCGGCCTCACCCAGGCCAAGTCCGCCGCCAGCCCGGCCATGAGCGAGGCGCAGCGCGACGCGTACATGGAGCGGCAGACCCGGGCGCAGCGCGGGTACACGCCCAACGCGGAGGAGGACGTCACCCGCGAGACCTGGCCGATGCCGGAGATCTCGCCGATCGTGGCCGGCACCCCGTTCGGCGGGCGGGGCATGGCTGCCTCCGTGCCCACCGCGCAGGCGCCCTCGGTCAAGCGCGGCCGCGCCGTCACCCAGGGCACGGCCGCGGCGGACGGCGCGATGGACGACCCCATCGGCGGCACGCTCGCCATGGTGAACGACACCGTCGAGGGCCTGTCGCCCGAGCGCGTGATGGCCGGCCTGAACCAGGCCGCCAGGATGGCGCTGCCCGGCGTCACGGGCGATGTGCTGTCGCCGGCGCTGGGGCAGGACTCCGCCACCGCGGCGCAGCCGGTCGCCGAGGCCGTGAAGGGCGTGTCCGAGGCAGCGTCCGTCACCGAGCTCGCCCCGGTCGTCGAGGAGGCCGCCTCCGCCGTCACGGGCGGCGCCGCCGCCGGCGCACTCTCTCCCGGCGACGTGATCTCCACTCTCGGCTGGACCACCGGCGCGCTGACCGGCTCGGTGCAGGGCTCCGGGCCTCGCGACTAGTCCGTGGTCGAGGCGCTGATGAGCGTGACCGGCCGAGGGCCGGTGAGGACGGTTCGCGGGTGTCACAGGTGCCGACGCCCGGGCACCGGCCGGACCGGCGGCGAGGCGGCTCGCTCGCGGCGCTCTCCAGCAGCCCTGACGGCGTGATCTCCCTTGACCGGGGCCTTCTGTCGACGAGGCCGCCCGGTCGGGGCCTTCCGGCCGCTGTGCGGCCGGGGCTCTTCTCGCCGGAACGCCGTCGTACGGACGCGGCAGGCCCGAAGGCGGGGCGCCCACAGAGGTGCCGGGCGCCCTGGGCACTGACGCGCGTGGGTTGCGAACCTCCCGCGCAAGCGGGTCTCACGATGGGCCTGGGCGGACGCGCCCTCGTCCCGGGTGTGTCGATCGAGCGCCGCGCCGCCGTTTGCAGGGCAGCGGCGCGGCTCGGCCCCCACCCCTCGCCACCGGCCTCATCCCAGGGGTCGGTGGCTTCTTCTTGCGCCCGCAGCCCCACAGGCGCCTCTCCGGCGCCCCGGCGCTCTGGCGGCGCCTGAGCGGGCTCAGGGGAGGCGGACGCCGGTGCGCCGGGCTATCTGGGCCTGCAGCCGCGCCATCTGCCAGTGCAGCTCGATGAGCTGCTCGACCAGTTGCAGCCGTGGGACCTCGGACACGTCTTCGGTGGCCAGGTGGTCAATCGCGGTCGAAAGCTCTACCATCGCGCGCCCCCACTCCCTCACCGTTCCTCAGATCGAATGGACGTTCGAATCCTAGCGGAACGCCCGCCTCCGTGTCAGTCATCAGTCACGCCGGTCGCGCTGGTTTCGGATCCGGGCACGACGAAGCCCCCGCGGGGAGCGCGGGGGCTTCGATGACGCGGCAAGCGGGGGTGATCAGCCCTTGTTGTAGGCGGCGATGACTTCCTTCGGGTCGCCGTCCATCTTGATCTTGCCCTTGTGCAGCCAGATGACGCGGTTGCAGGTCTGCTCGATCACGCGCAGGTCGTGGGCCACGAGGAACACCGTGCCGGCCGACTCGCGGATCTGGCGGATGCGCGCCTCGCTCTTCTTGCGGAACTCGCGGTCGCCGGTCGCCAGGGCCTCGTCGATGAGCAGCACGTCGTGGGTCTTGGCGGAGGAGATCGCGAAGCGCAGGCGCGCGCCCATGCCGGAGGAGTACGTGGACATCGGCAGCTGGACGAACTCGTCGATGCCGGAGAAGTCGACGATCTCCTGGTATTTCTCCCGGACCTCGGCCGGCGTCATGCCCATCGCGTAGCACCCGAGCACGATGTTGCGCTCGCCGGTCAGCTCGCGCATCAGGGCCGCGTTGACGCCGAGCAGCGAGGGCTGGCCGTCGGTGTAGACGGCGCCCTTGTGCGGGGGCAGCAGGCCGGCGATGGCGCGCAGCAGCGTGGACTTGCCGGAGCCGTTGCGGCCGACGATGCCGATCGCGTCGCCGTGGTAGGCCACGAACGTCACGCCCTTGACCGCGTGGACCTCTTTCATCTGCGGCCGGGCCTGGCGCTTCAGCAAGCGCGTGAGCGCGTTGACCGCGTTGCCCTTCTCCGACTCCGCAGCCGCCCCGTAGACGCGGTAGACGATGTGGAGGTCGTCGACGATGACGGTCGGAGTGCCCGTGGGGACGTCGAGGGGTCGCTTGCCCTGGGGCTCCGGGGTGGGATGCACCTTCACATCCTTGCCGGGGACGGCGGGCTTGTCGCCCTTCACCTGTGACAGCTCCTTGGTCAGTTCAGCCACGCCCGTACCTCTCCTCGGACCGCCAGAAGTACCAGAAGCCGAAGCCGAGTGCGAACACCGCCCAGAATACGCAAGACACCAACACCATTGTCGGCGGGTGGTGCCCGAGCTCCGGGTTGTGGGTGCTGATGAGGATCTCGCGCATCCACTCGATGTAGGAGGCGGCGGGGTTGAGGTACATCGCGTTGGCCACCCACTGGGGCAGATCGGCGGACCCGACCACCTTGTCCTGGATCGAGAAGAAGACGCCCGAGGCGTAGAGCCAGGTGCGGGTGATGAACGGCAGCAACTGGTTGAGGTCGCGCATCTGGGCGCCCAGCCTGGCGACCACCAGGCCGGCCCCGATGTTGAACAGCGTCTGGAGCACCAGCACCACCGGGATCATGAGCCAGAACCAGGTGGGCGTCTCGCCGGTGATCATCACGATGACGAGGAGCACGCCCATGGAGAAGGCGAGCTGCTGGAGCTCCTGGATCGTGTACGCCAGCGGCAGCGAGGCCCGCGGGAAGTGCAGGGCCCGGATCATCGACAGGTTTCCGGAGATCGACCTCGCGCCGGCGCTGACCGTCCGCTGGGTGAAGGTGAAGACGAACATCCCGGTCAGCAGGAAGGCCGGGTAGTTCTCGATGTCATCCTTGCCACCGAGGATGAGGCCGAACATCACGTAGTAGATGGCGGCGTTGAGGAGGGGGGTCAGCACCTGCCACAACTGGCCGAGCGCTGATCTGGAGTATTTCGAGACGTTGCGCGAGGTCGCGTACGTCAGGATGAAGTGTCGCCGCTCCCATAGCTGGCGCAGGTAGACCGGGAACCTCGGCCGTGCGATGGCACGGCGAAGCCCGTATCTCTTGGCGAGCTTGGCCAGCGGCTCCTGCCCGCTTCGGCCGCCCGCCTGGGCGTCCGCGACAGCGGATTCCGGCTGGCTCATGGCAAGTGACTCTATTGGATCCCGGTCGGTGAAGTAGCTGTCGCGCGGGTCGGCGACAGACAGTTGGACGGAGTCTCGCGGCGACGGGTTCCAAGACGCCGCAAAGACCTGCTCAACGGTAGCCCAAGGGGGCCTGCTCCGGGGGCCGGGACACGGCCACCGTCGGGTAGGGGGTAACTTTCATCGACTGTCCGTGGGGCGGGCTTCATGCGTTCCGTGGAGTCTGTACTGTTTGAACCGCATCGGGCGAATTGTCTGTGACGCTAGATAGGCACACGTGTGACCGAACTGCAACGCGCCAGAGACTTCCTGATGGCAAGGAGTAAGGGATAGTCGCGATCGACTGGCAGGGCGTCGGCTGGTTTGACCATGTCAGCCAAATCCGGGGGGATACCAGGAAACCCTCCGTCAGGCTGCTCTAGATCACGGCAGCTCAGCGCTAGGCGCCCACCTGTAGAGGGAGGAATTCTTTCACCATGCGTGTTACTAAAGGCGCACGGATTGTCGCCGGTGCCGCGCTCCTCGCGGTCGCGGTCACCGCGTGTGGCAGTGGCGCCTCGGGTGGCGGCGACTCCGCCGGGGGCAGCGCGGACACGCCGGTCAGCATGCGAATCGGTGAGCCCCAGGAGCTGCTGAACCCGCAGAACACGACCGAGACCGAGGGCGCCGAGGTGCTCGCCGCGATCTTCGACCCGCTCGTCACCTACGACGAGAACAAGCAGCCTGTCGAAGAGGCCGCCGAGTCCATCACCACAGAGGACAGCAAGGTCTGGACGATCAAGCTGAAGTCCGGCTACACGTGGCACGACGGCACCCCGGTGACGGCAGCGGACTACGCCCGCGCCTGGAACTACGCCGCCCTGCAGGACAACGCCATGAGCTCGTCCGCCTTCTTCAACCGCGTCGAAGGCTACGAGGACGTGCACCCCGGTGAGGGCAAGACGCCGACGGCCAAGGAGATGAAGGGCCTCAAGGTCGTCGACGACCAGACCCTCGAGGTCACGCTGTCCGCGCCGTTCTCGCAGTTCAAGACGATGCTCGGCTACACCGCCTTCTACCCGATGCCCGAGTCGGCCCTCGGCCCCGACGGCAAGGTCACCCAGGCCTACGGCGAGAAGCCGACCGGCCAGGGCCTGTTCAAGCTGGACAAGCCCTACAAGAAGGGCACCGACACCACCCTCGACCTGACGGTCTACGACAAGTTCCCGGGCGAGAAGCCCTCGAACTGGACGAAGCTCCAGTTCAAGGTCTACACCAGCTCCGAGACCGCGTGGAACGACCTGCAGGCCGACAACCTCGACATTCACGACCAGCTGCCGGCCACCGCGATCTCCACGGCCAAGACCGTGCTCGGTGACCGCTACCACGACGAGCCCGACGCCGCCGTGGCGTACATCGGCGTGCCGCTGGCGTACAACAAGGAATTCGACAACGTCGACGTCCGCAAGGCCATCTCGATGGCGATCGACCGCAAGACGATCACCGAGACGGTCTTCTCCGGCACGACCTCCCCGGCCGACGACTTCATCAACCCGGCCATTCCCGGCTACCGCCAGGGCGCCTGCGCCGCCTGCGCGTACAACCCGGCCGAGGCCAAGAAGCTGTACGAGTCGGCCGGCGGCCCCAAGAGCATGGAGCTCGGCTACAACGCCGACGGCGGTCACAAGGAGTGGATCGAGGCCGTCGCCAACAACCTGCGGGCCAACCTCGGCATCGAGGTGACCCCGAAGCCGTTCGAGAAGTTCCAGGGTATTCTGGACGCGCTCGACGCCAAGGAGTACAAGGGCCTGTTCCGCATGGGCTGGTCCATCGACTACCCCTCGGCCGAGAACTACCTGACCCCCATCTTCGGCACCGGGTCGATCGGCACCGGCTCCAACTACGGCGGTTACTCCAACAAGGAGTTCGACGAACTGGTGGCCAAGGGCGACCAGGCCACGGACGCCGCGGAGGGTCTGAAGTACTACCAGCAGGCCGACGACATCCTCCTCAAGGACCTGCCGTACATTCCTGTTTACTTCTACCGGGCCGTCTACGCTAACTCCTCGAAGGTCAAGAACGTCAAGCTCAACCTGCTCAAGCAGATCGAGTGGGCTGACGTCGAGAAGGCCTGACGTCGTTCGCCAGGTGGGCGGCCGCGCCGCCCACCCGTCGAAGGACTGATCTTGGAGGCAGTCGTTCGGGCCGGGCAAAACCACGGACTCCGAGGGGCTGCCTCCAAGCATGTACCGGAGGGCTGAATGGGCCGATATGTCATAAGGCGACTGATCCAGGCGATACCCGTCCTGCTCGGCGCCACGCTACTCATCTTCTGCATCGTCTTCGCGCTGCCGGGCGACCCCATCGCCTCGTTGTTCGGAGACAAGCGCCCGGACCCCGCCATCGCGGAGGTCCTGCGCGAGCAGTACCACCTGAACGATCCGCTGCTGCTGCAGTACTGGTACTACATCAGCGGCGTTCTCTTCCGCGGCGACTTCGGGGTGAACTTCGCCGACGTCCCCGTGTCCCAGATCATGGCGGGCAAGTTCCAGATCACCCTGAACCTCGCCCTGACCGCGCTGGTCATGGAGGCCGTCATCGGCGTCGGCCTGGGCCTGTGGGCGGCGCTGCGCCGCGGCAAGGCCACCGACACCGTGATCCTGGCCGCCACGCTGCTGCTGATCTCGGTCCCGACGCTGGTGACCGGTTTCGTGCTGCAACTCGTCCTGGGCGTGAAGCTCAAGCAGTGGACGGGAGCGGACATCTTCCCCGTGGCGGGCACGTTCGCGGGCTGGCGCAGTTACCTACTGCCCGGCTTCGTCCTCGCCGGGGTGTCCATCGCGTACCTCACCAGGCTCACCAGGACCAGCCTCGCGGAGACCCTGCGGTCCGACTACATCCGCACGGCCACGGCGAAGGGTCTGTCCAGACGCCGCGTCGTCGGACGGCACGCGCTGCGCAACGCGCTGATCCCGCTGATCACGTTCCTGGGAGCCGACCTCGGTCAGCTGATGGGCGGCGCGGTCATCACGGAGACGATCTTCAACCTCCAGGGCATCGGCAACCAGCTCTTCATGTCGGTCTACCTACGTGAGCAGCCGGTCGTCGTCGGGATCATCACCGTACTGGTGCTGATCTACATCTTGGCCAACCTGGTCGTCGACTTGTTGTACGCCGTGCTCGATCCGAGGATCCGCTATGAGTAACCCAACCCCGCCGGTCGGGCCGGGTCTCCCCGAGACGCAGACCATGGTCTCGGACACGGTGCCCGCGCCGGCGCCGGTACGCGAGGGCAAGCACGCCAAGAAGGGCGGCAAGCCGGCGAGCCTGTGGACGGACGCCTGGTACGACCTGCGGCGCCGGCCGATGTTCATCATCTCGGTGGTCATCGTCGCCGTCCTGCTGGTCATGTCGATCTGGCCGTCGCTGTTCTCGTCGATCGATCCGTTCAACGCCCGTTCGTGCGACCTCGCGACGGCGCGTCAGGGGCCCAGCGCCGGCCACCTGTTCGGGCGCGACAACCTGGGCTGCGACCTGTACGCGAGGACCGTCTACGGCGCCCGCAACTCCATCGTGATCGGCGTGCTGACCACGCTCTTCACCACGGTCGTCGGCGGCCTGCTGGGCATCGTCGCCGGCTACCGCGGCGGCGTGGTCGACACCGTCGCCTCCCGCCTCACCGAGGTCTTCTTCGCCATCCCGTCGATCCTCGGCGCGCTGCTGATCGCGGCCACCTTCCGCGGCAAGGCCAACAGCATCCTGCTGGTCATCCTGGCGTTGTCGGTGCTGGGCTGGCCGATGGTCTACCGCATCATGCGAGCCGCGGTGATCACGGCGAAGGGCCAGGACTTCGTGATCGCGGCCAAGGCGCTGGGCGCGGGATCCGGCCGGATCATGTTCCGCCACCTGCTGCCCAACTCGGTGGCCCCGGTCATCGTCGTGGCCACGATCAACCTGGGTACGTTCATCGCGGCCGAGGCCGCGCTGTCGTTCCTGGGCGTCGGTGTGCAGTCGCCGGACATCTCGTGGGGCCTGATGATCGCCGACGCGCGCAACAGGTTCCTCGAGGCGCCGCTGCCGCTGGTGATCCCGGCGGTGTTCCTGAGCATCACCGTGCTCGCGTTCATCATGATGGGCGACGCCGTGCGCGACGCGCTCGATCCGAAGCTCAGGTAGAAGGGGGGATCACGTGAAGAAGACGTCCGCGGACGTGTTGCCCGCCGAGGGAGGGTTGGGCGACGCACCGCTGCTCGCCGTCGACAACCTGCACGTGGAATTCCACACGCGGGCCGGTGTCGTACGTGCGGTGAACGGCGTGAGCTACACGGTCGGCCCCGGCGAGACGCTCGCGGTGCTGGGCGAGTCCGGTTCGGGCAAGTCCGTGACGGCGCAGGCCATCATGGGCATCCTCGACATGCCCCCCGCGGTGATCCCCCAGGGGGAGATCCGGTTCAAGGGCACCGACCTGCTCAAGCTGTCGGAGCACGACCGCACGCAGGTGCGCGGCCAGCGGATCGCGATGATCTTCCAGGACGCACTCTCCGCGCTCAACCCGGTGTTCACCGTGGGCTGGCAGATCAGCGAGATGTTCCGGGTGCACCGGGGCATGTCCAAGTCCGACGCCATGAAGAAGGCCGTCGAGCTGATGGACCGCGTCCGCATCCCGGCCGCCAAGCAGCGGGTGCACGACTACCCGCACCAGTTCTCCGGCGGCATGCGGCAGCGCATCATGATCGCCATGTCCATCGCGCTCGACCCCGAGGTGCTCATCGCCGACGAGCCGACCACGGCGCTCGACGTGACCGTGCAGGCGCAGATCATGGAGCTGCTGGCCGAGCTGCAGCGCGAGAGCCAGATGGGCCTGATCCTGATCACGCACGACCTCGGCGTCGTGGCCGACGTGGCCGACAAGATCGCGGTCATGTACGGCGGCCGCATCGTCGAGAACGCCCCGGTGTACGACATCTACCGGGCGCCGGCGCATCCGTACACGAAGGGTCTGCTCGACTCGATCCCCCGGGTCGACCAGAAGGGCCACGAGCTGTACGCGATCAAGGGCCTGCCGCCCAACCTGCTCGACCTGCCGACAGGCTGCGCGTTCCACCCCCGGTGCCCGTTCCGGCAGGAGAACTGCGTGACCGACGCCCCCCCGCTCTACGAGATCAGCGGCACGCGCGGCAGTGCCTGCCACTACTGGAGGGAGGTCCTCGATGGCGAGCGTCGGTGAGCCGGTTCTCGAGGTACGCGATCTGGTCAAGCACTTCCCGCTGAACCAGGGGATCCTCTTCAAGAAGCAGATCGGCGCGATCAAGGCCGTCGACGGCGTCTCGTTCGACCTGCACAAGGGCGAGACGCTGGGCATCGTGGGCGAGTCGGGCTGCGGCAAGTCCACGCTCGCCAAGGTGCTCATGGCGCTGGAGCGGCCGACGTCGGGCTCGGTGAAGATCGGCGGCCGGGACATCGCCAAGGCCAGGGGCGGCGAGCTGAAGACCATGCGCCGCAACATCCAGATGGTGATGCAGGACCCGTACACCTCGCTGAACCCGCGGATGACGGTCGGCGACATCATCGGCGAGCCGTACGAGATCCACACCGAGGTGGCGCCGAAGGGCGACCGCCGCAAGAAGGTGCAGGAGCTGCTGGATGTGGTTGGGCTCAACCCCGACCACATCAACCGTTACCCGCACCAGTTCTCGGGCGGTCAGCGGCAGCGCATCGGCATCGCCCGTGGCCTGGCGCTGCAGCCGGAGATCATCGTCTGCGACGAGCCGGTCTCCGCGCTCGACGTGTCGATCCAGGCGCAGGTGATCAACCTGCTGGAGCGGCTGCAGGACGAGTTCGGCCTGGCCTACATCTTCATCGCCCACGACCTGTCGGTGGTGCGCCACATCTCCGACCGGGTGGGCGTGATGTACCTCGGCAAGTTCGTCGAGCTGGGCAAGGACGCCGAGATCTACGAACGGCCCGCGCATCCGTACACGCAGGCGCTGCTGTCGGCGGTGCCGGTGCCCGACCCCGAGGGCCGGGAGCGGCGTGAGCGGATCATCCTGCAGGGCGACCCGCCGTCGCCGGCCAACCCGCCGAGCGGGTGCCGGTTCCGTACGCGGTGCTGGAAGGCGCAGGAGATCTGCGCCCAGGAGGAGCCGCTGCTGCAGATCCGGCCGGGCACGGCGCACCTGAGCGCCTGCCACTTCGCCGAGACGCACGACGTGGTGCACGCGGGCTGACCCGCCGCACGGGGCCCCTGGGAGTTCTGTCTTCCGGGGGCCTTCGGGTGTCAGCGGCGTTCGCGGCGGCGCAGGAGCACCCGCGCCGACATCGCCAGCGCCAGCAGCACCATGCCCGCGACCACCGGCGCCCTGGAGACCGGAGCCGTCCTGATCTGGGCGGAGCCGCGGGTGGCCAGCCGTTCGGCCTCGCGCAGCGCGAGCAGCGCGTTGACCACGCCGTGGCCGTAGGCGGGGCTGTAGCCGTCGGCGGGCCGCCGCCGGGTGCCGAGCTCGATGGCCATCCGCACGTCGTAGGGCGACATGCCGGGGTGGGCCGAGCGGATCAGCGCGGCGATGCCCGCGACCATGGCCGCCGCCGAGCTGGTGCCGTCGCTCACCACGTACGAGTCGTCGGCGTCGGCCGTGACGATGTCGGTTCCGGGCGCCACCACCGACACGTAGTACTGCCGGTTGGAGAACGGCGCCACCCTGAGCCGCCGGTCCACCGCGCCCACCGCGATCACGCCGGGGTAGGCGGCAGGGAAGTTCTTCCTGTTGGTGGAGGCGCCGTCGTTGCCGGCCGAGGCGACCAGCACGCAGCCCTTGCCGATCGCGTACTGGACGGCCTCCTCCTCCGAGGCCGAGCCCTCCCACGAGCCGCTGCCGCCGCCGAGCGACATGCTGATCACGTCGGCGCCGTGGTCGGCGGCGTACCGGATGCCCCTGGCGAGGGCGTCGCGCCCGCCGAAGCGCTCCTTGCCGCGGCGCGGGTCGCCGCTCTCCAGCGTGACGCGGACCGACAGCACCGTCGCGGCGGGCGCCACGCCGAGGACGCCGCCCCTGGCGTCGTCGCCGTGCCCGCGCCCGGCGATCAGGCTGGCCATGGCGGTGCCGTGGCGGCCCGACGGGCCCCGGTCGAAGCCGGTCAGGTCGGGGCCCTGGATCACGGCGCCGCGCAGGTCGGGGTGGCGGCGGTTCACGCCGGTGTCGAGGACGGCGACCACGGCGCCCTCGCCCCTGGCCGACCGCCACGCCTCCGGCAGCCGCAGCGCGGCGAGCTGCCACTGGCCGGCCCTGGCGGCCTCGGCCACCTCGTCGGAGGCGCTCGCCGCCCCGGCCACCAGCCCGCCGGCCAGGCCGGCCACCAGGAAACCCGCGATCAGGTGTCTCATACGCTCAGCGACCGGTGCAGGGCGGCGGCCAGCTGCCAGGCGGCGTCGCGCAGGCGCGGCACGACCAGGTCGCCCGGCTGGTACGCCCGCCCGTCGGCGTAGCCCGCGGCCGTGGCGACCAGGTAACGCTCCGGGCAGGGGACGACGACGCCGGTGACGTACTGGCGCTCGCCGAAGCGCTGGGCGGGGCCGCCGGGGAAGGCCACGGGCCGCACGGTCGCCGGCCGCCCCGCCCCGCGCGGTCCCACGCGGGGCCGGTCGAGCACGGCGACGCCCACGGTGGCGACGAAGGTCTGCGTGCTGTCGGCGTACGTGGCGCGCAGGGTCGTGCGGCAGCCGGGCGGCACGGCGGCCGGCTGGAACGCCTCCCGGCAGGAGGCCGCGGGCGCGACCCCGGCCAGCACGTACGTGACCCGGGCGCCCGACGGGCTCACCCCGGGGACCGAGCCGGGGAAGATCCGCGCCATCGGCCAGGGAGGAGGGGGCTCCGGCGCGGGCGGCCAGATCGCGGACAGTATGGCGAGCAGGACAAGAGAGAGGTGGTGGCACACAGGGAACCTCGAACGGGGGGAGGGGCGCCCGATCAGTCGGTGCATTCTGACACGCGACTCGCCACTCAATCCGACGGTTCAGTAAACAGCCCGATACGCGGAGTAGTTCCGATTTGCCGTTTTTGCTCTAGTTCATGGGCGAAAGTCGGACGTGTGCGCCCGGGGGAAGTCCCAGCCGCTGCGCCGCGTCCCCCGAGTTCACCGCGATCGCGATCAGCCCGGCGGAGTCCTCGAAGGCCACCAGCTCCCCGGGCGGCACCGCCGCGTACGTCTCCCGGTACGGCAGCGACAACTGCCGCCGCCCCAGCCGCACCCCCAGCGTGTCGCCCACCCGCACGCCGAGCGCCTGAAGGTCGCCGGCCGCGATCGACAGCTGCGTGTTGCCGTAACGGTCGACCGAGACGACCTCGCCCTCCACCGAGCCCTCGCGCACCAGCGACGTCGGCTCCGGCAGCGCGACCAGCCGGGACACCGGCACCTCGGGCCCGAGCTCGGACGGCCGCAGCCCGGCCGTGAGCCGCCCGGCGACCGGCGCGAACACGTCGCGCCCCGGGAAGGTCGGCGAGACCGGCCGCAGGAAGTGCTCCTCGTTGCTGATCTCGTACGCCGCCCGCGCGCCGCCGCAGGCGTGCACCGCCCACGACAGCAGCCCGTTGTCGGGCCCGATGAACACCCGGCCGCCCGCCTCGATCGCCACCGCGCGCCGCGCGCCGCCCGCCCCGGGATCGACCGCGCCGATGTGCACACCCTCGGGGAGGTAGGGGATGGTCTGGGCGAGAACCGCCGCGCCGCGCCGTACGTCGCCGGCGGGGATCAGGTGGCACACGTCGATCACCCGGGCCTCGGGGGCGATTCCGGCGATCACTCCATGACAGGCGGCCACATAGCCGTCTTCGAGCCCGTAGTCGGTGAGAAGGGTGATGACAGAGGTCACATCTGGTGACTGTACGTCTCGCAAACCATCGTGAACAGCCGCAGCGCGCACATTACGATGGGCACGCCTGCCCCTTCCGAGGAGGACACCATGGGAGCTCCGCTCAGCGGTGACGATGCTGCCCAGGAGCCGTCCCGCCGTCCGTTGTCAGAACGCGAGCTCGAGATCCTCGCCTTCGAGCGCCACTGGTGGCGCCACGCGGGCGCGAAGGAACAGGCCGTCAAGGAGACCTTCGGCCTGTCCGCCACCCGCTACTACCAGTTGCTCGGCGGGCTGATCGACCGGCCGGAGGCGCTGGAGCACGACCCGATGCTGGTCAAGCGGCTGCGCCGGTTACGCGCCACCCGCCAGCGCGACCGGGCGGCCAGAAGGCTTGGCATGCGCCCCTGACACGGTGGGTACGGGGGCCCGCGTGAGGAACATCCCTGGAATGGAAGCGATCCTGAGCGATCCGGCGGGCGTCGTGATCGGGCTCGACTTCGACGGCACCCTGTCGCCCATCGTGCCCGACCCGGCCAAGGCCGTGATCCACCCGAAGGCGCCCGAAGTCCTCGCCGAGCTGGGCGCCCACGTTCTCGCGGTGGCCATCGTGACCGGCAGACCCCCGGCCACCGCCCTTGAGCTCGGCCCCGGCCTGGCCGACGTGCCGAAGCTCGTCGTGCTCGGCCACTACGGCTTCGAACGCTGGGAGGCCGGGCGCATCTCCGCCCCGCCGCCCCCGCCAGGAGTGCCGCGGGCCGAGGCCGAGCTGCCGTTGCTGCTCGACTCGCTCGGCCTGGACGGCGTGACCATCGAGGACAAGGGCCGGGCCGTGGCCGTGCACACCCGGCGCAGCCCCGACCCCGAGGGCGCGTTGGCCGCCCTGCGCGAGCCGCTGGCCAAGCTGGCCGGCGAACACGGCCTGGTCATCGAGCCCGGGCGCATGGTGCTGGAGCTGCGGCCGCCCGGCATGGACAAAGGGCAGGCGCTCAGCCTCTTCCTGGCCGAGCGGAACGCGCGCTCGGTGATGTTCGCCGGCGACGACCTCGGCGACCTGGCGGCCTTCGACGCCGTACGCGCCTCGGGGCTGCCCGGGGTGACCGTGTGCAGTGGCTCCGCCGAGGTGACCGCGCTGAGCGAGCGGGCCGACATCGTGGTCGAGGGGCCGGAGGGGGTCGTGGCGCTGCTGGCGGAGCTGGCGTCCGCGTTCAGCCGTTCGTGACTCGCCTGCAAGCGGGAATCCCTAGTCTCGGCGCATGTCGAAGCGCTTCCTCGCCGTCGCCGCCACGGCCGCGGCCGCCGTACTCGCCGTCCCCGCCGCAGCCCACGCGGCCCCCGCCCAGCCGCTGAAGCTCCGGGGCGGGCTGACGCTCTACCTGCCGATCGAGTGGGAGGTCCACCGCGTCAACCCCGACTGGACCAAGGTGGTCACCGGCAAGTGCGCCAACCCCAGCGGCGAGTACGGCACCCCGGGGTGCGACAGCTTCTGGATCCTCGGCCCGAAGGCCATCAAGGCGGGCAACGAGCTCTTCCGTCCGTACAACGGCGCGAAGCCCTTCTACCCCGCCACCGACGTGCAGAGGTGCCCGCACAACGGCAAGTGGGGCCAGGTCCTCGGTGAGGCGCGGGCCAAGGGCCTGCGCCAGGTCGGCCCCGGCCACAGGGCGGCCTACCGGGAGTGGAAGGCCACCTGCGTCTCCTACACCGACGGGGCCGTGAAGTCCCGGTACGTGCAGCGCGAGTGGTACCTGCCGCGGACCCGCGTCCTCGTCGTCGACCAGTGGAACACCCCGGGCCTGGCCGACGCCCTCAGGAACGCCGACTGGAAATGAGCACCCCGGCGACGGCCAGCCCGATGAGCACCGGCACCATCAGGAACGCGGTGCGGGTGCCGAACCCGTCGGCGAGCGCGCCGAGGGCCAGCGGGCCGGCCGCCATGGCCGCGCCCGCCCAGATCGGCGAGGCCGCCGCCGCCAGGTCCGACCGCCCGCCGGCCCCGGTGATCAGGCCGGTCATGGCCAGTGGGAAGTGCAGCGAGGTGCCGAGCCCGCAGAGCGCCAGCCCGGCGTACGACAGCGCGGGGTGGGTGCTGAGCCAGAAGACCAGCCAGCCCGCGAACGTCACCGTCAGCGCTCCGGCGAACAGCGGCGCGGGCGGCAGCCGCAGCGCCAGTTGCGCCCCGGCGAAGCGCCCCGCCGCCATCCCGGCCACGAACGCGGTCAGCCCGGTGGCCGCCGCCGCGGTGCTCAGTCCCGTACGGGAGGCGAACAGGTCGGCCGCCCACAGGTTGAACGTGAACTCCATCGCCACGCAGCAGAACAGCACCAGCCCCGCCATGTGGAAGCGCCAGCCGGGCCGCGCGGCCGGGCCGCCGGCGACGCCCGCCGCCTCCCGCACGGCGGGCCAGACCCGGCCCATCGCCAGCGCGAGCAGCACGCTGGCGACCGGCGTGACCAGCAGCGCGGCCCGCCAGCCGAGCGTGGACTGCGCGACCATGCTGAGCCCGAACGTCATTCCCATGCCGACCACGACGCCGACCGCGTTCGCCTCGCTGATCGCCGCGGGACCGGCGGGGCCGTGGTGGTCGCTGAGCGCCGCCATGGCCGTGTAGAGCAGGATCGAGCTGAAGCCGCCGGACACGCCGTAGCCGAGCAGCGTCAGAGGCTGGGCGTCGGACGCCAGCACCAGCAGCACGCCGGCGTTCATGCCGGCCAGGCCGGCCCAGCTCGTCACGCGGCGGCCGTACCTGCGGGTGAGCGGGGACAGCGCGAGGCCGGCCGCGATCGTGCCGAGGGCCATGGCGGTGCCGTGCAGCCCGGCCACGGTGGCGGAGGTGCCCTGGTCGGCGCGCAGCAGCGGCAGCGCGGCGCTCAGGCCGTAGAGGTAGCTGGCGAACGTGCCGAGCTGGAGGTAGATGAGCCAGGTCGGGCGGTCTCTGACCAGCCGGACGCGGGGTAAGACCGAGGTCACCCGGCAGCTCCCTGGACGGGGGGATGAGACCCCCTCATGCTAGGGCGTCGAGCTGCGCGGCCAGCCACTTGTCCGGGGGCAGCGCCGTGGCCGCGGCGTGCAGCCGGTCGCGGCGCCTGCGGCGCTCCTCCTCCGGCATGACCAGCGCCTCGTGCAGCGCCGCGGCGGTGCCGCTGATGTCGTACGGGTTGACCAGCAGCGCGTGCGGGCCCAGCTCGGCCGCCGCGCCGGCCTCCCGGGAGAGCACCAGCGCGCAGTGCGGCGACAGCACCGGGCCCTCCTTGGCGACCAGGTTCATCCCGTCGCGGATCGGGTTGACCAGCAGCACGTCGGCCATCCGGTACGCGGCCAGGGAGCGCGGGTAGTCGTCGTCGACGTTGAGGATCACCGGGGCCCAGTCTTCGGTGGCGTAGGCGTCCTCGATCTCCCGGGCGCAGCGCTGCACCGACGCGGTGTACTCGCGGTATTCGGGCAGGTCGTGGCGGCTCGGGTAGGCGAAGGCCAGGTGGACCACCCGCCCGTGCCACTCGGGGTGGGCCGCCAGGAACTCGCCGTAGGCCACCAGCCCGCGCACGATGTTCTTCGACAGCTCGGTACGGTCGATGCGGACGATCAGCCTGCGGTCGCCGACCTGCTCCCTGAGCACCGTCATGTGCGACTCGACGTCGGGCTCGCCGGCCCGCCGCCGCAGCGCCGCGCCGTCGACGCCCAGGGCGTGCACGCCGATGCGGGTCGTGCGGCCCTGGTGGGTGACCGTGCGGGCGACGCGGTCGGCCTCGGCGCCGAGCAGCCGCTCGCAGCAGTCCATGAACAACTGCGCCCACCGGTCGGTGAGGAACCCGGCGTGGTCGGCGCCGAGAATGCCTTCGAGCACCTCGCGGGCCACCTCGTCGGGCAGCAGCGAGAAGTATTCCGGCGGCGCCCACGGCGTGTGGCTGAAGTGGGCGACGCGCAGGTCGGGCCGCTCGGCGCGGAGCATCGCCGGGGTCAGGGTCAGGTGGTAGTCCTGCACCATCACGCGGGCGCCGTGACCGGCCTCCCCGGCCAGCGCCAGCGCGAACGCGCCGTTGTAGTCGCGGTACGACTCCCACTCGCGGGCGAACTTCGTGCCGAAGTTGGGCGCGTTGGGGATGTCGTAGAGCAGGTGGTTGACGAACCACAGGGTGGAGTTGGCCACGGCGTTGTAGGCGCGGTGGAAGGTGGCCGGCGGGATGTCCAGCATCCGCAGCGGGCCGGTGTCGTAGCCGGCGTGGTCGATGCGCCCCTCGGGAGCCTGGCGTACGGCGCTGCGGTCGCCGTCGGACAGCGCGGCGCAGACCCACAGCACGCCGTCGTCCTTGACCACCCCCGACAGCCCGGAGACCAGGCCCCCGCCGCCGCGTTTCATGGTCAGCTCGCCTCCGTCGGAGACGGTGAAGGAGACCGGACCCCTGTTGGAGGCCACCAGGACGCTGTTCATCGAATACCTCCGAGGAGACCGGCAGTGGAGCGGAAGGCCGGGCCGCGACGGTTGGAATCCCCTCCCCTTCGGGAAGGAGGACGTCAACCGGGCTCCCTTCGATCTAGGATCCCAGCTATGGCGCTTGATGAGCTAACCGAGGAACTCGCCCGCTCCGCCGCCGCGGGGGACCACCGCGCGCTGGGCGAGCTCCTGGCGCGGATCGAGCCCGATGTGATGCGCCACTGCTCGCGGATCCTGCCCTACCACCAGGACGCCGAGGAGGCCTCGCAGGACACGTTGCTGGCGGTGGCCCGCAACATCGGGCGGTTCGAGGGGCGCGCCAGGTTCAGCACCTGGCTGCACATCGTGACGGCCAACTGCGCGCGCACGACGTACCGGTCGCTCAAGCGCCGGGCGGCCGAGCAGACCTCCGACGAGCTGCCCATGCAGAAGCCCGACGCGCGGCGGGTGAGCGTGATCGCCGGCTCGCGGCTCGACCTGCTCGACGCGATGGAGGCGCTGGAGGCAGACAAGCCCGACCTGGCGCAGGCGCTGGTGCTGCGCGACATCGTCCAGCTCGACTACAACGAGGTGGCCGAGCAGCTCGGCATCCCGCTCGGCACCGCGAAGTCCCGCATCCACCAGGCCCGCAAATACGTGCAGGCCGTGCTGGGGGACGACTACCGCTGAGACCGTGCGTCTCGTACAGTGAGACGGGTGGTAATATCCGCCACTTAGGCGGGTAGAGTCCATTTCAACAACTTCATATTGCTCATCCAGAGGGGTGGAGGGACCGGCCCTGCGAAGCCCCGGCAACCCTCCCGGCTTGTGACTCGCGACGTGGCGAGGCCGACCGGGACAGGTGCCAATTCCGGTTCGCGGTCAAGGTGGCCGTGGGCGAAGATGAGGGAAGGCCTCGCTTCATGTCGCTCGACTTTGGTCCTGCTGTCGCTCTGTCCTGCCGCGAGTGCGGCGCTCGTTACCCGCTCGGCCCCATCTTCGCCTGCGAAGAGTGTTTCGGGCCGCTCGAGGCGGCCTACGAATTCGGCGAGGTGACGCGGGCGCAGATCGAATCAGGCCCCGCCAACATCTGGCGCTACCGCGCACTGCTTCCCGTTCCGGCTGACGTGACCACCAAGCCCAATATGAACCCGGGCTGGACGCGATTGGTCAAGGCCGGAAACCTCGGGCGAGCGCTCGGCATCAACTCCCTTTATGTGAAGGACGATTCCGGAAACCCCACCCACTCCTTCAAGGACCGGGTGGTCGCGATGGCCGTCGAAGCGGCGCGCAACTTCGGTTTCCACACCCTTTCCTGCTCGTCCACCGGCAACCTCGCGGGCGCGGTCACCGCCGCCGCCGCGCGGGCCGGCCTCGAGGCGTGCGTGTTCATCCCGGCCAACCTGGAAAAGGCCAAGATCGCCATGGCCCGCGTCTTCGGCGGGCGGCTCGTCGGCATCGACGGCACCTACGACGAGGTCAACCGGTTCTGTTCCGAGCTGATCGGCGACCCCATGGGCGACAAGTGGGGCTTCGTCAACGTCAACCTGCGGCCGTACTACGCCGAGGGCTCCAAGACGCTCGCGTACGAGATCGCCGAGCAGCTCGGGTGGCGGCTCCCTGAGCAGATCATCGTGCCGATCGCCTCGGGCTCCCAGCTCACGAAGATCGACAAGGGCTTCAAGGAGCTGGTCGCGCTGGGCCTGGTGGAGGACACCCCGTACAAGATCTTCGGTGCGCAGGCCGCCGGGTGCTCGCCGGTGTCGACGGCGTACAAGGCCGGTCACGACGTCGTGCAGCCGGTCAAGCCCAACACCATCGCCAAGTCGCTGGCCATCGGCAACCCGGCCGACGGGCCGTACGTGATCGACATCGCGCGGCGCACGGGCGGCGCGGTCGAGGACGTCACCGACGCCGAGATCGTGCGGGCGATCAAGCTCCTCGCCTCGACCGAGGGGGTCTTCGCCGAGACCGCGGGCGGCGTGACCGTCGGCGTGCTGAAGAAGCTCACCGAGACCGGGCAGCTCGACCCCGAGGCCCTGACCGTGGTGCTCAACACCGGCGACGGCCTCAAGACGCTCGACGCGATCAGCGACGACGCCGTGCCGACGGCCGTCATCAAGCCCTCTCTCGACGCGTTCCGCGCGACTGTCTGACAACCAGGAAAGGCAAGTTAAATCATGAGCGTTTCTGTGCGGATTCCCACCATTCTGCGCACCTACACCGGGGGGAACGCGGAGGTCAGCGGCGAGGGCGCGACGCTTCGTGACGTGCTCGCCAAGCTTGACTCCGACTTCCCGGGGATCGGCGCGAGAATTCTGGATGAATCGGGCAAGATTCGTCGTTTTGTCAACGTTTACGTTGGGGAAGAGGACGTCCGTTTCGCCCAGGGTCTCGACACCCCGGCCCCGGAGGGCACTCAGATCTCCATCATCCCCGCCGTCGCCGGCGGCTGAGCCCGGCCCGACTCCACACTCCTGAAGGCGCCCCTAGTGGGCGCCTTCTGCTTTTCCGGTTTCATTTAACGTTGTACTACTCGCGCCGGAGCAAATAGTGGTTCGCAGATTGACTCTGTTGCCAAACCCCTTGCCACAGGTATGGTCGAGGGCGATCGTCTCGACTGATTTTCTGTTAAGTCGGGTGATTACAGGTCTCGCGGAGGAATGGGCGAGATCTGTGAGACAAGTAAGAGGAGTCGGAAGTGGCGCAGGGCACCGTCAAGTGGTTCAACGCGGACAAGGGCTACGGCTTCATCGCGGTAGACGGTGGTAAGGATGTATTCGTCCATTACTCAGCGATCCTGATGGACGGGTATCGATCTCTCGAGCAGGGTCAGCGCGTCGAGTTCGAGATCACGCAGGGGCAGAAGGGGCCGCAGGCGGAGGCCGTCCGCTCGGTCTGATCATCGGTCGCCGGCAAGCGCGTGGCGGGTTCGCACGGCAGCGCAGTCCGTGCGGGCCGTCGCCCTGGTTTCCTCGACTCTCGTACGGCGGGCCGCGTGGCGGCTCGCCGTACAGACTTCATGAGCTGGGCGTAAACCCCAGTGGGGGAGGCGTTCGCTTGCACTCGGCAGGGTAGAGTGCTAAACAGTTCGTTGGCACTCTGTGCAGCAGAGTGCCAACTCGGATCGAGACGATGGGGTCTGCCGAACGGAGATGCTGACCCATGCCGTCGCGGGCGTCGGCTCGGTCCTTGTAAGCCACCCTGCATCTGGGAGGTCTAGCCTTATGGCAGCCAAGATGATCGCGTTTGACGAGGACGCCCGGCGCGGTCTCGAGCGCGGTATGAACCAGCTCGCCGACGCCGTCAAGGTGACCCTCGGCCCCAAGGGCCGCAACGTCGTGCTGGAGAAGAAGTGGGGCGCTCCCACGATCACCAACGACGGTGTCTCCATCGCCAAGGAGATCGAGCTCGAGGACCCGTGGGAGAAGATCGGCGCTGAGCTGGTCAAGGAAGTCGCCAAGAAGACTGACGACGTCGCCGGCGACGGCACCACGACCGCCACCGTGCTCGCCCAGGCGCTGGTGCGCGAGGGCCTGCGCAACGTCGCCGCCGGCGCCAACCCGATGGCCCTGAAGAAGGGCATCGAGGCCGCCGTCGAGCGCGTCAGCGAGGAGCTCTCCAAGCTGGCCAAGGACGTGGAGACCAAGGAGCAGATCGCTTCGACCGCCTCCATCTCCGCCGCCGACCCCGAGATCGGCGCGCTCATCGCCGAGGCGATGGACAAGGTCGGCAAGGAAGGCGTCATCACCGTCGAGGAGAGCAACACCTTCGGCCTCGAGCTCGAGCTCACCGAGGGCATGCGCTTCGACAAGGGCATGACGTCGATGTACTTCGTCACCGACTCCGACCGCATGGAGGCCGTGCTCGAAGACCCGTACATCCTGATCGTCAACAGCAAGGTCTCCGCCAACAAGGACCTGCTGCCGCTGCTCGACAAGGTCGTCCAGTCGGGCAAGCCGCTGCTGATCATCGCCGAGGACGTCGAGGGCGAGGCCCTGGCCACCCTGGTCGTCAACAAGATCCGCGGCCTGTTCCGCTCGGTCGCCGTCAAGGCTCCGGGCTTCGGCGACCGCCGCAAGGCGATGCTGAACGACATCGCGATCCTGACCGGCGGCCAGGTCATCGCCGAGGAGGTCGGCCTCAAGCTCGAGACCGCCACCCTCGACCTGCTGGGCCGCGCTCGCAAGGTCGTCGTCACCAAGGACGAGACCACGATCGTCGACGGCGCCGGTGACGCCGAGCAGATCGCCGGCCGGGTCAACGAGATCCGCGCCGAGATCGACCGCACCGACTCCGACTACGACCGCGAGAAGCTCCAGGAGCGCCTGGCCAAGCTCGCCGGTGGCGTCGCCGTCATCAAGGCGGGTGCCGCGACCGAGGTCGAGCTCAAGGAGCGCAAGCACCGCATCGAGGACGCCGTCCGCAACGCGAAGGCGGCCGTCGAGGAGGGCATCGTCCCCGGTGGTGGTGTCGCGCTGCTGCAGGCCGGTGCCAAGGCGTTCGACAAGCTCGAGCTCAACGGCGACGAGGCCACCGGTGCCGCGATCGTCAAGAAGGCGCTCGAGGAGCCGCTGAAGCAGATCGCCGTCAACGCCGGCCTCGAGGGCGGCGTCGTGGTGGAGCGCGTGCGCAACCTCACCCCTGGTGAGGGCCTCAACGCCGCTTCCGGCGAGTACGTCAACATGTTCGAGTCGGGCATCATCGACCCGGCCAAGGTGACGCGCTCGGCGCTGCAGAACGCCGCCTCCATCGCGGCGCTCTTCCTCACCACCGAGGCGGTCATCGCCGAGAAGCCCGAGAAGACCCCTGCTGCTCCGGCCATGCCGGGCGGCGGCGACATGGACTTCTAGGTCTTTTCGCCTCGGACGTACGACAGAACGGCCCGGTTTTTCCGGGCCGTTCTTGTTTCTGTACGTCCCCGATGACATTTCGCGAGGGGGCGGCCGGGCTGCGTGCGGGAAAGTGGTGGCCACACCGACCTCACACGCAAGGAGCAGAGGATGTTTTCCCGCAGCAAGCGCCTGGCCGGCATCGCCGTCCTGTCCTTCGCCGCCGCCGCCGCGATGGCGGCTCCCGCCCACGCCGACGACGACTACTGGGACGACCACCGCTATGGGCCCGGCTGGGCGTTGCTGACGCCGTACCGGACGCCGGTGTGCGTGCCGGTCTCGTCGTTCGGCATTCCGCTGGTCGACCACATCGCCCCCGGCATGGTGGCCTGCGCCTACTAGCGGGGCTGAGCCGGGCGACGGCGCCCCGCCGGTCGTGGCGGGGCGCCGCGCGCGTCAGACGCCGTAGTAGGCGATGACGTGGCCCCGCGCCAGGGTGTTAGCCGTGATGTTGAAGCCCACCACCGCCGGGCTGGTGTCGCTGTCGACGCCGAGCTTGTCGACGCCCAGGGCGTGCACCGTGAACACGTAGCGGTGCGGGTCGCCGGGCGGCGGGGCGGCGCCGCCGTACGCCTTGACGCCGTAGTCGTTGCGAGCGTGGACGACACCCTCCGGCAGGCCCTTGAAGTCGGGGCCCGTGCCCGCGCCCGTGGGCAGCTCGGTCACCGAGGCCGGCAGGTCGAACGACACCCAGTGCCAGAAGCCGCTGCCCGTCGGGGCGTCGGGATCGAAGCAGGTGACGGCGTAGCCGCGCGTGCCCTCGGGAGCCCCCGACCAGCGCAGGTGGGGCGACTGGTTCTGGCCCGACATGCCCCAGTCGTTGAAGACGTGGAGCTCGCTGAGCGTCTCACCGTCGCGGATGTCGTCGCTCTCGACCACGAGCGCGGGGACCGACGGCAGGTGTTCATGGGGAAGGGGTGCGGGCACGGCATCCTCCTAGGTTGAGAGCTGCTTGCCCCGCCATCCTAGAATCGGCCGCACCCGCCGGATGTCATGCGGTCAGCTCGGCCGGCAGCGGCCTGTCGTGCACCACCGTGAGAGACGTGACGGCTCGGGTCAGGACGACGTAGAGCCGGGCCAGGCCCCTTGGCTCGGCCTCGACGATGTCGGCCGGTTCGACGACGATGACGTGGTCGTACTCCAGGCCCTTGGCCAGCGTGGCCGGGATGACCAGCAGGCGGTGGTCCTCGGCGGAGTCGGGGTCGAGCACCGTGTGGGGGAGGCCGGCCAGCGCCGCCGAGACCTCGGCGACCCGCGCGTCGGGGACGATCACGCCGATGGAGCCCTCCTTCGCCAGGGCCTCCTTGGCCGCCTCGGCCACCGAGCCGCCCGCGCGTACGGAAAGCGAACCGGCGCCGGGGCGCAGCGAGCGCGGGGCGGCCAGCCCCGGGGCGATGGAGGGCAGCAGGCGGGCGGCGTAGTCGAGCACCTCGCGCGGCACGCGGAAGCCGAGCGTCAGCTCCGTGACCTCGCCCTCGCGCTGGCCGAGATGTTCGAGCACCGACTGCCACGAGCTCGTCGACCAGGGCGTGGTGCCCTGGGCCAGGTCGCCCAGCACGGTGGCCGAGCCGTTGCGGCAGCGCCGGCCGAGGGCTCGCAGCTGCATCTCGGACAGGTCCTGGGCCTCGTCCACGACCAGGTGGCCGAGCGACGGCGTGCGCTCCATGAGGTCGCGCAGCTCGTCGAGGAGCGCGGCGTCGGCGGCCGACCATTTGGCCGACTTCCAGCTCCGGTACGGTTTCCGCCAGATCAGCATTTCCTGCTCTTCGGGCGGCAAGTCCGACTTTGCGGCTTTGGCGAGGAACTCGCGGTCCGAAAGCAGCCGGTACAGCACCTGCTCCGGCGTCAGCTTCGGCCACACCGCCTCCACGAGCTGCTTGACCGGCTTCGACCGCGCCACCGCGTCCTGCACCCGGTCGTCGGGCGACTCGCCGCGCTGCTCCATCCGGACCAGCACCATGTGCGCCAGCCGCTGCGCGAGCGCCGCCCGCCCCGGGTTGTAGCGGGTGGTGCCGCGCAGGGAGGCGACGATCTCGCGTACCTCGTAGTCGGCCACCCGGAAGCGGTAGACGCCCTGGGTGTAGACGACGCCCTCCTCCGGCTTGACGATGTGCAGCCAGAGCGCGCGGTCGAGCACCGCCGCCATCCTGGCGTCGCCCTTCACCGCCGCGACCAGCGGATCCTCCGGTGCGGCGTGCTCGCCGAGCAGCCCGGCCACCGTCGTCTGGTCGACCTTGACCTCGCCGAGGGCGGGCAGCACCGAGGAGATGTAGGACAGGAAGGCCCGGTTGGGGCCGACGATCATCACGCCCGACCTGGCCAGCCGCTCGCGGTGGGTGAACAGCAGGTAGGCGGCGCGGTGCAGGCCGACGGCGGTCTTTCCGGTGCCGGGCGCGCCCTGCACGCAGACCGTCTGGGCCAGCGTGGCGCGAACGATCTCGTCCTGGTCGGGCTGGATGGTGGCGACGATGTCGCGCATGGGGCCCGTGCGGGGGCGTTCGATCTCGTCGGTGAGGATCTTCGACGGGCCGAGCTCGACGCCCTCGCCCAGGGGCTCGTCCTCGAACGCCGTGAGCGCGCCGCCGTGGTAGCCGAAGCGGCGCCGGCGTGCTACGCCCATCGGGTCGGCCGGGCTCGCCTGGTAGAACGCGCGGGACACCGGCGCCCGCCAGTCGATCACCAGCGGCTTGCTGTGGCCGTCGTGGACGTGGCGACGACCGACGTAGATCGTGGTGGGCAGGTCGGCCTGCTCCTCCTCGGCTCCTTCGTCGCGCTCCGGTCGCGCGCTCGTTCGCTCAGGGGCCTCGCGGTCGAGGCGGCCGAAGAACAGCGGTGTGTCGGGGTGGTCGGCGAGCGCGGCCACCCGCTGGTCGAGCAGCGACTGCAGGATCTGCTGCGACACCCAGTCGCCGGCCGCGTCGGCCGAGAGCGACTGCGCGTGCTCGCGCATCGCCTTGAGCGCGGCCCTGGACGCGGCCAGGTGGGCCTGCTCGGCGGCGAGTACGTCAGAGGGTATGTCGGGTGCCAGCTGGGATGCGGGCATGCGGAAGCGCCTCCCTGTGGGTTTTCGGAGGTGGTCTAAGGCAGCGAATCCGCCAGTTTAGTGGTGACTCCGACACGCTTCCAAAGCATTTACCGAGCGGGGGTGGGGTACGCCCAAGACGTGGTGCGGTATTCGCCGATCATCCCCACGATCGCGAGCTTCCTGCTGGCGGCGCTCTGGGCGCTGTCGGTGTTCGCGGGGTGGGGGCTGCAGGCGTTCTGCGCCGATGGGCAGCCGGCGTGCGCGCAGCGGCTCGGCGCGGTCACCGGTGTGTCGGGGTTGTTCGCCGCGGTGGCCGCCGTCTGCACGGCCGGCGCCTGGCTGCTGCCCTTCTCCCGCCGTGACCAGCGTGCGTTCACCCGCGTGATGGGCGCCGGGATGCTGGCCTGGATCGCGGCCGAGGGAGTGCTGTTCGTCGGTGGCCTGCTGGTGCGCTGACCCCGAAACCGAACAACCAGGAAATACCGAAAAATTCGGGCATATCAGGTGGGTTTGTCGGATCATGGGGGTATGTCGCAGGCGGCGTGATAGTACGCAGGTGAGGGGGGTGGTTCGACTGTCTTCGACCCGCGGAGTCTCGTGGACGTGAGACCATGCTGAACGCCTGGCCGCTCGGCGCGAGCGGCCGGGCACCCAGCGTCACACCCCGCCGAGCACGTCGTCGGCGTCGATGATCTGGTACGCGTACCCCTGCTCGGCCAGGAACCGCTGCCGATGCGCGGCGAACTCCTGGTCGACCGTGTCGCGGCTGACGACCGTGTAGAACCGGGCGCCCCCGCCGTCGGCCTTGGGCCGCAGCACCCGGCCGAGCCGCTGGGCCTCCTCCTGGCGCGAGCCGAACGTGCCCGACACCTGGATCGCGATGGCCGCCTCCGGCAGGTCGATGGAGAAGTTGGCCACCTTCGACACCACGAGCACCTGGATCTCCTTGTCGCGGAACGCCTGGTAGAGGCGCTCGCGCTCCTTGATCCGGGTGCTGCCCTTGATGACCGGGGCGTTGAGGTGCTCGCCGAGCTCGTCGAGCTGGTCGATGTACTGGCCGATCACCAGGACCTGCTCGCCGAGGTGGCGGCGGACGAGCGCCTCGGTCACCTGGGTCTTGGACGGCGTGGTGGCGCAGAAGCGGTAACGCTCCTCCGACTCGGCCATCGCGTACGCCAGCCGCTCCTCGTCGGTCAGCGTCACCCGCACCTCGACGCAGTCGGCCGGGGCGATCCAGCCCTGGTTCTCCATCTCCTTCCAGGGCGCGTCGTAGCGCTTGGGCCCGATCAGCGAGAAAACGTCGCCCTCGCGGCCGTCCTCGCGCACCAGCGTCGCGGTCAGGCCGACGCGGCGGCGGGCCTGCAGGTCGGCGGTCATCCGGAAGATCGGCGCGGGCAGCAGGTGGACCTCGTCGTAGACGATCAGACCCCAGTCGCGCGCGTCGAACAGCTCAAGGTGGCTGTAGACGCCTTTGCGGCGGGTGGTCATCACCTGGTAGGTGGCGATGGTGACCGGGCGGATCTCCTTCTTCGTGCCGGAGTATTCGCCGATCTCGTCCTCGGTCAGGGAGGTGCGCTTGAGCAGCTCGGTCTTCCACTGGTGGGCCGAGACCGTGTTCGTGACCATGATCAGCGTGGTGGCCTGGGCGTGGGCCATGGCGGCCGCGCCGACGATCGTCTTGCCGGCGCCGCAGGGCAGCACGACCACGCCGGAGCCGCCGTTCCAGAACGCGTCGGCGGCGTCGCGCTGGTAGGGGCGCAGCGACCAGCCCTCCTCCAGCAGCTTGATCGAGTGGTGCTCGCCGTCGACGTAACCGGCCAGGTCTTCGGCCGGCCAGCCCAGCTTGAGCAGCGCCTGCTTGACGTTGCCGCGGTCGCTCGGGTGGACGACGACGGAGTCGTCGCCGATGCGCTCGCCCAGCATCGGCTGGATCTTCTTCGAGCGCAGCACCTCTTCGAGCACGGCGCGGTCGATGGAGGTCAGGACGAGGCCGTTGACCGGGTCCTTCTCCAGGCGCAGCCGGCCGTAGCGCGCCATGGTCTCGGCGATGTCGACGAGCAGGGCGTGCGGCACCGGGTATCGGCTGTAACCGATCAGCGCGTCGATGACCTGCTCGGCGTCGTGGCCCGCGGCGCGGGCGTTCCACAGCGCGAGCGGGGTGACGCGGTAGGTGTGGACGTGTTCGGGGGCACGCTCGAGCTCGGCGAACGGCGCGATCGCCTTGCGGCATGCGTCGGCTCGCTCGTGGTCGACCTCGAGCAGCAGCGTCTTGTCCGACTGGACGATCAGCGGTCCATCGCTCACTTGCGTTTCTCCGTGGGGTCAGTGCGGGGCCTTGCGCAACAGGACCATCGTCTCCTGATCCCGGCTCCCCCGCTCCGACTCTCCAACAACAGCGAGGCCGTGATTAGTCCGGCGTCAGCTTTCGAGGTAGCCGCTGAAGCCCAGGAAGAGGAACGTGCCGATGCCCAGCACGAAGCCCAGGCCGAACAGCACCCAGCTCCAGATCACCAGGGTGCGGGCGGCCCGCGGTTGTGTGCGGTGCTTGCTCAGCGCGAGGCCGGCGCAGATCGCGCCGGGCGCTCCCAGGAAGTTGCAGCAGCTGACGAGCGCGAGGAGGTTGAGCACGAGCGAGACGATGGCGTTGGCCATGGGCCCGTCATTGGGCGGGGGCGGCGGTGGACCGTAGCCGTACTGCGGTGGCGGCTGCTCGCCGTAGGGCGTGCCATACGGCATGTACGGATATCCCGGCGGGTCTTGGCTCATCTTCACCTCCAGACACGTCAACACTTATCACGAAATGACCCGCGGCCTGGCCGGTGTGCGAGTTCACGATAGACGGAGCGAAGCCCGGCCCGGTAAGGGGTCGCGGCCGTGACTAGTCCGTCTGGACGGGGCTCCTAGCCCGTAAAGAGCAATAATCCCTCTCTGTCGTTCTTCGTGTCTCCCGGAGCCTTCGATCGTGCCATGGTGGTGGGCCTCGATTGCCGGGTGCCGCCCCATGTCCTGAGAGAACCCCTTCCTGCTGATTCCCGAGGTGAATTCGTGACGGAAACGCCTGAACAGGGCGAGATCGACATGCTCACCCGGAGTCGCGCGGCCGTGGCCGGGCCGGTCACGCGCGACCTGAGCCGGCGGGAGGCCGACGGGCTGCTGCGCTCCTACCTGGAGCCCGCCGGGTTCTCCGAGGGCGTACGCCGGCTGGCCGCGTGCCGCCTGCTCGTGCTCGTGGGCGAGGAGGGGACCGGGCGGCGGCTCGGTGCGATCGCGCTGCTGTCACGCATGTCGCTGGCCGAGGGCCGGATCACCGTGCTGTCGCCGGCCGCCACCGCGCGCGAGCTGCTCACCGGCACCGAGTACGAGCCGGGGCGGGCGTACCTGCTGCACGACTGGGTCACGGTGAGCACCGACCGCACCGCGCTGGTCAACCTGGCCCGCAAGCTGGCCGAGCTGGGGTCGTACCTGGTGATCACCAGGGACGGCGGGCCGTCCGCGGCGGTCGAGGTGGAGCACCCGTGGGTCGCGCCGGAGCCGGGGGAGCTGTTCGACCTGTGCCTGAGCACGTTCGACCGGCGGGACGGGGTGAGCGCCGAGGACGTCGCCCGAGCCCGGGGCACCGCCCATCTGCTGGCGACGCCCGCCGAGGTCGTCCGCCTGGCCGCCCGCGTCGCGCGGCGCGAGGAGGCTGAGGGGGAGGAGGTGGCGGCCTGGTTCGACACCAAGCCGCCGCTGCGCGAGGTGCTGGCGGTGGCGGCGCCGGCGTTCGCGCACCTGCTGCCCGCGCCCGCCTTCGACCGGCAGCTCGCCCGGCTGGAGCGGCTCTGCGGGGAGAGCGGCGAGCGGCCGCCGTCCTGCCCGCTGGTCGGGTCACGGGACGGGCTGGTCGCCTTCCTGGCCCCGCACCAGCGCGCGCAGGTGCTGGCGGAGCTGGTCGTCCGGTACGGCTTCTGGCTGTGGCAGCCGCTGCGCGACTGGGCGCTGTCGCTGCCGGGCGAGGGCCCCGCCGTCCGGGCGTCCGCCGCCGAGGCCGTGGCGCTGCTCGCGGCGCACTCGTTCGCGGAAGTACGGCATACGTTCCTGGAGGTCTGGGCGCGCGGGAACGCGGCGGAGCGCGCGGCGGCGGCCGGCGTGTTGTCGTCGATGTGCGCCGACGACGCCCTCGCCCCGAAGGCCCTCGGGATCGCGCTGGCCTGGGCGGACGGGCCCGGGGACGTGCGCGTGACGGCGGCCGCGGCCCTCGGCGGCGCGCTGGCCGTGCGTTACCCCGGTGACGCCGTACGCCACCTGCGCCGCCTGGAGACCGGCCACGGGCCCGCCGCCGTGGTGGCCGCGCGGTCACTGGCGCTGCCGCGCGCGTGATCAGAGACCGGCGACGCCCGTGATGCGGTGCAGCGCGAACCGGTGGACGGCGGCGCGTGTCTCGTCGTACGCGGTCAGATAGCCGCCCTCCATGCGGGCCGGCTCCAGGATGCGCGAGGTCGCGTTGCCCTGCGAGTCGAGGTAGCCGATCCACACCCGTACGCCCTGCTTGATCGCCTCCTGCAGCGCCGAGATCGTCGCCGTCGCCGGAGAGCGCGGCACCTGGCCGTCGGGTGCGTCCACCGGCTCGCGCCGGGACAGATGGGCCGCGTCACCGGCGCGCAGCGCGCGCACCGCCGCCGTCGCGACCTCGGGGTCGAGGCCGTTGGGCGAGGCCACGACCCGGGCCGGCGCAACGCTCTCGGTACGGCGGCTCTCAAGCTGGGAGATGATCACATCGCCGTCGAGCGACTCGGCGACCGGGGCGTACCCCATGGCCCGCAGCGAGTCGACCAGCGCCGCCCGGGGCGAGCGGGAGGCGATGACGGTCGGCGCGAGCCGGCGCAGCCGCAGCGCGGCCGAGCGGCGGTCGGCGGTGATCTGGTCGAGCAGCGCGGGATCGTCGCACCGGATGTACGCGCTCGCCGTGCCCACCCGGATGCGCCCGTGCCGCCTGGCCACGTCGGTCACCAGGTACGACAGCGCCTGCGGCACCGGTGTGGCCGAATGGCGGGCCAGCATCGCGACCAGCTCCTCGCCGCCGTGGCCCGCGTCGAGCGCCCGCCGGATCGAGCCCTCGCTGAACCGGTAGACCGTGGCCCCGCCCTTGGACTCGACGTCGGCGGTGAGGGTCATCCAGCGGTTGAGCTCGCTGGTCAGCGGCCCCGGGGCGACGGCCGTGAGGTCGGCCTGGAGCAGCACGTGGTCGACCGGCTCGGGCAGCAGCGGCGCGAGCACCTCGGCGGCGTCGCCGCCCTCGATCAGCGCCCGGCCGTGCCCGGACAGCGCGCCGAGCCCGGTGACGCCGACCTGCTCGGCCTCGCGCAGCGCGAAGTCGGTGAGCTGCTCGCGCAACGGCCCCCGGCGGCGCGGCTGCTCCCACGCCAGCCGGGCGAGCACGGAGTCACGGTCGGGCGCGAGCCCCGGCGCGGCGGCCAGCACGCCCAGCGTGGCCGCCCGCACGCTCGGCGCGGACGAGCGGCGCAGGTCGGTGTGGAGGGCGTTGAGCGGCCGGTCGCGGTCGTCGCGCTCGCCGACCAGGCCGGGCACCCGATCCATGTGCAGCCACGTGACCGCCAGGGTGACCCAGCGGTCGGCCGTGCCCCTGACCCGCCACAGGTCGTAGCCCGAGGTCGGCAGCCACTCGCCGTCGACGCCTCCGCCGGCCGCGATCAGCCCGGCCGCGTGGGCCACCTCGACGACCAGCGCCGCCACCCACTCGGGCAGGTCGAGCTCGACCGCCGTGCGCTTGAGGTCGCGGACGCCGAGCCCGCCGGTGCGCAGCACCCCCGGCGGCTCGATGCTCCACCGCTCGCACAGCTCCTCGACGGACCTGACGAACGAGAACGCCTGCCCGGCGGCCGTGCGGTCGGCCAGCTCGCGGTCGCGGGCCGCGCCCCGCAGCTGCGGCGGCACCGCCAGCAGGTCGCGGTGGACCCGGCCGCCGCGCAGGTGGAGGCCGACCTCCCGGGGCAGGGTCACGCTCTCCTCGCCGGTGGCGGCCAGCAGGCCGCGGGCGAGCAACTCCTCGATGGGGGAACGTGCGGAGGCCAGGTGTACCTCGCGGCGGGCGTTGGGCACCCGCCCGGTCGGCGGGCCCCACACCAGCTGGTCGAGGGCGGCTCTGGCCGCGGGCGAGACGGACTCGACCAGCTCCGCGGGCTCGGCCAGCGCGGCCGCCAGCCGTTCCCTGCCCGAGCCCGGGGTGCTCGGCGCGACGGCGTCGGCCATCTCCTCCAGCTGCTCGGGCGGGTGGTGCCGGAACGCGTCGGCGGCCCTCGGGCCGAGCCCGGCCGGGTCGTCGAGCACCTTGCGCACGCCGGGGCCGAGCTCCAGCGCGTCGTCGGGGCCGTAGACCAGCGCCAGGTCGGCCAGCCTCTCAAGGGCGGACGACAGCGCGGGCTCCGGGTCCTCGCCGGGGTCGAGCGCGGCGCCGACGAGGTCGCGCAGCTCGTCCTTCGACACCGGGTCTTCCCGTACGGCCAGCGTCTCCACGACCGCCAGCGTGAACCGGTCGAGCCGGTCGAGCACCCTGCCGATCGCCGAAGGACTGGCCGCGCGGGACGCGAGGCCCTCCAGATGCGCGGGCACCGGAGTGATCAACTCGGGACGCGCGGAGACGAGCGCCCGCAGCTGTTCGTCGGTGCGCCCCCTGATCCACTCCGTGAACTCCATCGTTGCCATGGTATGTCCCACCTGATTGGGGCAGCATTGCTAGACGTGATAGAGCGCGCCGACCAGCTCGTGCTGAACTACGTCTCCAAGGCGGCCGACGCCGCCCACGGCGTGCTCAGGGCTGACCAGCGGCTCGAATTCTCGCGGCGGTTGCGGGCCAGGATCGAGGCGGAGCGGCACGGCAGCCGGAACCCGCGCGACGTGGCCAAGGTGCTCGCCAGGTTCGGGGATCCGGTGGCCCTGGTGGAGCGGGAGGAGCGCAGGCTGGCCGAGGCCGGTGTGCCCACCAGACGCCACCCGGCGCCGGCCGCTCCAGGCGCCGCGACCACGCCGACGACCGCTCCGGGCGCCGCCGTCACGACCACCTGGCCGGACGACGCCGCGCCGGCCACAGGACCGGCTTCCACCGTTCCGATCTCCGGGCCGGCTTCGGCCCCGCCGATCCCGGCGCCTGCTTCGCCCGCGCCTGCTTCGCCCGCGCCTGCTTCGCCCGCGCCTGCTTCGCCCGCGCCTGCTTCGCCCGCGCCTGCTTCGCCCGCGCCTGCTTCGAGCCCGTCTGTCGCGAGCCCGGCTGTTTCGAGCCCGGCTGTTTCGGCCGCGCACTTTTCCCCGGCGGCCGCTTCCGCGGGCTTCGCGTCCGAAGCGTTCGGGGACTCTGCGCCCGGGGAGGTGACCTTGCGCTTCCCGGCCGTCGCGGACGACGCCGGGCTGCCGCCCGGGGTGCGGGAGCATCGGCGGGTCGCGCGGGAGCGGCTGAGCAGGGGCCGGGGGATGCCGTTCGCGGGGCTGCGCCGGTTCGCCATGGCCGGGGCCAATCCGATGGCCACCGGCGGGCGGGACGCCAGGACTCTGCTCAAGGAGTACCCGCGCGACGCGGCGGCGATGGTGATCCTGGTGGTGGCGGCGCTGCTGGTGCCGTTCGACCTGCGGCCGCTGGCGATCTTCCCGGTGCCGCTGGTGGTCTGGGCGGCGGCCGCCACGATGGTGCTGATCAGCGAGAGCTGGAAACTGCGCGACAAGCTGCTCGGCATCGGCGCGCCGATCCTGGGCTACTCCGTGGGCGGAGTGGTCGTCGGCGGCGTGCGCGTCGGGGTGGAGGCCGGGCTGGGGGAGTTCGTGGCGCAGTTCTTCGACGTCAGCGGCACGATGTTCATGGTCGGTACGGGGCTGGGCGTCGTCTGGCTGGCCTACCGGCTGCTCGACGCCGGCTGAGACGCCGGCTGGGGCGTCAGCTCACTGGGGCGGGGCTCGGGAGCAGGCCGACGGCCAGCCGTACCCAGGCGGCGACGAACTGGTCCTTCTCCGCGTACCCCGGCATCTCGCCCACCGTCTCCTGGAAGAGCCGGTAGTGCACCACGGAACCGCCGAGCACGGCCGCGATGCCCGTCCAGTCGACCTGGGCGTCGCGGTATTCGGGCTGGTCCTGGAACCAGGTGACGATGGCGTCGAACATGGGCTGCAGCAGCCCCTCGCGTACGACGGCGACCAGCTCGGGGAACTGGCTGAGGTCGCGGAAGAAGACCCGGGTCAGCTCCGACTCCTCGCGCACCTTCGCCAGCCCGGCCCGGCACACGTGCGACAGGCGTTCCTCCAGGGCCACCGACGTCTCCATGGCGTTCAGCTCGGCCAGGCTGCCGGCCACCTGGGTGCGGGTGCGGGCGGCGTGCTCGTTGATCGCCGCGGCGAGCACCTCGTACTTGGACTTGAAGTGCCGGTAGAGACCCCCGGCGCCGGGGGACAGCCCCGAGGCGGCTTCGATCTCGGCCACGGACGTCGCCGAGTAGCCACGCTCGGCGAAGAGCCGCAGGGCCTCGTCGATGATCCGCTCACGGGTCGATCTGCTCATATCTACGCTGATACCTCCGTAAGGAGAGTAGTCGGTGTGGAAAGGCCCTTCGGCTGCGGATCGCCCGAGCCGGGGCGAAGGGCGGATCCGTGCGGTGGGCGGGCCGGTCTGGCGCGCGTTCGCCCACGGCCGCGGCGCCTCTGCGACAAGCAATTCCTTTCTTCTCATTCCCCGGCTTCCAGAACAATGCTCGTTACGCGGTCAAGGGGCTGGTTTGGCATCCTGCTGGGGTGACGCCATCGGTGGGATTCGACCTGGACATGACATTGGCCGACACGCGTTCCGGGATCGCGGCGGTTTACGACGAGCTGGCCGTGCGATTGGGCGTGCCATTTGACAGCGCGGCCATCGTGCGAAGGTTGGGGCCGCCGTTGGAGGCGGAGCTCGCCAACTGGTTGCCCGCCGCGGAGGTCCCCGCAGCCGCCGACCTCTATAGGCAGATTTATCCGGAAATGGGGGTTCCTGCGCACACCACCATGGCCGGCGCCCACGAGGCCATCGACGCCGTACGCCGGGCCGGCGGCCGGGTCATCGTGGTGACCGGCAAGAACGTCCGCGACGCGGTCAGCACGGTCACCGCGCTCAAGCTGGATGTGGACGAAGTGGTCGGTTCCCTTTTCGGATCCGCCAAGGGATCGGCACTCGCGCGCTTCGGCGCGTCGGCTTATGTTGGTGACCATGTCGCGGACATCGAAGCGGCGCGCGCCGGCGGCGCCGTGAGCGTGACAGTTGCGACCGGCCCTTACACGGTGGGAGAGCTGCGTGATCACGGTGCGGATGTGGCGCTGGGCGACCTGACCGAATTCGGCGCCTGGTTCACCGCCTGGCGCGAACATCACGAGGCCCGGTAATTCCCCGGCATTTACCCGCTCGCCCTGGCGCTTCGCGGGGCATAACCTACATCCATCCGTCCTTCTTTTCGACTGTTTGAACGAGGTCGTCCTGTGCCGAGTGGCAAGGTCAAGTGGTACGACGCCGACAAGGGTTTCGGCTTTCTCACCCGCGACGACGGCGGTGAGGTCTTCGTGCATTCATCCGCGCTGCCTCCCGGTGCGGGCCCGCTGAAGCCCGGCCAGAAGGTGGAGTTCGGCGTGGCCGAGGGCCGCAGGGGCCAGCAGGCCCTGTCCGTGAGGATCCTTGAGCAACCTCCGACCCTGGCCAAGACCAAGCCCAAGGGCAGGCGGAAGAAGCCGGACGAGATGGTGGTCATCGTCGAAGACCTCATCAAACTGCTCGACGTCGTCTCGGAGTCGTACCGACGCGGCAAGCACCCCGACGCCGCCCACGCCAAGAAGATCTCCCAGGTCCTGCGGGCCGTGGCCGACGACCTGGAGGACTGACCCGGGCGTCCCGGTCCCGCGGCCGGCTCGTCCGGCCGCGGCGCCGGTGCGGACGCTCAGCCGTTGGGGTTGGTGAGCGGCTTGGTCGGGTCGAGGGTGTCGGTGCGGTGCTGGTCGGAGTGGGCGGCGGCCTCGGCGCGCCGGCGGCGGAGATCGTCCTCGGTGGCGCGCACCCGCCTGCGACGGGAGAGCAGCAGCCAGCCGAGCGCCGCCACCAGGGCGGCGGCCAGGGTGGCCAGCCCCGCCGTGGAGCTGCGCGTCAGCGAGAGCACCAGCCCGACCAGGCCCCCCGACACCCAGGCGAGCTGCAGCACCGCCTCCACCACCCCGAACGTCGACGAGCGCACCTCCTCGCCGATCTCCCGCTGCACGATCGCGTCGAGCGCCAGCTTGCCGAGCTCCTGCGCGAACGCCGCGACCAGCGAGATCGCCAGGGCCGTCCACACGCCGAAGAGGATCGCGGAGACCACGGTGGTCGCCGCCGTGACGGCCAGCGTGATGAGCACGATGACCTGCGGAGAGTGGTTGCGCGTCCAGTTGGCGACGACGGCTCCGAGCAGGCCGCCCAGCCCGGCCGCCCCCGCGAGCAGCGCGATCGTCTTGGGGATGTCGAAGAACTGGTCGCGCGCCCACGGCTCCTCGGCCGCCAGCCACGGCACCGCGCCGTCCTGCACGAGGAACAGCAGGAAGAACAGCAGGAACCCGGAGAAGACCCGGACGGCCACGTTGGCCCACACGGCCTCGGCCACCGCGGGGCCGACCTTGAGCAGGGTGCGCCAGCGCGGGGCCGCGCCCTCCTCCTCCAGGTCGGGCGAGTCGATGTGGCGCGGCAGGCGTACGGCGGCCACGCCGAGCAGCAGGAAGGCCACCATCGCGACGCGCAGCACGGCGGCGCTGCCCAGCCACGCGGTCAGCCCCGCGCCGACCGGCACCAGCACTCCGGCCGAGACCAGCGTGAACAGCGCCACCCGCGCGTTCGCCGACACCAGAGTGATGTCGGCGGGCAACACGCTCGGCATGATCGCCGCCCGCGACACGTTGTACGCCTTCGACAGCACCAGCACGCCCAGTGCCCCGATGAACAGCGTCGGCAGGTCACCGGGGCCCACCGCGGCCGCCATCGCGAAGCACAGCAGGCCGCGCCCGAACAGCGTGCCGGCCATCACGTAGCGGCGCCCCGACCTGAAGCGGTCGAGGATCGGCCCGACGAACGGCGCCAGCAGCGCGAACGGCAGCATCGTGATGACCAGGTAGAGGGCGACGGAGCCGCGCGCCTCGCCGACCGGCACGCCGAAGAACACCGTGCTTGCCAGCGCGACCGTGACCATCGCGTCGCAGGCGCTGTTGCCGGCCGACAGCTCGATCAGCCGGCCGAGCCCGGTGCGGCCGGCGCCGTTGGCGTAAGTGAGCTTGCGGGCGGCGTGGCCGACCTTCCTGGCGCCGGTCGCGGTGACCCGGCCGGCCCGCGCCGTGCCGCCCACGGTGGCCTTTCCGGCGCGCGCGCAGGCGCGTCCGGCGTCGGCGACGCCGTGCGCCATCCGCCGGGACACCTCACGTGCCCGCTGCCAGCCACCCTCCACGCCTACCAGTCTTACCCGATTCGGGGGCCCTCTCCGCGGGAGATCTGAGGTTGCCGGACAACGCCGCCCCCGGCCCGATGCGGACACGTCTCCGCAGGGGACGCGAGGTCGCCGGGAGACGCTGGTCCCGGGGCGATTCGGACGAGCCGCCGCGGGAGATCCGAGGTCGCCGGGCAACGCCGGCGCAGGGCCGATTCGGCGGATCTCCCACCGAGATCCGCGGTTGTCGGCGCCCGCAGGTCCTGGGATGGGTGAGAATGAAGTGTGAGCGAACAGCACCTTTCGGCGGAGGCTGCCCGATGAGCCGCACCAGGGCCCGCGTCTCCGCTCCCGACCAGGCCTGTGTCGCCGCGGTCGATCTGGCGCGTGCCGCGGCCGAGGAGCTCGCGCGCCCGGGCGAGCCGGGCGAGCACCTCGGTTACGAGAGCGAAGGCGACCGGATCGTCACCCACTACTTCGCCTGCCTGGACCGCGCCTACCGCGGCTGGCGCTGGGCCGTCACCGTCACGCGCGCCTCGCGCGCGAAGAAGGTGACGGTCAGCGAGGCCGTCCTGCTGCCCGGCACCGGCGCGCTGCTGGCGCCCGAGTGGCTGCCGTGGAGCGAGCGGCTGCGCCCCGGCGACCTCGGCGTGGGCGACCTGCTGCCCACCCCCGAAGACGACGACCGGCTCGTCCCTGGTTTCACCGACACCGCCGACGACGCAGAGCGTCAGACGGTTTTCGAGTACGGCCTGGGCCGAGCACGTGTGCTCTCGGCCATCGGCAAGGACCGGGCGGCCAGACGCTGGCACTCGGGCGAGCACGGGCCGCATACACCGATCGCACACGCCGCTCCCGCGCAGTGCTCCACCTGCGGCTTCTACTGGCAGCTCGCGGGCAGCTTGCGGCAGATGTTCGGAGTCTGCTCTAACGAGTACGCCCCCGACGACGGCAAGGTGGTGGCCGCCGACCATGGCTGCGGTGCCCACTCCGAGGCCGCCGTGCTGCCGCCGCCCGTGGAGCAGGCCATCCCCATCCTCGACGATCTCGGCTACGACCTCATGGAGGAGGAGGCCGGATCGGTCGACGAGTCCGCCTCGGAGGAGCTCGGGCATTCGTGATCTGAGTGTCGGTGAAGGCCGCTAACCTACGGTGGCCCCCAACCCACAACCAGGATCGTGACAGATGAGCGACACCTACGGCACTGACCGGATGCGAGCGACCGTCCTCGCTGCGTGGACGGCCTCGCCCGCCAGGTTCCGCGAGGACGCCAACGCGGAGGAGGACTTCGCGCTCGGCGGCTACCGCGACCGGCTGATCGTCGAGCTGGCGCAGAACGCCGCCGACGCGGCCCTGCGGGCGGGTGTGCCGGGAGTGCTGAGGCTGACGCTGCGGGGCGACATGCTGACCGCCGCCAACACCGGTGCCCCGCTCGACGCCACCGGTGTGGAGAGCCTGTCCACCCTGCGGGCCTCAGGCAAACGCGACGAGAGCGGCGCGGCCGGCCGGTTCGGCGTCGGCTTCGCGGCGGTCGTCTCCGTCTGCGACGCGCCCTCCATCGGCTCACGCGGCGTCGGAGCCGTCCGCTGGTCCCGCACGGAGACCGCGGCGCTGGTCGCCGAGATCCCCGCGCTCGCCGGCGAGCTGACCGGGCGGGGCGGCCACGTGCCGCTGCTGCGGCTGCCGTTCGACGAGCCGCCGCCCATCGACGTGCCCGAGGGGTTCGACACGATCGTCCGGCTGCCGTTGCGCGACCGGGCCTGCGTCGAGGTGGTGCGGCGCATGCTGGCCGAGACCAGCCCGGCGCTGCTGATCGGCATGCCGGCGCTCGAGGTCATCGAGATCGAGGTCGAGGGCGAGACGCGCAAGGTGGTCGCCGACGGCTGGCACGTCGTGTCCGAGTCCGGCGAGTTCACCCCCGAGGAGGTGAGCCGGCTCTTCGCCGACCGGCCCACCGAGGAGCGGGCGCGCCCCTTCTGGTCGCTGCGCTGGGCGGTGCCCGTCACCGGCACCGGCGAGCCGGGGCCGCTGCCCGAGACCGTGCCGCCCGTGGTCCACGCGCCCACGCCCAGCGACGAGCCGCTCGACCTGCCCGCCCTGCTGATCGCGTCGTTCCCGATGGCCACCGACCGGCGCCACGTCGCCAAGGGGCCGCTCGCCGACTTCCTGGTGGAGCGGGTGGCCGACGCCTACGTCCGGCTGCTGCGCGAGCTGCCGCGCACGCCGAAGCTGCTCGACCTCGTTCCGTCCTTTCTGGGCAAGGGCGAGCTCGACGCCCGCATCCGCCGCGCCGTCCTGGCGCGGCTGCCTGCCACGCCGCTGTTGCCCGCGTTGTCGGCGCCCGCCCCGGCCGTGCAGACGCCGTCGTTCGCCGAGGCGCCGGTCTACGAGCCCGACGCCGAGTGGCTGGTCGAGCATCCGGCACGCGAGCCCGAGGGCGACGGCTGGGTGGTCGCGGGCCGGGAGGCGGCCGTGGTGCCGTCCGCGACGGCGGAGCTGCTGGAGACGGTCGCCGCCTTCGTTCCCGGGCTGCTGCCGGCCGGCTGGCCCGCTCGCCATCCCGCCATGTCCGCGCTCGGCGTGCGCAGGGTCGAGCTGGCCGACGTGGTCGACCTGCTGTCGGGCGAGGCCGTCGAGGCGCGCGAGCCGTCGTGGTGGCGCTCGCTCTACGACGTGCTGCCCGCCGACGACCCCGAGTCGCTCGGCGCGCTGCCGGTGCCGCTGACCGACGGGCGGCTCGTCCGCGGGCCGCGCGGCACGCTCATCCTCACCGACGGGGGCGCCGACCTCGACCTGACGCCGCTCGGGCTGCGCATCGTGCACCCGGAGGCGGCCCACCCGGCGCTGCTGCGCCTGGGCGCCGCCGAGGCCACGCCCCGTACGATCCTCGACGATCCGCTGACGAAGGCGGCCGTCGCGCAGTCGCTCGACAGCCCCGACCCCGAGCCGGTGGCGCGGGCGGTGCTGTCGCTGGTCGACGCGGCCGGGCTGGCCCCCGGTGAGGCGCCGTGGCTGGCCGAGCTGGCGCTGCCGGGCGCCGACGGCGAGATCTACCCGGCCGGCGAGCTCATGCTGGCCGGCGGCGCGCTGGCCGGGCTGCTGGAGGCCGACACCCATCTCGGGGTGGCGGCGTCCGAGCTGGAGGAGACCTACGGCGCGCGGGTGCTGGCCGCGGCCGGGGTGCTCGACGGGTTCGCGATGGTGCACGAGTCCGACGTGCTGCTCGACCCCGACGAGTGCGACCACGACCTCGACGGCGAGGCCGAGTGGCTCCACCACGTGCTCGACCTGCTGCCCGATCTCGACGTGCCGCCGCTGGTGCCCGAGTTCACCGCCGTGCGCGACCTGGAGCTGGTGGCCGACTGGCCGGCCGCGCTTGAGCTGCTGACCAGGCCGCCGCTGCGCGCCGCCCTCCACCCGTTGCGCGTCGAGGGTGTGGAGGTGCCGTCCTACACCGCGTGGTGGCTGGCCCACCACTCCGTGCTCGGCGGGCGCAAGCCGCTGGAGCTGCGGCTGCCCGGGGCCGACCCGCTGCTGCAGGGCCTCTACGCCGACGCGCCCGCCGGCCTCGACGAGGCGGCGCTGGCGATGCTCGGCGTCCGTACGACGCTGGCCGAGCTGCTGACCTCGCACGGTGGGCCGGAGGAGCTGCTCGACCTGATGGCCGACGAGTCGATCGAGGTCGACCGGGCCCAGCTGCGCGCCCTGTGGATCGCGCTGGCCGCCGTCGACCCGTCGCGGGTGGCGCCGCCGTCGCGGGTGCGGGCGGTGCTGGGCGGCTCGATCGTGGTGGCCTCCGCCGACGACGCGGTCGTGGTGGAGGCGCCCGACCTGCTGCAGCTCGTCACCGACCGGCCGCTGGTGCTGGCCCCGTACGACCTGGCCGAGGCGTTGTCGGAGCTGCTCGACCTGCCGCTCGCCGGTGAGCTGACACCGGGGGAGGTCACCTCCGAGGGGGCGGTGCGGCCAGTGCCGGCCGAGGTGCGGTCGCTGCTGCCCCACGCGCCCGAGACGTACGTCGAGCACGACAAACTGCTGGTCGACGGGGTGGCGTGCGCGTGGCGCTACTTCGAGGGCGCGGTGCACTGCACGGGCGTCGACGGGCTGGCGCGCGGGCTGGCCTGGGCCACCGGGCAGTGGAACGACCGGCTCGCGGTGGCCGCGCTGCTGCGTGATCCGGCCGCGGTGCCGCTGCTGCTGGCCGAGGCGGATCTGTCCTGAGCCGGCGAGCCGCCGTCTGACGGGCCGCCCGCAGCGGCCCGTCGCGGACGGCCCGGTGGTGGTCTGTCAGGGGTGGCCTGGTGTGTGGTCTGTCAGGGGGCTCGTGTGCGGTCTGTCAGGGATGGCCCGGGCGCGTCAGCGGCGGCGGCGGACCATCCACATGCCGAAGAAGCCGAACGCGATCCCTGTCACGCAGGTCCAGATCCACCACGTGTTCTCCGGGGCTGGGCGGAAGACCAGCAGGAAGACCAGGGCGACCGCCCACACGGCGGTTCCGGCGGCGACGGTGGTGATGTCGTTGGTCTTGATCGGCTCCGGGTCGGGATGCCACTGCTGCTTCACGTGTCCAGACTAGCTTCCAATCGGGTCTCGATCCCATTACTGACTCTTTTCGCAGGTCACCGCAACTGTCACTCTTCGCCGCGTGAGCGACACACGTAGCGCAATAGATCGATACTTCTCAATTTCCGCACGAGGCTCGACCATCGCCCGTGAGATCCGCGGCGGCCTCGCCACGTTCTTCACGATGGCGTACATCGTCGTGCTCAACCCCCTCATCATCGCCAACGGACAGGACGTGGAGGGCCAGTTCATCGGCGACGGCAGCGCGCCCAACGTGGCACTCGTCGCGGCCGGCACGGCTTTCGTCGCCGGCGTGATGACGATCCTCATGGGCGTCGTCGGCCGCGTGCCGTTCGCGATGGCGGCCGGGCTCGGGCTCAACGCCTTCGTGACCTTCAACATCGCCAGCGTCATGACCTGGGAAGAGGCCATGGGCCTGGTCTTCCTGGAGGGCGTCATCATCGCCCTGCTGGTGCTGACCGGCCTGCGCACGGCGATCTTCCACGCCATCCCCGCCCAGCTCAAGACCGCCATCAGCGTGGGCATCGGCCTGTTCATCGCGCTGATCGGCTTCGTGGACGCCGGCTTCGTGCGCAGGGCCGAGGGCACGCCGCTGGAGATGGGCATCGCCGGCAGCCTCACCTCGTGGCCGATCCTCGTCTTCGTCGTCGGCCTGCTGGCCACGGCGGCGATGGTGGCGCGGCGGGTCAAGGGCGCCATCCTCATCGGCATCGTCGGCTCGACCGTCCTGGCGTTCGTCGTCGAGGCGATCGCCCAGGTGGGCAGTGCCTCGCCGGAGAACCCGGGCGGCTTCCAGCTCAACCGTCCCGTCGTACCCAGCGAGCCCTTCGGCTTCCACAACCCGCTCACGCTGTTCACCGAGTTCGACCCGTTCGGCGGCTTCGTCCGGGTGGACCTGCTGCTGGCGGGGCTGTTCGTGTTCACGCTGCTGATCACGGACTTCTTCGACACCATGGGCACGGTCGTGGGCGTCGGTCGCCAGGCGGGCCTGGTGGGAGAAGACGGCGCGCTGCCGCGTACCAAGCAGATCCTGCTCGTCGACTCGATCGGCGCGGCGGCGGGCGGCGCGGGCTCGGTCTCCTCCAACACGACCTACATCGAGTCGGCCGCCGGCGTCGGCGAGGGCGCGCGGACCGGCCTCGCGAGCGTGGTCACCGGCCTGCTGTTCCTCGTCGCGATCTTCTTCGCGCCGCTCGTGACCATGGTGCCGTACGAGGCCGCGGCCCCCGCCCTGGTCGTCGTGGGCTTCCTCATGATGACGTCGATCCGCGACATCGACTGGAACGACTACGAGATCTCGATCCCGGCGTTCCTCGCGGTCGTCATCATGCCGTTCACCTACTCGATCTCGAACGGCATCGGCGTCGGCTTCATCATGTACGTGCTGATCAAGATCGTGAAGGGCAAGGCGCGGGAGATCCACCCGCTGCTGTGGGGCGTCACGGCGCTCTTCGTGCTCTACTTCGCGATCGGCCCGATCAAGATCCTGTTCGGGCTGTCCTGAGCAGCGGTCGTCCTGCCGCTCGCGGTTCGCGTCGGCCGTGACGGCCGCCGGCGCCTGGCCGGCTGAGAAACCGTCGCACCCGAAGCCGTCCCATGCGCACGCATGGGGCGGCTTCGGGTATCAACGGGTGAGACGCTTAACGTTGGGAAATATCTTGAGTTCCCTTATAGTTAGCAAAGGTAATGACTCATGCTAACCAGAACCCCGTTCAAGACGGACCTGCGCAGCGACGCAGGTCTCGCTTCCGCCTTGCGCGTTTCGCTGGCAAGGCTCAACAGGCGTCTGCGGCGCCAAGCGGCGGCGCACTCGCTGACGCCCACGCAGTTCGCGACGCTCGCCGCGGTGGATCGGCATTCCGGGATAACCCCCGGCGAATTGGCCGAGCTCGAGAAAGTGCAGCCGCCCTCGATGACACGCGTGATCGCGGCCCTCGAGGAGCGCGGCCTGGTCGCCCGCACCCCGCATCCGACCGACCGGCGCCAGGTGAGCGTGTCGGTGACCGAGGCCGCCGAGAAGCTGCTGAAGGAGGAGCGGCGGCGCAAGGAAGCGTGGCTGACACAGCGGCTGAAGGAGCTGTCGCCGGAGGAGAGGTCGATACTCAGGCAGGCGGCGCCGATCCTGGAGAAGCTCAGCAAGATCTAGAGCCTGAGGAACCCAAGACCGGGATGTTCCGGTCGCTCAAGATTCCCAACTACCGCATGTACGCGGCCGGGAGCATCGTCACCAACACGGGCACCTGGCTGCAGCGGACCGCCCAGGACTGGCTGGTCCTCGACCTGACCAACGGCAGCGCATCGGCGCTCGGCACGGCCACCGCACTGCAGTTCCTGCCGATGCTGCTGTTCGGGTTGTTCGGTGGCGTGATCGCCGACCGCTACCCCAAGCGGCCCATCCTCGTCGCGGCCCAGACGCTCATGGGCCTGCTGGCCCTCACCCTCGGCGCGCTGACGCTGACGGGCTCCGCCGAGGTCTGGCACGTGAACCTGATGGCGTTCCTGCTCGGCATGATCTCCTGTGTGGAGGTGCCGACGCGGCAGGCGTTCGTGGTCGAGATGGTCGGACGCGGCGACCTGCCCAACGCGATCGCGCTCAACAGCTCCATCTTCAACCTGGCCCGCGTGGCCGGTCCGGCGCTCGCCGGCGTGCTGATGCACCTGCTCGGCGGCCCGGGACCGCTCTTCGTGCTCAACGCGCTGAGCTTCCTCGCCGTGATCGCCAGCCTGGTCTTCATGCGCTCGTCCGAGCTGAACCCGGCCGAGCCCGTGCCCAGGGCCAAGGGGCAGCTCCGCGAGGGCCTGCGGTACGTGCTCCAGCGCGACGAGCTGCTCATGCCCGTGCTGCTGATCGGGTTCGTGTCGATGTTCTCGCAGTCGTTCTCGATGTCGATCGCGCTGATGGCCCGCGAGGTGTTCGGGGCGGACGCGTCGTCGTTCGGGCTGGCCTCCAGCATGTTCGCCGTGGGCGCGCTCGGCGGGGCGCTGGTCGCCGCGCGCCGGGCCAAGCCGACCCGGAAAGTGCTGTTCGCGGGAGCGCTCGGGTTCGGGCTGTTCCAGATCGCGACCGGGCTGGCCCCGATCTACCCCGCCTACCTGATGCTGCTCGTGCCCGCCGGGATCGCGCTGATCACGATCAACACGGCGGCGAACGCGAGCGTGCAGATGGCCACGTCCCCCGAGATGCGGGGACGCGTCATGGGGATCTACTTCCTGGTGTTCACCGGTGGGGCGCCGCTGGGCGCGCCGCTGGTCGGCTGGCTGTCCGACCTGGGCGGGCCCCGGGTCGGCGTGATCCTGTCCGGAGCCCTGGTGCTCGTGGGCACCGGCCTGGCGGTGGTCATGACGCGGCTGATCAGCTCGCGAGTGCGCAAGCCCGCCCTCGCCGTCGCATGAGTCATGTCCCCCGGCGGGCCGGTGCGCCGACCGGCCGGGGGCGGCGGCACAATCGGGGACCATGAGGTTGTTCGCGGCCGTGGTGCCGCCCGACGAGGTGCTGGACGAGATCGCGCACGCGATCGCCCCCCACGTCGGGCAGGTGCCCGGCCTGCGCTGGCCCGACCGGGCCACCTGGCACATCACCCTGGGCTTCTTCGGCGAGGTGCCCGAGCCGGCGCTGCCCGAGCTGGAGGAGCGCCTGGCCCGGGCCGTGCACCGCCACCCGGTGGCCCACCTGGCCTTCGACCACTTCGGCGCGTTCTCCTCGCTGCGCCGGGCGCGGGTCTTCTGGGTGGGCGTCACCGGCGACTCCATGGCGCGCCTGGTCGACTCGGTCAAGGCGGGCGCCCGGCGGGCCGGGGCCACGCAGACCGACGAGAAGCGGTTCCACCCGCACCTCACGCTGGCCCGCGCCAAGATCGAGACGGACCTCCGCCCGCTGGTGGAGTCGCTGGAAGGGTTCAGCGGCTCGCCGTGGCGGGCGGAGCGTGTCCGTCTCGTACGCAGCCACACAGGGCCCCAGGTGAGGTACGAGTCACTCGCCGAATGGGCGCTGGCACCCTCCACGCGCGACTAGGCTCCAGGTCGTGGATCGTCCTCGCCCCTGGTTGCTGCCGATCGTGCTCGGCCTGCTCCTGCTCATCGTCGTGGTCGGCGCCCTGCTCGCCTGAGCGTCACCAGGCGTAGTCCTCCGGCGCGGTGCGGTGGCCCGGGAAGATCTCGTCGAGACGGGCCAGGGCGGCGTCGTCCAGGTCGATCTCCAGGGCCCGCAGGCTGTTCTCCAGCTGCTCCATCGTGCGCGGGCCGATGATCGGCGCGGTGACCGCCCGCTGCTTGAGCAGCCAGGCCAGGGCCACGTCAGCCGGGTGCTCGCCCAGCTCGTCACAGAGCTTCTCGTACTGCTCGATCTTGTCGCGGTGCTTCTCGAGCTGCTTGACCATGTGGTCGGCGACCGAGCGGCCCGTGTCGGCGCCGCTGTCGAGCTTGCGCAGCACGCCGCTGAGCAGGCCGCCCGCCAGCGGGCTCCACGGGATCACGCCGATCCCGTAGTCCTCGCACGCCGGCAGCACCTCCATCTCGACCGCGCGGGTGAGCAGGTTGTAGTGGGACTGCTCGCTCACCAGGCCCATGAACCGCCGCCGGGCCGCGCTCTCCTGCGCCTTGGCGAGGTGCCAGCCGGCGAAGTTGGACGAGCCCACGTACAGGATCTTGCCCTGCTGCCGCAGGACCTCCATGGCCTCCCAGAACTCCTCGAACGGCGTGTTCCTGTCGACGTGGTGGGCCTGGTAGACGTCGATGTAGTCGGTCTGCAGCCGCTTGAGGGACGCGTCGCAGGCCCGCCGGATGTTGAGGGCGGAAAGCCGGCGCTCGTTGGGCCAGTCGCCCATGTCGCCGTAGAGCTTGGTCGCGATGACCGTCCGCTCGCGGCGTCCGCCCCCCTGGACGAACCACCGGCCGATGATGCTCTCCGTGACGCCCTCACCTTTCTTGCCGCCGTAGGTGTTGGCGGTGTCGAAGAAGTTCAGGCCCAGCTCGTGAGCCCGGTCCATGATCGCGAAGGAGTCTTCTTCCGAGGTGCGGGGGCCGAAGTTCATGGTGCCGAGGCAGAGCGGGCTGACCAGCAGACCGCTGCGTCCGAGGTTCACGTAGTCCATGTGTCTCACCCTAGGAAGCTGGAGTGCACTCCAGGCCATAGATTTCTTTCATGATCCTGAATATTCCGATGTCATGATCAGTCTGCTGCGTGCCGCCGTCCCCCTCCTCGCGGCGATGATCGCCGGGATGGTCGGAACGCTGGTCGTCACGTCGGTGCTCGGCCACCACGACACCGTCACGCTCGCCGCCTTCGCGCTGGTGACGGCCGTGCTGAACCCGGCGAGCGCCGCCGTCCAGGGGGCGCTGCGCGGGCTCGGGCCGTTCGTGGCGCCGTACCGCGACGATCCGGGGGCGGCCGTGCCGGTCGTCCGCGACGCGCGCTGGCTCAGCCTGGCCACCGGGACGCTCGGCGCGCTCGCCGTGCTGAGCGTGCCGCTGCTCGCGAGAGTTACCGGCGTGCCGGGCGAGGTCGTCGGCGAGATGGGCGCGCTGCCCTGGTTTCTCGCGGTGTACCTGCTGGTCTTCGCCTCCACCGGAGGCGCGAGCACCATCCTGGTCGCGCTCGGGCGGCCCCGTAACGTGCTCTGGCCGACCCTCGTCTTCGCGGTCGGGCTGGGCGGGCTGTCCGCCCTGCTGGTGCCGTCGCTCGGGCTGACCGGGGTGGGCATCGCCTGGGCCGTCTCGGGGGCGGCGGCCGCGGTCGTGGCCGCCGTCAACCTGCGTCGCGCGCTCGGGCGGCCCATCGGGCAGGCGCGGCCCCGGGTGCGCGAGATCGTCACGGTGGCGAAGGTCAGCATCCCGCTGGCGGGGACCGTGCTGATCAAGTTCGGCGTGCTGGCGGTCGTCACCTTCGCCGCGAGCTCCGCCGGCGCGCGCGACACGGCCGCCCACGCGGTGCTGACCACGCTCACCGGCCTCATCATGATGGTCTCGCTCTCCGTCGCCCAGGTCTCGGTGCCCGAGGTGGCCCGCGCCGCCGACCCCGCCGGAGCGCGCCGGGCCAGTCGCACCGCGGCGCTGCTCGCCGTCGTGGGGACGCTCGTCGTGGCCGCCCTGCTGCTCGCGCTCGGGCAGCCGCTGGTGGGGCTGTTCACCGCCGACCCGGCGGTGCGGGAGCGCGTGCTCGCGCTGCTGCCGCTGATGTCGCTGGCGTCGGTGCTCGACGCGGCCCAGGCCGTGCAGGGTTTCGGTCTCACCGCGCTCAAGCGCTCGTCGGCCAGCCTGCTGTTCTTCGCGATCGGGTACGGGCTGCTCGTCGTGGCCGCCGTTCCCGTGGCCCGTACGTGGGGCATCACCGGGCTGTGGGCCGCCCTGGCGGTGGCCAACGGGCTCCTGCTCGTGCTCCAGGGCGCCGGCTTCCACCGCCACAGCGCGCGGGTCGGCGCGCGGGATCACGTCGCCGGGTGACCGGTGGGGCATGATGGCGGCGTGGGGGAAGTCGTGATCCGGATGCTCGCCGTCGTGGCGGCGCTCTGCCTGCTGCCCGCCGCCCCGGCCTGGGCGGCGCCTGACGACGAGCGGCCGCAGCGGCTGTTCACGTTCAAGGACGCGGGGATCACCGAGTCGAGCGGGCTGGCCGTGTCGCCGACGCGCGACGACGTCTACTACACCCACAACGACAGCGCCGACACCCCGACGTTCTACGCCGTCGACGGTGAGGGGCGGACGCTGGGCACGTTCCAGGTGCGCGGCGCCGAGGCGCGCGACTGGGAGGCCATGGCCGCCACCCGCGACCCGGAGAGCGGGCGGGGCGTGCTCTGGTTCGCCGACATCGGCGACAACCTCGACGGCGCCTGGCCCGACATCTCCGTCTACAAGGTGATGGAGCCGCGCACGCTCGGCGACGCCACGCTGCCCGCCACCCGCTACCGGTTCCGGTACGCCGACGGGGCCCGCAACGCCGAGGGCGTCATGGTCCACCCGAAGACCGGACGGCTGTACGTGGTGTCCAAGGAGTTCGCCGGCTCGGTGTACGCCGCGCCGAAGCGGCTGCGCGCCGACCGGGTCAACGTGCTGCGCAAGGTCGCGAACGCGCCGCTGATGGCCACGGACGCCGCCTACGCTCCCGACGGCTCCTCGTACGTCATCCGCACCTACTTCTCGGCGACCCTCTACCGGCCCTCCGGCGAGCAGATCACCAGGGTGACGATGCCGGAGCTGGAGCAGGCCGAGTCGATCACGTACACGCGCGACGGGTCGGCGCTGCTCACCGGGTCGGAGGGGGCGCGCAGCCCGGTCTACCGCGTCCCGATCCCCGAGAGCGCCCGCCCATCGCCGACCCCGACCCCGACCCCGACGCCGACGCCGGTCG
>NZ_SMKQ01000420.1 GCF_004348995.1 Nonomuraea terrae
CACCCGGCGCCGCCCGAGCCGGAGCCGCGCAGGAACGGCACCCTGAGCGCGTTGACGCGGTGGCCGAGCAGCCCGAGCAGGGCCGGGACCAGCGTGATCGAGGTGAGCACGGCGGCGACCACCGAGATGCCGGTGACCCAGCCCAGCGTGGCCAGCAGCGGGAACCCGGCCAGCAGCAGCGCGCTCAACGCGATGATCACCGTGCCGCCCGCGAAGACGACGGCCCCGCCGGAGCTCGCCACGGTGCGGCGTACGGACTCCACGACCGGCACCCCGTCGGCCAGCAGGCGGCGATGGCGGGACAGCAGGAACAGCGCATAGTCGATGCCCACGCCGAGCCCGACCATCGTGGCCATGATGCCGGCCTGCTTGGGCATGTCCACGGCCCAGCCGAGCAGCCCGATCAGGCCGAGCCCCGAGGCCACGCTGACCAGCGCCACGAAGATCGGCACCGTCGCGGCCACCAGCGTCCCGAATGCGAACACCAGCACCACCAGCGCGCAGATCACGCCCACGACCTCGCTCGGCCCGGTCTTGATCTCCTTGCTGGCGGGGTTGGAGCTGTCGGCCGGCACCACTTCCAGCCCGGCCTCGCGCGCCGGATCGGCGGCCTCCGACAGGTCCTGCGTGATCGTGCCGACCGCGTCGGGGTCGTGACCCTCCAGCCGGACGCCGATCAGGCCGATCTGCAGGTTGGAGGAGATGCCGCCCATGCGGAACGGCGTCTCCACCTCCGCGACGTGCGGCATCGTGCGCAGCCGGTCGACGGCGTCCTCGACGGCCTTCTTGCGGGTGTCCTCAAGAAGCGGCCCGTCGGCGGAGTACACGAGGAGCTGCACCGTGCCGCCCGCCTGGTAGCCGGAGCCGAAGCCGGTCTTCATGAGATCGTGGGCGCGCTGGGCGTCGGTGCCGGGGACGCTGGCGTCGCTGCTGGTCGGGCTGGGGAAGGCGAGGTTGCTGCCCATCAGGGCGGCGGCGGCGAGCACCCAGGTGACGAGTACGATCCAGCCGTGGCGCGCGCACCAGCCGCCCAGCCGGCCCAGCAACCGTGTCATCGCTTCCGTTCCCCACTCGACGGCCGTCCTGTACGGTCGTACAGGACCTACGATAAAACCGGAAATATCCGGAAGGCTGTCTCCCTGAGGGAAATGAGACGATGGCCACAGACGACGACACCCGCACCCGGATCCTCGACGCCGCCCGCTCGCTCTTCGCCGAACGCGGGTACGCGGCCACCTCCCTGGCCGACATCGCGGCGGCCGTGGGCCTGACGAAGACCGCGGTCGCCTACCACTTCCACCCGAAGGACCGCCTGGCCGCCGAACTGCTCTCCCCCGCGGCGGGCGACATGCTGAAACTGCTCGACACCCCGTACGCCGACCGGCAGGAGTTCGTCGAGGCCCTGGTGGGGTTCGCGGTGCGCTACCGCTCGGTGATCCGCCTGTTCATGGAAGATCTGGCGGCCGACGACCCGGCGACTGACGACGCCGACTCCGGGCGTGCGACAGTCCGGACATTCCGCGACGAGATCTACAACAAACTGGTCTTCGACAACCCCACCCCCGAAGCCCGCCTGAAGAGCTGGGCCCTCCTGGGAGCCCTGCAATGGGGCGCCGTCAAAACCATGGACCTCCCCGAAGACCAGGTCCACGCCGCCCTGCTGCAGGCCGCCCGCGCCTACTGACCCTCCCTCCGTCTCATGCCCCTTGCTGGCAGGCAGAGCCGCTGGAAGACTCGCCGCCGTTGGCATGAAAGTGGAAGGTCCGCCTTGCCGGTGGGAGACAGGGCCGCTGGACGGCTCGCCCGCTGCTGGTGCGAGGCAGGGTTCCAGGAGGAGGCAGGATGGTCACGCTCGCCGTCGTCGGTGCGGGCTCGCGAGGGCTCTCGTACGCCCGCCACGCCGCCGGGACCGGCCGGGCTCGGGTGGTCGCGGTGGCCGACCCGCTCGCCTCCCGCCGCGAGAAGTTCCCC
>NZ_SMKQ01000421.1 GCF_004348995.1 Nonomuraea terrae
TGCTGGTGCTGTCCAAGCGCGACGCCGTACGCGCGCTGTGCGGCCGGGAGACCGCCTTCCTCCCTGCCGTGGACGAGCGGCCCTTCTCGCTGCCGACCGACGTGCTGCGCCCGGCGTTCATCCGGGTCGCGGAGCAGGAGGCCGCCGGGCTGACCCGCGGGACGCTCGACCACGCGCAAGTGGACGCCGCCTGGCAGCGGGTGGCCAGGCGCTGCGTCTACGGCGACGGCGCGGCCGACGACGTGGAGCTCACCCGGCTGCTGGAGGGCGTCATGCGGGCCGGGCGGCGGCGGGTGTCCGGGCGGCGGGCGCAGCGCCGCAGGGAGATCCTGTCGGGCCGCTACGACGCCCGCATCATCGACCACCTGCGCCGGGCCGAGCCGGGCAGCCTCGCCGGGCTCATCGCCGAGACGCCGCAGCCGGAGTCGCGCGGGCTGATGCAGGCGGCGTTCTGGCTGATGGGGCTGAGCTGCACCGCGGCCGGGCTGACGCAGACGCTGGCGCTGCTCGCCGCGCACCCGGCCCACCGCAGGGCGGCCCGCGCCGACTCCGGTCACCTGCGCGCCTGCCTGCGCGAGGGGCTGCGCCTGTGGCCGCCGCTGCCTGCGTTGTCGCGTATCACCGTCACCGCCACCGACTGGTACGGCACCGCCCTGCCCGCCGGCACCACCGTCGTCGTGCCGCTCGCCGCCCACACGCGCAGCCCGCGCCTGCCGTACGCCGACACGTTCTCCCCCGAGATCTGGCTGGACGGCACCGCGGCGGACGAGTGGTGGGCGCTGCCCGACTGCGACGGCGTGCGGCTGACCCTCGCGGTCGGCACGGCCTTCCTGGGCGCCATGCTGCGGGAGGCCCGGCCCATGCCGGCCGGGCGGCTGCTGTCGGCCCACCGGCCGCTGCCGCGCGTGATCGACGTGTCGCGGCTGCGGGTCCGGATGCGCCCGCCGCGGCGGGATTCGGCTCCTCGCTAGTGTCCAACGGACAGTGCCGACCTCCGTTAGAGTCTGGGGTACAAACGGGATGCCGGGCGGCGGAACGGTTCGGTTCTCACGCGACGAACCGGCGGGAGGAACGGTTTCGGGTTGAGACGGCATGACGACGGCGAGAGGACGGCGACGTTGGGGCGCTCCGCAGGCACTCCGCTCCAGCCGGAGGATCCGCCGGCGATCGGCCCGTACGAGCTGGTCAGCCGTCTTGGCTCCGGCGGCATGGGGGTCGTCTACCTCGCCAAGGCGCCCGACGGTTCCCGGGTGGCGCTCAAGGCCATCCGGCGTGACTTCACCGCCGACCCCGTCTACCGCGCCCGTTTCCACGAAGAGGTGTCCAACGCCCGCAAGGTGGCCTCGTTCTGCACGGCGCGGGTGCTCGACCACGGCGAGGACCGCGGCGTCCTCTACCTCGTCACCGAGTACATCGACGGCATCTCGCTCGAAGACCACCTGATCGAGCACGGCGCTCTGTCGCCGTCGGTGCTGCACGCGGCGGCCGTGGGCGTGGCGGCGGCGCTGACCGCGATCCACGCGGCGGGGCTGGTGCACCGTGACCTCAAACCGGCCAACGTGATGCTGACGCTGGCCGGGCCGCGGGTGATCGACTTCGGGCTGGCCCGCTCGACCCACGTCGACCAGCGGCACACCAACGCCGGCATGGTGATGGGTACGCCCGGCTGGATCGCTCCCGAGCAGGTCTTCGAGGGGCGCACGAGCCCGGCGGGCGACGTGTTCGCGTGGGGGTCGCTGATCGCGTACGCGGGGCTGGGCGGGCATCCGTTCGGCGAGGGTGACGCGTACGTGATGGCGGCCAGGGCCCGGCAGGCGCCGCCCGACCTGCGCGGGCTGCCGGCGCCGCTCGACCGGCTCGTCGCGGCGGCCATCCACCCCGACCCGGCGCGGCGGCCCGCGGCGCGGCAGCTGCTGCTGGAGCTGGTG
>NZ_SMKQ01000422.1 GCF_004348995.1 Nonomuraea terrae
CAGGGAGGGCGGCCAAGAAGAGGATGACCGCTGCGGTGATCAGAGCCGGCAGGAGGGCGCCTGCGGGCCGGGCTTTCCGGAGTGCGGCTGTGCGCCGAGTCGGCAGATGGGTGGCTGGGTGTGGAGCAAGCGTGTATCGAGCCGGTAGGTGGGCGCCTGTGTGGTGAGCCGACAGGAGGGCGGCTCTGGGCTGGGTCGGCAGGAGGTCGACCCTACGTCGAGTCGGCGTTCGTTTGGGCTGGTGCGGTGGTGTTGGTGGGCGCCAGTGTCCTTGTGACCCCCGGTATGGGGGATGGGGGGCGGGTGACGTGTGGCGGTCGAGTGTGGGTGCGGGCCCGTCGGAGGTGGTGGTGTGCGCGCCCGCGTGGTGGGCCGAGGACGGAGTGGTGGGGTCGGTGTTCATGGCGCGAGTTTCGCCTTGGCGACTCCCGCGGCGAGGGGGCGAACGTCGTTCTGTGGATAGAAGAGCGTTGGCGATGGTCGCCTGTGGATGAAGGCGCCGAGGAGCGGTGCGGAGCGGGCATGATGGGGGCGTGGCAGCGGGCGGCTAGTGACCCCAGTGGCGTTTGCAGGCGATCAAGCGGTCTATGCATTGATGGGGAGACGGCTGTACAGGGCTCGTTCCGAGGGGTGAGGGCTTGGGGCGGTTCGGGCGGAGGGGAGACGTCCAGATCCAGATGCTGCTGAGGGCTATGCCGGCCGCGCAGATGAGGATCACCGCGCGAAGGCCGATCAGTTCGGCCAGGAAGCCTCCGGCCAGGCCGCCCAGTGCCAGGACGCCCTGGACGGCGAAGGTCATGGTGGCGTTCACCCTGCCGCGGAGCTCCGGGGAGGCTTCCCGCAGGGTGATGGCGCCCATGCACGTGGCGAAGGCGACGACGATGCCGCCGGTGATCGTGCCGGTGAGAGCGAGAAGTGTGAGTTTCCACCAGAGAGGGCCGGTCAGCAGGCCCACCGCGAGGATCTCGATCGGAAAGAAGATCACAGAGCAGAGCAGGATGCGGTTCTCTCCGTAGCGCTTGGACAGACGAGAGGTCGCCCACGCGCCGAGCAGGCCGCCGACACCGCTCAGGGCTATGAGGACGCCGATCATGCCGTTGGGGATGCCGAGGGTGTTCAGCATGTAGAGCATGTAGACGGCCGTGTAGGCCATGGCGAAGAAGTTGATGGTGACGCCGGCGCCGAGCAGAGCACGCAGGACCGGGTGGGTGACACTGGCTTTCAGGCCCTCCATGACATCGCGCCACATGCCGCGGGAGGTGGCGGGGGTGGTCTTCTCGGGGGTACGGATGGTGCGGAGCATCAGGGCGGAGGCCAGGAACGACAACGCCTCCACGGCTACGGCGATCGGTGCCGTGAGGAGCTGAACGAGGAGACCGGCCAGGCCGGGGCCGCTGACCGAGGCGACAGAATAAGAGGCCTGGAAACCGGCCATCGCCTCTGTTCGTTGTTCGGGGGCGACCACGGCTGCCACATGAGGGAAGTTCGCGGCTTTGAAGAGGACTCCGGCCGCGCCGATGACCAGCGCGACGACGATCAACCAGGCGATGTTCAGGACGCCAAGGAGCCATGCGAGGGGGATCGTGATGGCGGCGACACAGGAGACGAGTTCGCAGGCGATCATCAGCGGGCGGTGACGGGTGAGCCGGTCGGCGATCGCGCCCGACTGGAGGCCGAGGAGCAGGGCCGGCACGAAGGCGGCCGCGGTGAGCAGGCCCATCTGGGACGGCGAGGCGGTCAACAGGGTGACGGCGGTCAGAGGGATGGCCAGTTTGGAGACCTCGGAGCCGGTGATCGAGACCGTGCGGGCTGTCCAGAGCAGGCGGTAGTCGCGCTGCTTCCGGAGAGGGGTCGGGGAGTTGTCGAAGTCTTGCGGGGGGCGGTGGGAGTCGAGC
>NZ_SMKQ01000423.1 GCF_004348995.1 Nonomuraea terrae
CTCCCACCCCCTCCGAAAGCGCTCCGGCACCCGGCCGGAACCCGGCGCAAGACTCCCCCGACCCCGACGAAGGAGGCCCTGAGCCGCCCGGGAACTCCTGAGCTGTCCGAGGGCTGCCGATCCGGAAAATGGAGCTCGGGGCCGGAGCAGGAGAGCCGGTGGCCATGCCACGGGAGCCCCGGAGCCGGACCGCGACGGCCGGCGGCCGACCGCGAAAAGCCCCGAAGCCGATCACGAGGGCCCAAGCCGCGCACGAAGGCACGGAGCAGGAGGACGAAGGGCGGGGCTTGATCGGGCGGTGCCGCTGGGCCGGGCACCGGGCCGCTTGGCAGGCGATATTTCTGCCTTATCGGCACTTCGGGGGTCAGAACGTGGTCCGCTGTGGTTAAGCTACGGACCGTTTGGTGCGGGTGGGGGCCCAAGTACTCCAGAGGAGACCGTTATGCACGGTAATGGGCCATGGGGGGTCCCCGGCTACACCGGGGTGCGCGAGCTCGGCTCGGGCGCGGCCGGGCGGGTCGTGCTCGCCAGACGCGACTACGACGGCGTCGAGGTGGCCATCAAGTACCTCAGTGACGAGCTGAGGTCCGACGTCGGGTTCGTCGCCCGGTTCCGGCACGAGGCCCGCTTATTGGGCACACTGCGGAGCTCCCACCACGCCAGGCTGATCGACTACGTCGAGTCCGGCCAGGGCGCGGCGATCATCATGGAGCTGGTCAACGGGGTGTCGCTGCGCGAGATCCTCAAGTCCGAGGGTCCCACCGGCGCCGAAGCCGCGCTGACCGTGCTCCAGGGCTCCCTGCGGGGCCTGGCCGCGGCACACGCGATCGGCGTCGTGCACCGCGACTACAAACCCGAGAACGTCATGGTGCAGGCCGACGGCATCAGCAAACTCGTGGACTTCGGCATCGCGGTGCGGGCCGGCGAGGACGCGGAGGCGGCGGGCACGCCGCCGTACATGGCGCCCGAGCAGTGGTCGGGCGCGCCGGCCGGGCCCGCGACCGACGTGTACGCGGCCACCGCCGTCTTCTTCGAGTGCCTGACGGGCACGCGTCCGTTCCGCGCCTCGAACGTCATGGTGCTGGCCCACCAGCACCAGACCGCTTCCCCGCCGGTCGAGGAGGTGCCGGCGGCGCTGCGCGGCCTGGTCGGGCGAGGTCTGGCCAAGGACCCGGCCGAGCGCCCGCCGTCTGCGGAGGCGTTCCTCACCGAGTTGGAGGCGGTCGCGGCCGAGGCGTACGGGCTCGACTGGGAGGAGCGCGGACGCCGCCGCCTGGCCGCCCTTGCGGGTCTGCTGGCGCTGCTCTTCCCGATCCGGCTGGACGAGCCGGCCAAGACGGAGACCGCTCTCGCCGAGACCCGCTTCGGCGAGCCGACGCGCGGTCTCGGCAGGTCCTCACGCGCGCTGGGCAAGCTGCCCGCCAAGATCGCCGTCACCGCGTCGGTCGTCGGCGTGCTGGCCGCAGCCGCGGTGATCATCGTGAACGCGTCGTCCGACGAGGCGGTGCTGCAGGCGCAGACCAGCCAGGGCACGCCGGCGACACCGGTGCCCGGCACCTCCGCGCCCGCGGATCCGCTCGATCCGGACGAGGAGCCATCGCCGGAGGAGACCACGCCGGAGACCGAGACGGAGACCGAGACGGAGACCGAGACGGAGCCGACCGCGAGCGACGCGCCGCCGCCGCCCGTCCAGCCGGTCGCCTCCCAGCCCGTACAGACCGCCACGCACGTCCCCAGGCCCGCCAGGACGTCCGCGAGGCCCAGGAAGCCCGCCCGCACCACCACCCCGTCGCCGTCCGCCGCTCTGAGGCTGACCGGCGACGTAGGCACACCTGAAGAG
>NZ_SMKQ01000424.1 GCF_004348995.1 Nonomuraea terrae
CCCCCGCCAGGCCGACGCCGTGATCATCGCCACCCAGGACCGCGACCACGTCGAGCCCGCACTGCGCTTCGCCGAGCTGGGCTACGACATCCTGCTGGAGAAGCCGATGGGCGTCTCACAGGAGGAGTGCCACGCGATCGTGTCCGCCGCCGAACGCTCCGGTGCGATCTTCGCGGTCTGCCACGTCCTGCGCTACACCCCGTACACCAAGACCCTGAAAGCGCTGCTGGACGCCGGACGCATCGGCGAGATCGTCAGCATCCAGCACCTGGAGCCCGTGGGCTGGTGGCACCAGGCGCACTCCTACGTCCGCGGCAACTGGCGGCGCACCGACGAGTCCACGTTCATGCTGCTCGCCAAGTCCTGCCACGATCTCGACTGGCTCGTGCACCTCACCGGCAAGCGGGTCACCCGCGTCTCGTCGTTCGGCGGCCTCCACCACTTCCGCCCGGAGAACCGCCCCCAGAACGCCGCCGACCGCTGCCTCGACTGCACGGCCGAACCCGAGTGCCCGTACTCCGCCATCCGCCTCTACCTCCCCCTGGCCGGCCGCGAGATCTGGCCACTGACCGCCCTGACCGACGACGTCTCGGAACAGGGCGTCCGGAAAGCCCTCCGAACCGGCCCGTACGGCAGATGCGTCTACACCTGCGACAACGACGTCGTCGACCACCAAGTCGTGAACATGGAATTCGAAGGCGGCACGACGGCCGCGTTCACCATGACCGCCTTCACCCCGTCCCTCCACCGCCAGACCCGCGTCTTCGGCACCCACGGCTCAATAGAAGGCGACGGCGACCGCCTGACCGTGCACGACTTCGTCACCGGCCGCACAGAGGTCGTCGAAACCCGCCCCCCTGGTGACGCCACGGCGAGGGGCGGTCATGGGGGTGGTGACGAAGGGCTGGTCGAGGCGTTCCTGACCGCTGTGTCCACCCGCGACCGCTCCTCGATCCTGTCGTCGCCGACCGAAAGCCTCCACAGCCACCTCATGGCCTGGGCCGCCGAGCGCTCCCGCCTCACCGGCGAGACCGTCCGCACCGATTAGATCGCGGAACCCGCACGCCCGAAGGTGCCTGGGGCCGGAATACTGGTGCCTTCCAACCACCAGCGAGGAGCACCTGTTGCGCACCTGGTTCGAGCCGGAGGAGACCGACGCGTTCGAGGCGGCCAAGGACCTGCTCGTCCGCCGCTGCCTCACCTGGGCGGACGAGCACCGCCTGCCCGCCGACGGCCTGCTGCTGGAGGCCGCCGTGGACGCCCGCCACGAGAGCCGCGACGGACGCCTGGCCTACTGGGACGACGCCGAGATCAGCCACTTCCTGCTGGCCTGGGTCCCGGCCCAGCTCGTGGCCGACAGAGAGGTCCTCGACACCGCACCGGAGGTGCTGCGCACGTACCTGCGCTACCTCGACGGGACCGGCCTGCTCGACCCCCGAGGCGCCACCGTCAAGGACGCGGAGGCCGCGATCGACCGCGCAGCCGCCGAGTTCCCCGACGCCCTGGACGACCCGGCCCGCCAGGGCCTGGCGAAGTTCTGGGTCCAGGTGGCGCTCGACCACGGCGTGGACGTGACCGACCCGCCCGCCTTCGAACGCTTCCGCCGCGACATCGACGCCGGCCGGATCCCCTACGACGGGGACGTCCTCGACGAGATCATGGAGGCCCGGCTCACCGGCCGCCACCCCGGCCTCCCCCAGGAACGCGCCTTCGTCCAGC
>NZ_SMKQ01000425.1 GCF_004348995.1 Nonomuraea terrae
ACAGCGCACCACCACCGCACGGCGGTACCTCGCTTCCTCGGGGAGGGCTGCCTGGTCAGGGGGTCGGGTGGAGGTGATGGAGGAGGCGGGCGAGGTGGAGGGTGCCGGCGTTCGGGGCTATGGCGGTGAGGAGTCGGGCTGGGGTTCCGGGGAGCGGGGTGATCACGGCGTGGCCGTCCGCCGGGTCGTCCCAGAGGAACCGGGCCGGGGCCGGCTCCGTGTCGAGAGCGGGGTCGATCAGGAGGAACTGGGCGGTGGCGCGGTGGCCGGCCAGTACGGCGGGGCCGTCCCAGCCGGGTGCGCCGGGGCCGTACGCGGTCTCCTGGTCGAGGATCGTCCGGCCGTCACGGCGTACGGTGAGGCGGCTGGTCAGCCGGCCCGTCGGTTCGTGCGCGCGGCCGAGGATCTGCCGTTCGCCGAGCAGGAGCCGGGCCGTGGGGGCGAGGTCGACGCCGATGCGCTGGCGCAGGTCGCTGCCGTCGGCGGAGATGACCGGCTCGGGCAGCCAGTGCAGCCGCCCGCCGTCAGCCACGGACAGGACGAGGTCCAGCGTGGCATGGCCGGGGACGGGGCCGGGCAGCGCGACGGTCGCGGCGGCGGAGATCACCTCGAGGTCCGCGCCCGGGCCGACGACGATCTCGATGCGCAGCCGGTCGCCGTTGTGCGGGGCGCTCATCGCGCCGACGACGCAGACGCGCGCCTGCCCACCGCGAGACCTCAGGCGGCGCAGGTCGAACGGGCCGTCGCCGGACAGTTGAGGCAGGCAGGTCGCCCCGTCCTCGACGGCCGCGGTGAGACGCGCGGTGGCCCGCAGTCCGTGGGCGGAGTGCCCGGCCGGGCGCGCATCCGGCACAGGACAGGTCGCGACTCCGACAGCCGAGAGGCTGCTTGTCGTGACTTCGGTGGTTGGTGGGCTGCTGGTCGTCATGCCGGGGTCGTGGTCTGGCGGTGGGCGTGCTGGGTGGGGCGTTCGGCGAGGCGGCGGCGTACCCAGGCGGCCACGGGGCGGATGCCGCCTTCGGCTCTGACGCTGGTGAGGATCACGGGGAGCGTGCCGCGTGCGGCGCGGGCGTCGCGTTCCATGGCGGCGAGGTCGGCGCCGACGTACGGGGCCAGGTCGGTCTTGTTGATCACGAGCAGGTCGGCCGAGGTCAGGCCGGGGCCGCCCTTGCGGGGGATGTCGTCGCCGCCCGCCACGTCGATGATGAAGATCTGGTGGTCGACGAGGCCCTGGGAGAAGGTGGCGGTCAGGTTGTCGCCGCCGGACTCGATCAGGACCAGGTCGAGGGGGTCGAGCCGGGTCTGGAGGTCTTCGACGGCCTCCAGGTTGGCGGAGATGTCGTCGCGGATGGCGGTGTGCGGGCAGGCCCCGGTCTCGACGGCCGTGATCCGCTCGGGGGGCAGCACGGCGTGCCGCAGCAGGGCCTCGGCGTCCTCCCTGGTGTAGATGTCGTTGGTCACGACGGCGATGGACAGCGCGTCACGCAGTTCGCGGCACAGGGCGGCGACCGTGGCCGTTTTCCCGGAGCCGACGGGGCCGCCCAGGCCGATGCGCAGAGCACGCCGGCCGTCGTGGGTCGCCGCGCCGCCGCCTCCCGTGGCCGTGTCGAAGAGCGGGGGTTCGGTGTGGTGCAGATGCATGGCGCCTCCGGTGTGCGGTTCGAGGGGTTTGCGGGTGGATTCGGCTCATCGGGTGGTGGGCTGAAGCCGGGAGTGAGT
>NZ_SMKQ01000426.1 GCF_004348995.1 Nonomuraea terrae
GCTCGGGGGAGTGGGCTCGGGGGAGAAGGAATCGTGCTTAGGAGTTTTCGGCCCGGCGCAGGAATACAGACGGCGCCAACTTCCCGGCCCGCGACCAGGGATGTGTGCGCTTTTGCGGGAGAAGTGGGGGCCGAGCTGGAGCCCCTCGTCCGGAATTACGGGCTCGGCAGAGAACCCGGAACGGTCGCCCTCAACGGGGCTCGGCGGGCTCGGCGGGCTCGCGGCCGGGAGTGGGCAGCTTCATGACCCGGATCAGCACGCTGAAGATCACGTAGTAGAGCACCAGGTACACCAGGCCGAACCCGATGATCAGGGGGAGGCCGTGGGTGTTGGACTTGCCGGCGTTCAGCAGCATGTCGATGGCCCCGCCGGAGAACGTGAAGCCGAGCCGCGCGCCCAGCTCCGCCATCAGGGCCATCGACAGGCCCGTCAGCAGCGCGTGCACGGCGAACAGCACGGGCGCCACGAAGATGAAGGCGAACTCCAGCGGCTCGGTGATGCCCGTGACGAACGCCGTCAGCCCGGCGGAGAGCATGATGCCTCCGACGGACGAGCGGCGCTCCGGCGGGGCGGCCCGCCATATCGCCAGCGCCGCGCCCAGCAGACCGAACATCATGACCGGGAAGAAGCCGGTCATGAAGATGCCCGCGCCCTGCTCGCCGGCGAAATAGCAGTTCAGGTCGCCCGCGGCGTCCCGGATGGCGCCGTTCACGCCCGCGCGGCACTCGGGGAGGGTGAACCAGACGATGGTGTTGAGGAAGTGGTGCAGGCCCACGGGGATGAGGAGGCGGTTGGCGACGCCGTAGATGCCGGCGCCGGCGGTGCCGTGGGCGGAGAGCCAGTCGCCGACGTCCGACAGCCAGTCGCCGATCGGCCGCCACAGCAGGCCGAACAGCACGCCGAGGAGCAGGGCGGCGACGGCCGTGATGATGGGCACCGAACGCCGGCCGCCGAAGAACGCCAGCCACGAGGGCGGTTTGAAGCGGTAGAAACGCTGCCAGAGCAGGGCGGCGGTGATGCCGATGACGATGCCGCCCAGCACACCCGTGGGGTTCTGCGCGCCGAGATCGAGCGTCGGAGTGCCGTTCCGCAGGATCACGGTGACCTTGGTGTGGACGGCGCCCTCGCCGGCGTCGAAGAACAGCGTCTTGGTGACGCGGTCGAAGACCAGGTAGCCGACGACGGCGGCGAGCGCGGTGGAGCCGTCCGACTTGCGGGCGAAGCCGATCGCGACGCCGACGGCGAACAGCAGGGGCAGGTTGTCGAAGAGCGCGCCACCGGCCGCGGCCATGACCCGGGCCACCGGCAGCAGCCACGGCAAGGCGCCGCCGAGGCCGCCCGCGCCCAGCATGTCCTCCTGGCCGAAGCGGAACAGCAGACCGGCGGCGGGCAGCACCGCGATCGGCATCATGAGCGAACGGCCGATGCGCTGCAGCACGGCGAACGTCGATGACCAGGCCGTGGCCGTGCCCATGGCCGTGCTCCCCCCGCAGGTGCGTCGCGTCGCGGGGGATGCCGGATTTCTACCCCGCGGCCGATCTGCCGGAAACGCCCGGCCCACCGTACGCGCGGGACGGCGGCGCTAGGTCTCGCCGGAGCCGGAGCCGGAGCCGGAGCCGGAGCCGGAGCCGGGGTGGGGGTCGGAGTCGCGGTCGGGGTCGGAGTCGCGGTCGGGGTCGGGT
>NZ_SMKQ01000427.1 GCF_004348995.1 Nonomuraea terrae
GGCCGCGGTGGCGGCCTCGTCGGTGACGGCGTCCGGGGCGTACCGGACGAAGTTCGAAATTTCGGCCAAAGGCTGAAGGTGGGCGGATATGTCGCCCGGGTGGCGGGCGACCACGTCGGCCGCCGTCAGCGTCTGCCCGCCTCTCAGCCCCAGGTCGTCGCACGCCTGCCGCCACGCCCCCAGCACCCGCTGCCCGGGCGCCTCAGCCCGGCGACGCCGCCGCCGGCGCCACCACGGCAGCACGGCCACCGCGGCCCCGTACGCGACCAGCAGCGCCGCGGCGGCCGCCGCGGCCATCGTCCAGGGGGAGGCCCCGCCCTGCGTTTCGGCAGTGGTGCGCGGCGGCGAGGTCTTCGGCCGCTCGCTCCCGCCGCGCGCGAACTCGCCCTCCAGCTCCTCGCTCTCCTCGATCGCCGACGAGACGACCTCGTGGTCGTCCTTGGCGCCACTGCGCCCCGGTGTCGGGTAGAACGGCCGCCAGCCCAGCCCCGCGAACTTGATCTCCGCCCACGCGATCACGTGCCCGGAGCGGACGCGGTAGACCCCGCCGGACTCCTCCCCCGGCCGGAATCCGACGACCACCCGTGACGGCAGCCCGAGGGTCCTGGCCATGAGCGCGAACGCGCTCGCGAACTGCTCCGACGTCCCCCGGTGCGTGGTCCGCAGGAAGAACTCCAGCCCCTTGAGCGAGTGGCCGGGCGGCGCGGTGACGTCGTAGGAGGCGTTGGTGCGCAGGTGGCTCTGCAGGCGGTAGGCCTGCTCGATCGGCGCGTCGGCGCCCTGGGTGGCCTGCTGGGCGAGCCTGCGGAAGAGCCGCTCCTGCGGGCCGTCGGGGAAGTCGGTCAGCGCGGGGTCGCGTACGGGGGTGGCGGCCAGCAGGTCCTCCTTCGACGGCTTGGGCACCCGCGAGGTCACCTCGTACGTGAACCCCTCGGCGGGTTCGGCGGCGGCCAGCAGGACGCCGCTGCCGGGGTCCACCCCCAGGCCGCGCACACCGGTCACCCGCTCGGGGCGTTCGGCGGCGGGCAGCCAGGTGCCGGGCAGGCCGTCCAAGGTCACCTTCTGGTGGACGACGTCGGCCGCGCCCTGCCACTCGCCCTCGGGAACCGTGCCGCCGGTGGGGCGGAAGCGGGCGCTCGACGTCCAGCGCACACCGTCGTAGCGGTCGAGCACGGCCAGCCGCCAGTTGAGCGGCCGGTCGGCCTCGACGGTGAACAGCTCGCGGTCGGGGATCTGCAGCCACGCCGAGACGCGGTCGAGCGGGCTGACGCCGTCCACGCGTCCGGGCGGGGGCAGGTCGGCGTCGTCGCGCGGGTTGTACGGCTGGGCGGCGACGGGCAGCAGCGGACCGGCGAGCACGGCCAGCGCCGCCAGCACGGCCGCCGCCGGCACCCCGGCGAGCGACCAGGCCGGGGAGCGGCCGTCCCGCAGCAGCGCGAGGGCCGCGACGACGGTGAACAGCACCCCCGCCACGGCGATGTTGGAGCCCGGGCCGTCGACGCCGAGCACCAGCGCCGCCCCGAACACGACGAGCGCGGGGACGACGGCGGCGATCCTGGTCTCGGTGCGGTTGAGGGTCTCGGCGCCGGCGGTGGCGGCCACCCAGACCAGCGTGTGGACGAGCACGAGCAACGGGGGCTCGGGCTCGTCCACACGCTGGTCTGGGT
>NZ_SMKQ01000428.1 GCF_004348995.1 Nonomuraea terrae
GCCCCTCCCCGAGCCCCGCGGGCGAACCGTGCCGTACCCCTGAATCAGAGGACGCCGGCGCGGGCGGCGGCGAGGGCCGCGGCGGCGGCGCGGTCGGCGTCGTGTTCGCTCACCGGCTCGTGGGCGACGAAGAGCCGGTAGTAGACGGGCGCCACCGCCACCCTGATCACCTCGCTCGGGTCGACGACGTCGGGCAGCTCGCCGCGTTCGATCGCGCGCCGCACCACCTCGGCCGACTGCTCGTGCCGGGCCGCGAAGAAGTCGTGCAGCGCCCGGGCGGCGGCCGGATCCTGGATGGCGGCGGCCACGAACGCCGACGACACCGGGCCCAGCTCGGGATCGTCGAAGCCGTTGCGTACGAGCTGGACGATCCCTCGCAGGTCGCCCTCGATCGAGCCGGTGTCGGGGATCGGCCACGGCTCCTCGCCGGCCAGCTCCAGAGCGTCGGAGATCAGCCCTTCGACGCCACCCCACCTCCGGTAGACGGTCGTCTTGTGCACCCCTGACCGCTCCGCCACGTTCTCCACCGTCAAGCCCGCGTAGCCGTGCTCGGCCAGCTCGGCGAGCGTGGCCTGGCGTACGGCGTCGCGGACGCGTGCGCTGCGCCCCCCGGGACGTTTCCGAGGCTCCAAAAACAACTCCAGTTGCGTTATGTGTGAACGTGTGGCAGGCTAAAGCTACATCAGTTGCGATTGGAGTTCCATCCTGACCATCCTCCGAAGGGTTTCCAAGACCTACGGCGACCACGCCGTCCTCATCGACGTGTCCCTGTCCGTCAGGCCGGGCGAGCGCGTCGGCATCGTCGGCGAGAACGGCTCGGGCAAGTCCACCCTGCTGCGGCTGCTGGCCGGGGTCGAGCGGCCCGACGACGGCGAAGTGCGGGTGGCCGATGACCTCGGCCATCTCGGGCAGACGCTCGACCTGCCGCCCGATCACACGGTCCAGCAGGCCGTCGACGCGGCGCTGGCCGGCCTGCGCGCCATGGAGCGCAGGATGCGCGAGCTGGAGTCGGCGCTGACCGGCGACGTCATGGACGAATACGGCGAGCTGCTGACGGCGTACGAGCTGAAGGGCGGCTACGAGGCCGACGCGCGGGTCGACAAGGCGTTCCATGGTCTGGGGCTGGCTCAGGTGACCCGCGACCGGCGGTTGTCGAGCCTGTCGGGCGGCGAGCTGGCCAGGCTCGGGCTGGCCTGCGTGCTGGCCGCCGGGCCGCGCGTGCTGCTGCTCGACGAGCCGACCAACCACCTCGACGAGTCCGCGCTGACCTGGCTCGAAGACCGCCTGCGCGAGCACCGCGGCGCGGTGGCCGTGGTCTCGCACGACCGCGTCTTCCTCGACCGGGTCGCCACGGCCGTCGTCGAGGTCGAGCACGGCTCGCTCACCCGCTTCGGCGGCGGCTACACCGGATTCCTGGCGGCCAAGGCGGCGGCCAGGGCCCGGTGGGAGCAGGCGTACGCGGAGTGGTGCGAGGAAGTGCGGCGGCTGCGCGAGCACGCGTCCACCACCGCACACCGGGTGGCCGTCGGGCGCGTGATGCGCGACAACAACAAGCTGGCCTACGACCGCGACGCGGGGCGGGTGCAGAGCTCGGTCTCCAGCCGCGTCCGTAACGCCCACGAACGTCTGCGCCGCCTCGAAGCC
>NZ_SMKQ01000429.1 GCF_004348995.1 Nonomuraea terrae
GTGACGGGGGTTACTGGTTGGGGGGTTGGGTGAGGAAGGGGGTCAGCCATTCCGGAGTGACCTCTGCCGGGAAGTCCGCGGCCTGGGCTTCTGAGACGTCGATGGCCGAGTAGCCGCCCTTGCCGGCGCCGACGCCGGCGATCAGCGTCAGCACCCCGGCGCGGCGCTGGAACCACGTCTGCCGGAGACGCCAGCCCACCACGGCACGGCGTTCGATGACGGCCTGGGCGCGCCGGAGCGAGCCCGACCGCACCGACACGCGTACGCCGTCGTAGCCGTGTCCCAGGGAGGCGTACCGGTCGAGGCCCAAGGGGACGCCCAGTGCGGCCAGGAACAGCGTCAGGACGAGCAGGACCCACCACAGCGTCGCCCCCGTCGCCCAGGCCGCCGCGGCGCTCGCCGACGCCACCATGAGCCACGGGAAGACGGCGCGGAACAGGCGGCGCCTGCGCGCCACGGGCGGGTGGCGACGGAGTTCGGACCGGTAGGGTCCGATGGCGTCGGCGGCCACCTGGTACGCGACCCCGCGCGGCACGTCCGGCAGCAGCTGACCGCGGGTCTCCGAGTCGCCCAGCCCGGTCACGATGGCCCAGACGCGTACGACGCCGGCCCAGCGTTCGGCCAGGCCGTCCACGATCTCGTAGCCGCGTACGCGCTGGGACTCCAGCGACACGCTGCGCCGGTTGATCAGCCCGCGTTCGGCGACGAGGTAGCCGTCGCGACGTTTGAGCTGGAAGTTCCAGTTGAAGATCGCGTACATCAGGCCGCCCGTGACCGGCATCGCGAGCACGAGCAGCAGGGCCACGGCCAGCAGCAGGTACGGGTGTTCCCAGAGCCACTCCCCCGCGCTCCATGCGGCGTCCTGGCGGAAGCCGAGCTCGTCGCCCCACTGGAACGCCAGGCCCACGGCGCCGCCGATGAACGCGAACGGGGTGAGCAGGTACGCACCCGACAAGGGCCCGTACAGCAGCCACTTGCGGGGCACGGAGATGATGGACTCTTCGCGGGGCCCGGCGGGTGCGGCGGTCTCTTGGGCGTGCGCCTCGGGGCGGCCGGCGCTGCGCAGGAGGAGCGACTTGAGCCGTTCGGCCTCGGCGAGTGTGACGCCGTCGAGCTTGGCCTCCTCGTCGCCGCCGCTCGCTCCCGTGTCGATCTTCAGTACGGCCAGGCCGAGCAGGCGGTGCATCGGAGGCGTGGAGACGTCGACGCCGCGGATGCGCTCCAGGGGGATGGTGCGGATGGAACGGCTGATCAGCGACCGTTTGGTCTCCAGGCTGTCGCCGATGATCTCGTACGTGAAGGTGGCCCAGCGGACGAACGCGACCACCACGGCGCCCACGACACCGGCCGCGGCCCAGGCGTACGACCTCGGCGAGAAGCCGCCCACGAACAGGACACCGATGAGGGGCAGGAGGAGGGAGGGCAGCATGCGTACGGGGTCGATGAGCAGCACCTTGGGACTGAACCGCCGCGGCGCCCGCCCTGGTCCCGGGTAAGGCGGCATCCCACCGGGCGGCGGCGGGTACCCACCCCACGGCGGCTCCCCCGGCCCGGGCCCAGGCCCGTACGGCTGCCGGGACGCCGGCCCAGGCCCGTACGGCTGCCCAGGCGACCGGCCCGGAGCTGGGG
>NZ_SMKQ01000042.1 GCF_004348995.1 Nonomuraea terrae
GGGCGGGGCGGGGCGGCGGTCGAGGCGGCTGGCCGTGCTCGTCACCGGCGTCTGCGTCGCACTCGCCGCGCTGGTGGCCACCGGGATGGCGCTCGCGCAGCGCACGGACGAGGTGGCCGCCATCGACGGGCACGCCGTCACCCGCGACGAGCTGCTGTTCCACATGCGGCGCCTCGCGCCCGCCGTGCAGAACGAGCTGCGCAACCAGTACCACTTGACGGGCGCGATCGACTGGACGGCGCGAGCCGGCGACCGTACCGCGCTCCAGCGGCTCGCGGACCGCGCGCTCGACGAGATCCGGCAGGACAAGGCCACGCTCATCCTCGCCAAGGAGCAGGGGCTGGTCGGCTCCGTCGACCACGCCGCCTTCCTCACCGAACTGGAGGAGGAGAACGCGCGCCGCACCGACGCCATCGCCAGGGGCGAGGTCGTCTACGGGCTGGCGGAGTTCTCGCCCGAGGAGTACTACTCCCACCGCCTCACCGATCTCACCACGCTGCTGCAGCAGCGGCTCAGCGCGAAGGCGGGCGACCCGCTCTGGGTCACCGACGCCGAGGTCAGGCAGGCGTTCGACGCCGACAAGGACGCGTGGAGCGCGAACGCGACCACGTACACGTACACGAAGCTCGTGGTGCCCGTGCCCGAGGGCGCCGGGCCTGACCACGCGGCCGCGCTCCAGCGGCGGGTGGCCGCCGCGGACCGGCTGCGGGACGTCGCGAAGCGCGAGCCCGGCGCGAAGCTCACCACGGACACCTACCACGGCGGCGGCACGGCCGCCCACCAACAGGACCTCATGGCCGTGCTCGGCACCCTCGCACCGGGCCGGATCTCCGACCCGGTCCCGAGCGCCGGGCAGATCACCTTCTACGAGCTCACCGGCAGGACCGTCGACGAGAAGGCGGCGTTCGCCGACTACTCCCGCCGGATCCGGCAGTCGCTCGTGGAGGAGAAGTTCCACCAGTTCCTCCGACGCCGCGTGGACGGCAGCGACATCACGGTCGACACGGCGGCGGTGGAATCCGTCAATCCAGAGGATGTACAGCATTGAGATTCCAACCACCCCCCGTGGCGCGGATGCTGCGCGTGGGTCTGACCGCCGTGCTGGCCGCGCTGGTCGCTGGATCGATCGCGCCGGCCGCGTCCGCGGCGGCCGCTCCTGACAGCGCCTCCGCCACCGCCGAGCGTGACCTGCCGGGCAACTCGCCCAACCCGACCGGTGGCCAGGACTACTTCGTCGACGCCACGAACGGCGACGACGACGCCTCCGGCACCTCGCCGGAGCACGCCTGGCGCACCCTGGGCAAGGTGAGCGCGACGACGTTCCAGGCGGGCGACCGCATCCTGCTCAAGGCCGGCCAGCAGTGGCACGACGAGCAGCTGTGGCCGAAGGGCTCCGGCAGCGCCGGCAAGCCGATCACCATCTCGGCGTACGGCGACCCGCGCGCCCGGCGGCCGTACATCGCGGCCAACGGCAAGGTGCCGAGCCCGTTCCGGGCCGACGGCACGAAGAACCCGGAGACGGTCGGCCTGACCGGCGCCATCGTGCTGCGCAACCAGCAGTACTACGAGATCGACAACGTCGAGCTGTCCAACGACGACGACTTCGCGACGAACATCACCACCGGGTCGTACGTCCGCGACGGCATCGCGGTCACGATCAACGCCGACCTGCTGCCGGCCGGCGCCGACAGCATCATGGACCACTTCCGCATCTCGAACGTGTACGTCCACGACCTCGACGGTCCGAGCACCTGGCAGAAGATCCACTACGGCGGCGTCAGCTTCCAGGTCTTCGGTGAGAAGAGCTACAAGGAGTACGGCACCGGCGGCTACTACTTCAAGGATGTCCGGATCGAGGACAACACCTTCGACAAGGTGGAGCTGCACGCCGTGCAGTTCGCGTTCAACTGGTTCAACGCCGACGGGCGCGACGCCGGCCAGTACGACGAGAGCGGCAAGTTCCACGAGGGCTGGGAGCAGCTGTGGGTGCGCACCCGCGACCTGTACAGCCGTGACGTCTACATCGGCCACAACTACGCCGAGAGCGTCGGGCAGGGCGCGATCCAGCTCGCCAACACCAAGAACATGACCGTCGAGTACAACGAGGTCAACGGGTTCCTGGAGCGCTACGACGCGGTGTCGTGCGGGCTCTACCTGTGGGCCGGCGCGGACTCGGTCATGCAGTACAACGAGGTGTACGGCGGCCCGAACAACGAGTTCGACGGCACGCCGTGGGACCTGGAGTACACGAACTTCAACGTCACGTACCAGTTCAACTACTCGCACGACAACGCGGCGGGCTGGATGGCGTACATGGGCAACAGCTCCAACTCCGTCGCCCGCTACAACCTGAGCGTCAACGACAACGGCGTGCTGGTGAAGAACATGTTGTCGACGAACTACTCGCCGACGTACTTCGTCAACAACACCTTCGTGTACGACGGCGCGGACCTGGACACCTTCCACGACGAGACGTTCCTGAGCCCGGTCTACTTCCTGAACAACATCTTCTACAACACCTCGAAGACGGACTCGACGCCGTGGTACCGCAGGACCGGCGCGCTGCGTCACGCCGTGTTCTCCAACAACGACTTCTACGAGGCGAGCGGGCAGCACTCCGACCAGGAGCCGGCCGACCCGAACAAGCTGCGCGTGGATCCGAGGTTCGTCGGCGACCCGGCGAAGTACGTCACCGGCGCGGGCGTGGACCGCATCCGCAAGGCCGCGGCGCACTTCAAGCTGCGCGGTGACTCGCCGCTCATCGACGCCGGCCGCTACAACCCGCACCTGGGCACCGAGGACTTCCTCGGCACCCACATCTACTACGGCGACGCGCCCGACATCGGCATCGCGGAGCACCGGCGCGGCCAGAAGGTCGACAACCCGGTGGACGAGAACCCGATCGAGGAGGAGCCCGGTGACGACCGGGAGAACCTCGCCCTCGGCAAGCCGGTCACCGCGAGCTCGACCCACCCGGGCGCGAACGGCACGCTCGGCGCGGTGAACCTGACCGACGGCGACCCGGCGACCCGCTGGGCGGCGGCCGACGACGCGGCGTACCCGATCACGCTGGACGTCGACTTCGGCGCGGACACCACCTTCGACGAGGTGTACCTCGACGAGTACACCGACTCCGGCACCAACCCGCGGGTCCAGTCGTTCGAGCTGCGGCGCTGGGACGCCGCGACCGGCGCCTGGGTGACGTTCGCGAGCGGTGACCGGGGCATCGGCCACGACCTGTCCGTGACGGGCTTCGGCGACATCACGACGCCGAAGCTCCGCGTCGCCCTCACGGCCCAGATCGCCACCGAGCAGTACACCCCCACGCTCACCGAGATCGCCGTCCACAACGGCTAGCACGTATCGCCAGGCCCTCCGGAGGCACGCCCCCGGAGGGCCTTCGCGGTTTGATGAACCTGGGCGGCTCGCTCAACGCCCGTGCCGGCCACTACCGGATCCGCGTCCACCACGACTGTCACCGACGTCGGCTCTCAAGGCGGCCGACCGTCATTTAGTCTTCCGCTCATGCCGACACGTCTGTCACCTCGCCTCGCCGCGGTCGTGAACGCGCTTCCCCTTCAGCCACACTCGCGTGTCCTCGAAATCGGGTGCGGGCCCGGCGCGGCCGCACGAGCGGTCGCAGCCCGGCTCACCACCGGCCACATCCTGGCCATCGACAGATCCGCCACCGCCATCGCGCAGGCCGAAGCCGCCGCGACGGACGAGATCGCGTCCGGCCGCATGAGCGTCCGCCAGAGCGCGGGCGAAGACTTCGTCCTGCGGGATCACGAAGAGCCGTACGACATCGTGTTCGCCGTCCGGGTCGGCGCCCTCGACGGGCGACATCCCGAGGATGGCCGGCGGGTGCTCCAGCGCATCGCGGCGGCGACCACGGCAGAGGCCCGGCTCTTCATCGACGGCGGCGATCCGCTTCGCGAACTGCTCATCCCGCGGGCTTGAGCCGACCGGGTCGCCGCATCGGGGCTCGAACCCGATCGAGGCCGGAAGTCGAAGGACCGCGACCGACGTCGAAGAGCCGAGCCCGCGCGGTCAGCCGGTGAGGATCTTGGCGAGTTCCGCGGGGTGGGCCAGGTGGGGGAAATGGCCGCTGTCCGGCAGGACGGTGACGGCGACCTCGGGCAGGGCGGACTCCAGCCAGCTCCGGTAGGCCGGGGGCAGCGGGTTGCCGCTGACATGGTGGTAGGGGATGCCGCGTTCGCGGATGGCCGCCATGTCACGGGTGCGCAGCCGCGTGAGCTCCTCCGCGGGCGTGTCGAGCAGCTCGGCCCAGTAGCCGAGCAGCAGGTCCGGCCTGGGGGTCGTGGCCGTCCGCACGAGCTCGCGCGCGGCGGGCGGCAGCAGATCGACGTGCATCCCGGCGACCATGGACTCCCACACCTGCCGCCAGCCGGGGCCGCGCAGCCGCGGTTCCGCCTGGAGCAGCACGTCGCGGAAGCCGCCGACCAGCAGCGGCTGGTCCACGTTGACCACGCCACGAGCCGGATGGGTAGCGGCGTAGACCGTCGCCAGCGCGCCGCCGAGCGAATGCCCCACGATGATCGGCGCGTCGAGCCCGGCGGCGGTCACCGCCTGGTGCACGACCTCGACGACCTCCTCGGAGCGGTAGAAGTCGCGGCGTGGCGAGCCCCCGTGTCCGGGCAGGTCGAAGGCGACCGCGCGGCGCCCCGGATCGATGTCGGCCAGCTCGCGCAGGACCGGTTCCCACTGCCGCCGGTCATAGGTCAGACCGTGCAGGAAGACCAGCGGCGGGCGGTCATCGGCTGTGCCATGGCTGTCGGCCGCGAGGCCCCCGAAATACTCCGGCATGTACGTCTCCCGTTCGTGAAACTCCACCAGGGATGCGTGACTTCACGGTGCACGAATCGTTCGTGGCGCGCGTCACAGGCGCCAGCGGCGCGGCCCGCCGGGTGCCGGCTGATACCGGAAGAACCGGCCGGTGCGCAGCGACGCCCTCAGATGGGCCCCCGCCAGTGGTGCCACCGGCTCGATCCGCTTCACGGTCGCCCACAACGCCCGCGTCGCGTTCACCCGCGCCCGTTCGGTCTCGTTGTCATGGACCCGGGGCCGGCCGCCGAGCCCGGTGGCGCGCCGCAGCTCGGCCAGCAGCGCCGTTCTCTCCTCCTGCAGCGTGGCGGCCCGTCCGGCGTCGCCGGCACGGTCGGCCCCGTCGAGCTGCTCGTCGAGCTGCCGCACCCGCCGCCGGTACGCCGCACGCGCGGCGGCGTCCAGGACCGGCTCCCCCTCGGACGCCCGCAACCCGGGCCCGCCCGCCACGAGGTCCAGCGCCGGGATCCTGCCCGGGTGCGGCCAGCAGCGTCCGCAGATACCGCACGCCTCGCCCGTCACGGAGCCGTACGGCCTCCGGACCGGCGTCGAGCCGCCAGTCGTCGCCGTCCCTGGTCAGCCGCCACTCGTCGGCGGGCGGCGCGAGCTCGGCGAGCAGTCCCGCCAGGCCCAGACGCTCGGCGATCGAGCGCGCCCTGGCGAGATCGTCGCCGGCCCGGTCTCTGGCGGCCGACGCCCGCGCGACCAGGGTGTGGGCGAGCCAGGGCAGGGCCCCGATCCGCTCCTCCGTCTCGACCGCGCGGTCGAGGTGGGACAGCGCGTCCCCGGTACGGCCCAGCCGGGCCGCGAGGCGGCCGAGATAGTCGTCGACCGGGCCGGCGATCGTGTTGGCGCCGCCCCAGACGACCAGGCGCCCTCGGTACGGAAGCAGCGCGGCGTACAACGCCTCGGCGGCCGCCGGCTCACCGGCCCTGGAGGCCACGATCGCGAGATCGGCCACCGCGCCGATCCACCGCGGCCCGGATCCGGCGAGTACGGCGGGCAGCAGCCGCTCCAGTTCGAGGCCCGCCTCGACGCCCCGGCCGGACTCGGCCAGCGCCCTGGCCGCGGTCGCCTCGAAGAAGTGCCCGGGCAGCCGCCGGGCGAGGTCCTGCCACACCTCCACGTGGGCCGCGACGTCACCCCGCATCACGTCGATCGCGCTGCGCAGCGAACCGACCAGGCGCTCGGTGTCGGCCAGCCCGGCCCGCCGGCCGCGCACGGCGACCTCCTCGGCGAGCACCGCGGCCGTGTCGAAGCGGCCCCGGACGGTGGCGAGCATCGACTGCCGTGCCAGCACCATCACCGCCGCCTCGGCGTCTCCGGCCAGCTCGCCGGCTCTGGAGTACGCGGTCAGCGCGGCCTCGGCGCTCGCGAGCTCGCCGAGCTCGGCCAAGGCCACGAAGCGCCAGAACAGCCCTCGCCGCTCGGCCTCGCCGTCGCCTGTCAGCCGCGCCTGCTCCACGATCTGGGCGGCCGTGGTCAGGCGTTCCTGAGCGGCGGCCGGATCCCACAGCGCGTGGAGCCGGGCGTCGAGCACCTCGGCGACCGCGCCGGGGTCGGCCGCCGTCCGGGCGGCGGCCGACGCGTCGTCGATCAGTTTTCGCCGGCGTCCCGCGGCCGACGGGTCGCCCAGCAGCTCGCGGGCGAGCCGGGCCAGCACCCTGGCATGGGTGGCGGGGGGCGACGGACGCCCGGCCGCCGTCTCCAGCAGGCGGATCAGCCCGGCGTCGAGGTCGAGGAACGCCGCGCGCGACGGCGTGGACAGAGCGAGGTGGATCAGCGGGTCATCGGCGGGGTCGAGCCCGGCCAGCTCGTCCGCCAGGGTGAGGGCCGCTCCGGGGAGCCCGCCGGAGGCCAGCCACACCGCGTGAACCGCTCCGGCCGGCAGATCGGGAACCAGCTCGGCGAGCTCGCCCTCCGTGAGGCCGCGCAGGCTCAGCTCCGGCGTCAGCCCGAGGGGGTCGGAGCCGGCCGCGAGCAGCCCTGATCCCGGAGCGGACGTGAGGCCGGCGAGACGTTCCGCGGCCTGTGGACCGGCACGGTCGACGTCGTCGATCAACATGAGGCGCGGGCCCTCCGGGGCGATCGACCGCCCGTCGGGGTCGGTGCGGGAGACCGACGGGCCGTCCTGGGCGGTCAGCCGGGAGAGGTCGTCGGCGTCCATGCGGGAGACCGGGATGGCCCGCGCGCGGGCGAGCTCCGCCGCCGCGTCGAGCAACGCCGTCTTGCCGGCTCCGGCAGGCCCCGTGACGACGAGATGCCCGCCGGACCCCGCGGCGACCCGGTCGAGCAGCCGCTCCACCGCCGCCAGTTCCCTGCGGCGTGCGATCAGGCTCACGAGCGCAGCGTATCGACCGCCGCACGAGCCGCCCCCATCTGCCCCGCACGCGACGGACCCATCGATTGTTGACGGGAACGGGAGGAAAGGATACGTTCCGGTAGATTTCACGGTTGCCCGAGGGAAATCCGGTGAGAAGCCGGTGCGGTCGCGCCACTGTATCCGGGACATGGATCCCGGGAGCCAGGTCGCTCGGGCCCCTGTGACCTCAACAGATCGGGACGCGTCATCCCTGAGGAGGCATGTATGAGTGACCTGACCACTCCTTCGTCCGTTTCTTCCATCCCCTTCCCCCGCCTGCGCCCATGGCTGGCGGTCGTGCCGCTGCTACTGATCGTCGGCTACCTGGTGCTCATGGACAACGGCGCCCTCTCCCAGGCGGGGCCGTTCCTGCACGAACTCATGCACGACGGGCGTCATCTGCTCGGCGTTCCGTGCCACTAGGGACGCCGGATGGTACGCACCCTGCTGGTCAGGGGCCTGCTCGCGGGCCTGCTGGCCGGGATCGTCGCGGGCGGGTTCGCGTTCGTCTTCGGCGAGCCGCACCTGGACGCCGCGATCGCGCTGGAGGAAGGGGCGGCGGCTCCGGCCGCCGCGCACGTACATGACCATGAGCACGGAGACGAGGGGGCGCTCGGCAGGCCGGTGCAGAAGGCCGGGCTGTTCCTCGCCACCGGGCTCTACGGGGTCGCCGTCGGCGGGGTCTTCGCCCTGGTCTTCGCTGGACTGCGTGGGCGGGTCGGCCCGCGATCGGACGGCGGGCTGGCGCTGGCCGCCGCTGGGACGGCGTTCGGGGCGACCATTCTCGTGCCGTTCGTGAAATATCCGGCGAACCCGCCGGCGGTGGGCGACCCTGCCACGATCGACCAGCGGACCCTGCTCTACGTGGTGATGATCCTCGTCGGCCTGGCCGCGACCGCGGTCGCGGTGGCCACCGGGCGTCGCGTCACGGCGGGCCCGTGGGCGCGGTGGGGCATGGCCGCCGCCGCGTTCCTCGTGCCGGTCGTCGCGGCGTGGGTGCTGCTGCCGGGGACGGACGAGGTGCCCGAGGGTTTCCCCGCCACGTTGCTGTGGGAGTTCAGGGTCGCGTCCCTGGGGACGCAGCTGGTGTTCTGGACGGCGTTCGGCGTGCTGTTCGGCTTGCTGAGCGACCGGGCGGCGCGCCGGTCCGCCGTGGCCGCCGTAGCGGGCTGAGCAGGTGCTGTTCGTCCGTCATGCCGGCACGCCGGGAATGCGAGCGGCCCGCTTCCCGGCGAACGAGGACCCCGACCCCTCCAGCCTCTCCCGGGCCCCCGCCCTGCGGGCGGACCGCGTGTGGTCCGCGCCGAGCACGGCGGCGGTGCGGACTGCCGTCGCCATGGGGCTGGAGCCCGTGGTGGCGGACGTGCTCGCGGAGGCGGACTGCGGGCGGTGGCGGGGGCTCGCGTACGCGGAGGTCGCGGAGCGGGAGCCGGAGGCGCTGGCGCGGTGGCTGTCGGATCCGCACGCGACGCCGCACGGCGGCGAGAGCCTGGCCGCGCTGGCGGCGCGCGTCGCCGGCTGGCTGGAGGGGATGCGCGCGGAGCCGTCCGGCGTCGTCGTGTGCGACGTGGGCGTGATCCGCGCCGCGCTCGGCCACGCGCTGGGGTTGCCGCCGCTCGCCGCCGCCCGCTTCGACCTCGCGCCTTTGTCCACCACCGAGCTGACCGCCACGCGGGACGGCTGGCGGGTGGCCCATGTCAATCGGAAGGTCCCGTCTTGATCGTCACGTATCCGTTCAGCGCCGTCGTCGGGCTCGACGACCTGAAGCTGGCGCTGGTGCTCAACGCCGTCTCGCCGCGGACCGGCGGCGTGCTCGTACGCGGGGAGAAGGGCACCGCCAAGTCGACCATCGTGCGGGCGCTGGCCGCCCAGCTGCCGCCCGTGCAGGTGGTGGCCGGGTGCCGCTTCGCCTGCGACCCGGCCGCGCCCGATCCCGGCTGCCCCGACGGGCCGCACGAGCCCGGCTCGGCAGGCCTGCGCCGCCCGGCGGCGCTGGTCGAGCTGCCGGTGGGCGCGTCGGAGGACCGCCTGGTCGGCTCGCTCGACGTCGAACGGGCGCTCACCGAGGGGGTGAAGGCGTTCGAGCCGGGCCTGCTGGCGGCGGCCCACCGTGGCGTGCTGTACGTGGACGAGGTCAACCTGCTCCACGACCACCTCGTGGACCTGCTGCTCGACGCCGCCGCCCTCGGCACCTGCTACGTGGAGCGCGAGTCGGTGTCGGTACGGCACGCCGCCCGCTTCCTCCTGGTCGGCACCATGAACCCGGAGGAGGGTGAGCTGCGCCCGCAGCTGCTCGACCGGTTCGGGCTGACGGTGGAGGTGCGGGCCTCCCGCAACCCGGACGAACGCGCCGAGGTCGTACGGCGGCGGCTCGCGTTCGACGCCGATCCCGAGGCGTTCGCCGTCCGGTGGGCCGCCGAGGAGGCGGCGCTGGCGGCGCGGATCGCGCAGGCCAGAGCACGGGTGCCCGGCGTCCGGCTGCCGGACGCGCGGCTGCGGCAGATCGCCGCCGTGTGCGCCGGGTTCGAGGTGGACGGCCTGCGCGCCGACCTGGTCACGGCCAACGCCGCCATCGCGCACGCGGCCTGGCACGGCCGCGAGGCCGTGACGACCGAGGACGTACGCGCCGCGGCCCGCCTGTCCCTGCCGCACCGCCGTCGCCGCGACCCGTTCGACGCGCCGGGGCTGGACGAGTCGTTGCTGGAGGAACTGCTGGACCGGACGAGCGGCGAGGACGACCCACCCGAGGGCCCGTCCGGCGACGGCGCGGACGCGGCTCCCGGTGGCGGGCGGGGCGACGGCGCCGGGGGTGAGGCGGACGGCTCCGCCGACCAGGACGGCACAGACCGGGACGCCGCCGATGGCTCATCTCGAACCGGCGCGGATGGCGCGGGTCGCGAGGGCGCAGGTCTTGATGGCGCAGGTCTCGATAGCGCAGGTCTCGATGGCGCGGGTCACGGTGGCGCGGATCCGGATGGTCCGAGCCCGGATGGCGCGGATGGTGCTGGCCCGGATGGTGCGGGTGGCCGGGGTGGTGAGGTGGCGGTGGCGGCGGCGCCGTACCGGGTGCCGTTGCTGGACGTGCCCGGCGTCGGTGACGGTGTGGCGGGACGGCGGTCAAGGTCCAGGACGGCGCACGGCCGGGCGACCGGCGCCCGCCGTCCCGCCGGCCGCGTACGCGACCTGCACCTCACGGCGACCGTGCTGGCGGCGGCGCCGCACCAGGCGGCGCGGGGGCGGACGGGCCCGGGGCTGGTGCTGCGCGAGGACGACCTGCGTGAGGTCCTGCGCGAGGGCAGGGAGGGCAACCTCGTGCTGTTCGTGGTGGACGCGAGCGGCTCGATGGCGGCCCGCAAGCGGATGAGCGCGGTGAAGACGGCGGTGCTCAGCCTGCTGCTCGACGCCTACCAGCGACGCGACAAGATCGGCCTGGTGACCTTCCGCGGCGCGGGCGCCGAGGTGGCGCTGCCGCCGACCTCGTCGGTGGAGGCGGGCGCGGCCAGGTTGCGCTCGTTGCCGACCGGAGGGCGGACGCCGCTCGCGACCGGGCTGGTACGCGCGGCGGAGGTGCTGCGCGTGGAGCGGCTGCGGGACCCGGCCAGGCGTCCGCTCCTGGTGCTGGTGACCGACGGCCGCGCCACGGCGGGCGGCGACGTGGACCGGGCCGCCGCTCTGCTCACGGGCACGACGAGCGTGGTGGTGGACTGCGAGAGCGGCCCGGTGCGGCTCGGCCTGGCGGTCCGGCTGGCCGCCCGGCTGGGAGCGCGGCTGGTGCCCCTCGACTCCCTGGACGCCCGTTCGGGCCGCGGCTCCGATCTCGGGGCGGTCGTCCGCGACCACAGGAACGCGACCGGCCGCGACCGCAGAAGCCCGGCGGCCGGTGGCGACGGGGGCTCGCGAGCCCGCGACTACGGCGGCTCGGGAAACCGTACCTACAGGAAGGCGGTTTGACCATGCCGCAGGGGAAGCCCGCCGTCGTGCCGGACGACGGCCTCACCACGCGTCAGCGCCGCACGAAGCCGCTGCTGATCGTGCACACCGGCCCGGGGAAGGGCAAGTCGACGGCAGCGTTCGGGATGGCGCTGCGGGCGTGGAACCAGGGGTGGCCGATCGGGGTGTTCCAGTTCGTCAAGTCGGCCAAGTGGCGCATCGGTGAGGAGCGGGCGCTGAAGGTGCTGGGCGGGACGGGCGAGGGCGGCACGGTGACCTGGCACAAGATGGGCGAGGGCTGGTCGTGGATTCAGCGTCCCGGCACCGAGGAGGACCACGCGGCCGACGCCAGGGAGGGCTGGGAGCAGATCAAGCGGGACCTGGCGGCCGAGACGTACCGGTTCTACGTGCTGGACGAGTTCACGTACCCGCTCAAATGGGGGTGGCTGGAGCTGGACGACGTGCTCGCGACGCTCACGTCGCGGCCGGGTAACCAGCACGTGGTGATCACTGGCAGGGACGCGCCCGAGCGGCTGATCGAGGTCGCCGATCTGGTGACGGAGATGGGCAAGGTACGCCATCCCATGGACGCCGGCCAGAAGGGCCAGAAGGGCATCGAGTGGTAGTTCCGCGGCTCGTGGTCGCCGCGCCCGCGTCCGGCAGCGGCAAGACGACGGTGGCGACGGGGCTGATGGCGGCGCTGCGGGCGCGGGGGCTGCGGGTCTCGCCGCACAAGGTGGGCCCCGACTACATCGACCCCGGGTACCACGCGCTGGCCGCCGGGCGTCCCGGCCGGAACCTGGACCCGTGGCTGACCGGCGAGGAGCTGGTGGCGCCGCTGTTCCTGCACGGGGCCGCCGGGTGCGACGTCGCCGTGGTCGAGGGCGTGATGGGGATGTTCGACGGCAGGGGGGAAACGGACTTCGCCTCCACCGCGCACGTCGCCAGGCTGCTGGACGCCCCGGTGGTGCTGGTCGTGGACGCGGCGCGGCAGAGCCGGTCGGTGGCGGCGGTGGTGCACGGGTTCGCCACGTTCGACCCTCGCGTGCGGATGGGCGGGGTGGTGCTGAACCGGGTCGGCTCCGACCGCCACGAGGCGCTCTGCCGGGCCGCGCTGGCGCAGGCCGGGGTGCCGGTGCTCGGCGCGATCCGCCGGGACGACGCCGTCTCGGCACCGTCCCGGCACCTGGGGCTGGTGCCCGCGGCCGAGCGTGAGCCCGAGGCGGTGGCCGCCGTCGACCGGCTGGCCGCGCTGGTGGCGGACTCCTGCGACCTGGAAGCGCTCGTACGGCTGGCCCGCTCGGCCCCGCCGCTGCCGGCCCAGGCATGGGACCCCGCGCGGGCCCTCGGTGGGGCCCTCGGTGGGCCGGCGGATGGCAGGCCGGTGGTGGCCGTCGCCGGTGGGGCGGCGTTCACGTTCGGGTATGCCGAGCATGCCGAGCTGCTGCGGGCCGCGGGTGCGGAGGTCGCGGTGTTCGACCCGCTCGGGGACGAACGGCTGCCCGAGGGGACGGCCGCGCTGGTCGTCGGCGGGGGCTTTCCCGAGGTGTACGCGGCCGAGCTGGCGGCCAACGAGCCGCTGCGCGCCCAGGTGGCGGCCTTTCACGGGCCGATCGCCGCCGAGTGCGCCGGCCTGCTCTACCTGTGCGCGGAGCTGGACGGGCGGCCCATGTGCGGCCGGGTGCCCGGCGTCGCGCGCATGACCGACCGGCTGACGCTCGGCTACCGCGAGGCCGTCGCCCTCGGGGACTCTCCGCTGACGCGGGCGGGCGAGCGTTACCGGGGGCACGAGTTCCACCGCACCGCCGTCGCGTACGAGCGGGCGCCGCTGTTCCGCTGGGACGGCGGCGCCGACGGGTACGGCGACGCCCAGGTGACCGCGTCCTACCTGCACCTGCACTGGGCCGGGCGGCCGGAGCTGGCTCAGCGGCTGGTGTCGTCCTCCAGGTCGCCCTCGGTCTTGAGGTAGACCTCCTGCAGGCCGCGCAGGAGGTCGGGGTCCGGGTGCTCCCACATGCCGCGCTCGGCCGCCTCCAGGAGGCGTTCGGCGATGCCGTGCAGGGCCCACGGGTTCGATTCGGCCAGGAACGCCCGGTTCTCCGGGTCCAGCACGTACGTCTCGGCCAGCTTGTCGTACATCCAGTCGGCGACCACCCCGGTGGTGGCGTCGTAGCCGAACAGGTAGTCGACGGTGGCGGCCAGCTCGAACGCGCCCTTGTAGCCGTGCCTGCGCATCGCCGCGAGCCAGCGCGGGTTGACCACCCGGGCGCGGAAGACGCGGGAGGTCTCCTCCGACAGGCTGCGGGTGCGTACGGCGTCGGGGCGGGTGCTGTCGCCGACGTACGCCGCCGGTGCCCGGCCGGTGAGCGCCCGGACGGTGGCGATCATGCCGCCGTGGTACTGGAAGTAGTCGTCGGAGTCGGCGATGTCGTGCTCGCGGGTGTCGACGTTCTTGGCGGCCACGGCGATCCGGCGGTAGGCGTCCTCCATCTGGGGGCGGGCGGCGACGCCGTCGAGGTCGCGGCCGTAGGCGTAGCCGCCCCACACCGCGTACACCTCGGCCAGGTCGGTGTCGTCGCGCCAGTTGCGGCTGTCGATCAGCGGCAGGATCCCGGCCCCGTACGCGCCGGGCGCCGAGCCGAAGATGCGCATCGTGGCCTGGCGCTCGTCGCCGCCGCCGGCCCGGACGTGGGCTTTGACGTAGTTGTCCGTGTCGGGCTCGTCCAGGCCGGCGGCCAGGCGTACGGCGTCGTCGAGCATCGCGACCACGTGCGGGAAGGCGTCCCGGAAGAAGCCGCTGATGCGAATGGTGACGTCGATCCTCGGCCGGCCCAGCTCGGCGAGCGGGATCGGCTCCAGGGCGGTGACGCGGCGGGAGGCCTCGTCCCATTCGGGACGGATGCCGAGCAGGGCCAGCACCTCGGCCACATCGTCGCCCGCCGTGCGCATGGCGCTGGTGCCCCAGACGGACAGGCCGACCGAGCGCGGCCACTCGCCGGTGTCCGTGCGGTAGCGCTCCAGGAGCGACTCGGCCATCGCCTGGCCGGTCTCCCAGGCCAGGCGGCTGGGGACCGCGCGGGGGTCGACCGAGTAGAAGTTCCGCCCGGTCGGCAGCACGTTGACCAGCCCGCGCAGCGGCGAACCGCTCGGCCCGGCGGGGACGTAGCCGCCGTCCAGGGCGTGCAGCACGTGGTCGATCTCGTCGGTGGTACGCGCGAGGCGCGGCACCATCTCGGTCGCCGCGAACCGCAGGATCCGACCCACCAGCCGGACACTCTCAGGGGCGGTCGGCGAGAGGATCGTCTCGGCGGTCTCTTCCGCCGCGTCCGGGGACCATCCGCGTTCCTCCATGGCTTCCACCAGGGCGCGGGCCGTCGCCTCCGCTCGGTCCACGGCGCCGAGACCCGCCGTGCCGTCCTCGGCCAGGCCGAGGGCCTCGCGCAGGCCGGGCAGCGTCTCGCGGCCCGCCCACATCTGGCGGGCCCGCAACATCGCGAGCACCAGGTCCACTCGCGCCGCCCCGGCCGGCGCCTGGCCGAGGACGTGCAGGCCGTCGCGGATCTGCGCGTCCTTCACCTCGCACAACCACCCGTCGACGTGCAGCAGGAAGTCGTCGAACTCGCTGTCGTGCGGCCGGTCCGCCAGCCCCAGGTCGTGGTCGAGCCGGGCGGCCTGGATCAGCGTCCAGATCTGCGCCCGGATCGCGGGCAGCTTGGCCGGGTCCATCGCGGCGATCGTGGCGTGCTCGTCGAGCAGCTGCTCCAGCCGCGCGATGTCGCCGTACGATTCCGCCCGCGCCATCGGCGGCACCAGGTGGTCCACCAGCACGGCGTGCGCCCGCCGCTTGGCCTGCGTGCCCTCCCCCGGGTCGTTCACCAGGAACGGGTAGACCAGCGGCAGGTCCCCGATGGCCGCGTCGGGGCCGCAGGCGGCCGACAGGCCCGCCGACTTGCCCGGCAGCCACTCCAGGTTGCCGTGCTTGCCGACGTGCACCATCGCGTGCGCGCCGAACTCCTCGGAAAGCCAGCGGTAGGCGGCCAGGTAGTGGTGGCTGGGCGGCAGGTCGGGGTCGTGGTAGATCGCGATCGGGTTCTCGCCGAAGCCGCGCGGCGGCTGCACCATCACCACGACGTTCCCGGCCCGCAGCGCGGCCAGCACGATGTCGCCCTCGTGCACGAACAGCTCGCCCGGCGGCGGCCCCCAGTGCCGTTCCATCCCGGCCCGCAGCTCCTCGGGCAGCGTGCGGTACCAGCGCTCGTAGGAGGCGGCGGAGATGCGTACCGGGTTGGCTGCGAGGGCCTCCTCGGTGAGCCAGTCGGGGTCCTGGCCGCCGGCGGCGATCAGGGCGTGGATCAGCGCGTCGCCGTCCTGCGCGGCCACGCCGGGGAAGCCCTCGCCCAGGTCGTACCCGGCCTCGGCGAGCCGGGTCAGCAGCCGGACGACGCTGGCCGGGGTGTCCAGGCCGACCGCGTTGCCGATCCTGGAGTGTTTCGTCGGGTACGCCGACAACATCACCACCAGCCGCCGCTCGGCGGGCGCGGTGTGGCGGAGCAGCCCGTGACGTACCGCGATGCCGGCCACCCGTGCGGCCCGCTCGGCGTCGGCGACGTAGACGGTGAGCCCGTCGCGGTCGATCTCCTTGAACGAGAACGGCACGGTGATGATCCGCCCGTCGAACTCGGGGATCGCCACCTGCGAGGCCGCGTCCAGCGGGGACAGGCCGTCGTCGTTCTCCTCCCACGCCTGCCGGGAGGTGGTCAGGCAGAGACCCTGCAGGATCGGCACGTCCAGCGTGGCCAGCGCGCCGACGTCCCACGCCTCGTCGTCGCCGCCCGCGCCCGCCGTGGCCGGGCGCGCGCCGCCCGCCGCCAGTACGGTCACGACCAGCGCGTCAGCCGTACGCAGGGTCTCGATCAGCTCGGGCTCGGCCGTGCGCAGGGACGAGCAGAAGACCGGCAGCGCCTGACCGCCGGCGTCCTCGATGGCCGCGCAGAGCGTCTCGACGAACGCGGTGTTGCCCGCCAAGTGGTGCGCGCGGTAGTAGAGCACGCCGATCACCGGCCCGCGCGTGGACCGGGCCTCGCGCGCCGGCCGGCCCCACGACGGCGTCGGGGTGGGCGGGGCGAACCCGTGCCCGGTCAGCAGCACCGTGTCCGACAGGAACGCGTGCAGCTCGGTCAGGTTGTCCGGCCCTCCGTGCGCCAGGTAGGCGTGGGCCTGGGCGCACACGCCGCCGGCGACCGTGGACAGCTCCATCAGCTCGGCGTCCGGAGCCTGCTCGCCGCCCAGCACCACGACCGGGCGCGGCCCGGCCAGCAGCGCGTCGAGGCCCTCCTCCCAGGCGCGCCGGCCGCCGAGGAGCCGTACCACGACGAGGTCGACGCCCTCCAACAGTTCGGGCAGGTCGTCAGGGGCGAGCCTGGCGGGGTTGCCCAGGCGGTAGGCCGCGCCGCCGGCGCGGGCGCTCAGCAGGTCGGTGTCGGAAGTGGAGAGCAGCAGGACGGTACGGCTGTCGCCTGGCACGGCACAATCCTCCCTCGGGGTCCTCGCCCCAGTAGCGGGTGACGCGACGGCAGGAGTCTCCTGGCTCCCGGATCAGCGCTCACCCCGGCCTTCCCACCCGTCGCCGGGCAGTGGCCTTGTGGTGGGGTTCGCTCCCCGGTCACAGTGGCGGGACCGCGCCGGTTTCGCACCGGCTTCCTCCCTTTGCCATCGCCTACCGGGAGCCTACGGCAGAACCGCCGCTTCACAGAAGTGGCGTTACCATCCTCCTCGTGCCCATAGCCGACTATTCCGGGCAAGCGCCTCCCGCCGCCGGCCCGGGACCGCTCCAGCCGCACACCCCCGTCCCTGGCCACCTCGACGTCCCGGAAGCAGGCGAAACCACCCCCGAGCGCGTGCGTCCCGATGCCTGTCCGGGCGCTCTGCAGGTGCACGAGGCCGCCGACGGCGCGCTCGCCCGCGTCCGCGTGCCCGGCGGCGCGATCTCCGCCGCCCAGCTCAGGGAGCTGGCCGCGTGCGCGGCGCAGCTGGGCTCGGGCGTGATCGAGCTGACCTCCCGGGCGAACGTCCAGGTGCGCGGCCTGCGCTCCCCCGAGGACTTCGCCGCGCGGATCGCCGCCGCCGGCCTCCTGCCCTCCCCCGCCCACGAGCGTGTACGCAACATCGTCGCCTCACCCCTCGGCGGACGCGGCCCGCACGGCCTCCTCGACCCGCAACCCCTGGTGGACGCCCTGGACCGCGCCCTGTGCGCCCGCCCCCGCCTGGCCGACCTGCCGGGCCGCTTCCTGTTCGCCGTGGACGACGGCACGGGCGACGTCATCGGCCTGAACGCCGACATCACGTACGTTCCCGGCCACGGCCTCCTCCTGGCCGGCGCCGGCACCGCGCTCCCCGCCGACGCCCGGACCGCCGCCGGCCTCATGCTCGCCGCCGCCGAAGCCTTCCTCGACGAACGCGCCCAGTCCTGGCGTCTCGCCGAGATCCCGGACGGCGCCGCCCGGATCGCCGCGCGCCTCGGCCTGGACGGCTCCGCCCTGGTGCCCCGGCCCTCCGGGGAGTCCGGCTCGCGGCGGGCCGGGGTCGTCCCGCAGCGGGATGGGCGGGTGGCGCTGGAGGCCGTCGTGCCGCTCGGGCGGCTCAGCAGCGCGCAGGCGGTGGCGATCGCCGCACAAGGCGCGCCCGTGCGGCTGGCGCCGTGGCGCAGCGTGATCCTGCTGGACCTGGCCCCCGAGGCGGCCGAACGCGCGGCCGAAGCGCTCAGCGCGGCCGGGCTGGTCACCGACCCGGCCTCCCCCTGGATCGGCGTGACCGCCTGCACCGGCCGTCCCGGATGCGCCAAGTCACGCGCCGACGTGCAGGAGGACGCCCGCCGCTGGGTGGCCGCCCTGGACGCTCCCCCACCGACGCCCGTGCACTGGGCGGGATGCGAACGCCGCTGCGGACTCCCCCGCGGTGATGTCGTGCAGATGGTCGCCACCGGCGACGGATACGAGGAAAGGCACCCTTGACCGACTACATCCGCGACGGAGCCGAGATCTACCGGCGTTCGTTCGCGACGATCCGCGCCGAGGCCGACCTCGACGGGATGCCGCCCGAGGTGGCGCAGGTGGCGGTACGCATGATCCACGCCTGCGGCATGACCGATCTCGTGACGGACCTGGACTGGTCGCCGTCCGTGGTCGTCCGCGCGAGGCAGGCGCTGCGCCGGGGCGCGCCCGTGCTGTGCGACGCGAACATGGTCGCCGCCGGCGTCACCCGGCGCCGCCTGCCCGCCGACAACGACGTGGTGTGCACCCTGAACGATCCGAGCGTGCCGGACCTGGCCGCGAGGCTCGGCACCACCCGCAGCGCCGCCGCACTCGAACTGTGGCGCGACCGCCTCGACGGCGCGGTGGTCGCGGTGGGCAACGCGCCGACAGCCCTGTTCCGGCTGCTGGAGCTGGTCGCCGAGGGCGCGGGCCGACCGGCCGCGGTGCTCGGCATCCCGGTCGGCTTCATCGGGGCGGCCGAGTCCAAGCGGGCGCTGGCCGACAGCGACCTGGATCACCTGGTGGTGCACGGCCGCCGCGGCGGCAGTGCCATGACGGCGGCGGCGGTCAACGCCATCGCGAGCGAGGAAGAGTGAACGCGGTGACAGGACGGCTGTACGGGGTGGGGCTCGGGCCGGGGGATCCGGAGCTGGTCACCGTGAAGACGGCGCGGCTGATCGGCGCGGCCGACGTGATCGCCTACCACTCGGCCCGGCACGGGCGCAGCATCGCCCGCTCGATCGCGGAGCCGTACATGCGGGACGGCCAGATCGAGGAGCTGCTGCTCTACCCGCTGACCACGGAGACCACCGACCATCCGGGCGGCTACCAGGGCGCGCTGGACGACTTCTACGCCGACTGCGCCGAGCGGCTCGCCGCCCACCTGGACGCCGGGCGGACCGTGGTCGTGCTGGCCGAGGGCGACCCGCTGTTCTACGGCTCGTACATGCACATGCACAAGCGGCTCGCCCACCGCTTCCCGACCGAGGTGGTGCCCGGGGTGACCTCGGTCAGCGCCGCCTCCGCCGTGCTCGGCCGGCCGCTGGTCGAGCGGGACGAGGTGCTCACCGTGCTGCCCGGCACGCTGCCCGCCGACGTGCTGGCCGAGAAGCTGGCCGGCACCGACTCGGCGGCGGTGCTCAAGCTGGGGCGGACGTTCGGCAAGGTCCGCGACGCCCTGGCGCAGGCCGGCCGGCTGGACGACGCCTGGTACGTCGAGCGCGCCACCATGGACGCCCAGCGGGTCGCGCCGCTGAAGGACGTGGACCCGGACGGCGTGCCGTACTTCTCGATGGCCCTGCTCGCCAGCCCGGCCGAGCGGACGTTCGTGCCCGAGCCCGCGCCCGCCGCGACCGCGGGCGAGGTCGTGGTGGTCGGGCTCGGCCCGGCGGGGCGGCCGTGGCTGACGCCGGAGGCGCAGGAGGCGCTGGCAGCGGCCACCGACATCGTCGGCTACGGCCCGTACGTGGACCGGGTGGCACCGAACCCGCGCCAGCGGCGGCACCGTACCGACAACCGGGTGGAGGCCGAGCGGGCCCGGCACGCGCTGGAGCTGGCCCGCGAGGGCGCGCGGGTGGCGGTGGTGTCGTCCGGGGATCCGGGCGTGTTCGCCATGGCGAGCGCGGTGCTGGAGGTCGCGGCGGACTTCCCCGACGTGCCGGTGCGGGTGGTCCCCGGGCTGACGGCCGCGCAGGCGGTGGCCAGTCGGGTGGGCGCGCCGCTGGGGCACGACTACTGCGTGCTGTCGCTGTCGGACCTGCTCAAGCCGTGGGAGGTGGTGGCCGGCCGGCTGGAGGCCGCCGCCCGCGCGGACCTGGTGCTGGCGTTGTACAACCCGGCCTCGCGCAGCCGTACGTGGCAGTTGCCCGCCGCCCGCGACATCCTGCTGCGGCACCGCGACCCCGCCACCCCGGTGGTGATCGGACGGAACGTCGGCGCCGCGGAGGAGACCGTCACCGTCACCACGCTCGGCGAGCTGGACCCGGCCCAGGTGGACATGCGCTGCCTGCTGATCATCGGCTCCTCCACGACCCGCCTCACCCCCCAGGGCACCGTCTACACCCCCCGCCGCTACCCCTGAGCCGCCCAGGCCGCCGCGGCCTCGACGGTGTCCACCAGGTGGACGCCTCGGGGCAGGGGCGGCCGGTTCACCATGATCACCGGTAGGCCGAGCTCGCGCGCCGCGACGAGCTTGGCGGTGGTCATCCCGCCGCCGCTGTCCTTGGTGACCAGCACGTCCAGGCGGTGCCCGCGGATGAGCGCCCGTTCGCCTTCCACGGTGTACGGGCCCCGGTCGAGCAGCACGTGCACGTTGCCGGGCACGGGCGGCTCCGGCGGATCCACCGACCTGGCCAGCAGCCACACCCCCGCCGCTCCGGTGAAAACGGGCAGGCTCCGCCGCCCGGTGGTGAGGAACACCCGCACCGGCCGGTCGGCGGGCAGGTGGTGGCCACCGTCGGGGGCACTCCCCCAGCGGGCCAGGCGGCCGGCGGCCTCCTCCAGCGAGGCGACGCGATGCCAGCGGTCGTCCGGGCCCTCCTGCCAGCCCGGCCGGCGCAGGACCAGCAGCGGCACGCCGGTCATGGCCGACGCCTGCGCCGCCGAGGCCGTCATCCGGGCAGCGAACGGATGCGTGGCGTCCACCAGCGCGTCGATGCGTTCGTCGGCCAGCCACCGGGCCAGCCCGTCGGGACCGCCGAAGCCGCCCTCGCGGACCTCCCCCACCGGAAGCCGCGGGTTGCTCACCCGGCCGGCCAGCGACGACACCACGTGCGGCCCGCGGCCGGTCAGTTCGGCGGCGAGGGCCCGCGCCTCGGCGGTGCCCCCGAGGATCAGGACCCGCCTCACGCCCGCTCCGGTTCGTCGAGCCCCTGTTCAGGGCGGCCCTGTCCCGCTCCGTCCCGTACGGACCGGTCCGGTTCCGCCCGATTCCGTTCGGGTCGGGTGCGGGCGGCGCTGTAGAGGTGGCTGTCGGGGAACTGGGTCGCCGACAGCACGCGGCCGACGACGATCACCGCGGTACGGCGGATGCCGGCCTCGCGGACCTGGCCGGCGATGGTCGCCAGCGTCCCGCGCAGGATCACCTCGTCGGCGCGGCTGGCCAGGGCCACCACCGCCACCGGGCAGTCCGCCCCGTACGACGGCAGCAGCTCGGCCACCACCGCGTCGATCCGCTGCACGGCGAGGTGCAGCACCATCGTGGCCCCGCTCGCGCCCAGGGTCCGCAGGTCCTCACCCGGCGGCATCGGCGTGGCGCGCGCCGACGTGCGGGTCAGGATGATCGTCTGCCCGACCCCCGGCACGGTCAGCTCCCGCCCCAGCGAGGCCGCCGCCGCCGCGAACGCCGGCACCCCGGGCACCACCTCGTACGGCACCCCCAGCGCGTCCAGCCGCCGCATCTGCTCGGCCACCGCGCTGAACACCGACGGGTCGCCGGAGTGCAACCGCGCCACGTCGAGCCCGTCGGCGTGGGCGGTGGCGAGCTCGGCCACGATCTCGTCGAGCGTCAGGTTCGCGGTGTCCACCAGCCGTGCCTCAGGAGGGCAGGAGTCGAGGAGCTCCCGGGGTACCAGCGACCCCGCGTACAGGCAGACCGGCGACGACTCCAGCCGGCGCAACCCGCGCAAGGTGATCAGGTCGGCGGCGCCGGGGCCCGCCCCGATGAAGTACACGGTCACAGCGAGTCCTTCCAGATGACCGACCACACGGTCATGGCGAGTCCTTCCTGATGTCCGGCCCGGTCACGGCGAGCCTTGCTCCGGCGACACGGTCACAGCGCATCCCTCCTGGTGACCGACCACACGGTCACCGGCATCGCGGCTCGCCAGCCCGTGAACGAGCCGACGGGCGAGGCCCGCTGCACGGCCAGCCGGACGAGGTCGCCGCCGACCCGGGCGTACCACCCGGCGACGACGGCCTCCGACTCCAGGGTGACGGCGTTCACCACGAGCCTGCCGCCGGGGCGCAACGCCTCCCAGCAGGTCTCCAGCAGCCGGGGCACGGTCGCGCCGCCGCCGACGAACACCGCGTCCGGCGCCGGCAGGCCCGCCAGCGCGGCGGGCGCCCGGCCTTCGACGATCCGCAGCCCGGGCACGCCGAGCCGGTCGGCGTTGCGGGCGATGGCGGCGGCGCGGTCGGCGCGGCTCTCGATCGCCACGGCCGCGCAGGACGGATGGCCGCGCATCCATTCGACGGCGATGCTGCCCGCCCCGGCGCCCACGTCCCACAGCAGCTCGCCGGGCAGCGGCGCGAGCCGGGACAGGCTCACCGCGCGGACCTCCCGCTTGGTGAGCTGCCCGTCGTGCTCGTACGCCGCGTCGGGCAGGCCCGGCACGCGGGCGAGCGGCTCGGCCTCGGGCCCGGGGACGCATTCGACGGCGATCACGTTCAGCGCCGAGCGGGCCGGGCCCGTCCAGGTGTCGGCGGTCGCCGCCGTGACGGATTCGCACGCCGCCCCCAGGTCGCACAGGACGGTCATCGGGCTGGGGCCGTACCCGAGCCCGGAGACCAGCCCCGCCACCAGGGACGGAGAGTCGACCCCGGAGCCCAGCACGACGACCCGCCGCCCCGGCACGACGGCCGCGTTCAGCGCGGCGGCGGGCCGGCCGACGAGACTGACGACGTCCACCTGCTCGACCGGCCAGCCCAGCCGGGCACACGCCAGCGACAGCGACGACACGTGTGGCAGCACCCTGACCTCGCAGGGCCCGAGGAGCCGGACCAGCGTCGAGCCGATGCCGTGGAACATCGGATCGCCACTGGCCAGCACGCAGATCTCACGTCCGGCGTAGCGCTCCATGAGCGCGGGCAGCGCGGGCAGCAGCGGCGACGGCCAGGCCACCCGCTCGGCGGCGGTGGCGGGCGACGCGGGCACGAGGTCGAGCTGCCGGGCAGCCCCCATGAGGACCTCGGCCACCTCGACCGCGCGCCGGGAGCCGGGCGCCAGCCCGTCCCAGCCGTCCGCGCCGATCCCGACGACGGTGATCAAACGTTGCCCAGCACGCGCGTCACCTGGATCTCCACGACCACCCGGGACGGGTTCGGCCGGGGCGGCTTGTAGCGGGCGGCGTAGCGGCGCTCGGCGTCGGCCACCTGCTCCGGTTCGGTACGCACCACCGCCCAGCCCTCCAGCGTCGACCAGCGGCGGCCGTCCACCTGGGTGAGCGCGACCGGCGCGCCGGACTCGCCGATGAGCCGGGCCTTGACGGAGGACCCCGAGGTGATCACCCGGGCGGTCGCGGTCGTCAGGTCCAGCGTCGCGCCCACCGGCACCGCGTGCGGCGGGCCGCCGGGGCGCGCGGTGGAGAGCGTGCACAGGTGCCGCTCCTGCCAGAATGCGGCGAAGGCGTCGCCCTGCTCGGCCAGGTTCACAGTCCTCCTCGGGGGAATACGCGCCGCACATCGTATATCTGCTGCTTTAGCGCGATTTATGCGTCCCTACACTCTTACGAGTGAAGCGTCTCCTCATCATCGGCATCGGCGCCGGGGATCCCGACCATCTCACCCTCCAGGCCGTCAAGGCCATCGCGGCCACGGACGTGTTCTTCATCGTGGACAAGGGCGAGGTCAAGCACGATCTGGTGCAGCTGCGGCTGGACCTCATCGCCGAGCACGGCCGGCCGCCGTACCGAATCGCCGAGGCGCGCGACCCCGAGCGCGACCGCACCGCGCCCGCGTACGCCGCCGCCGTGGACGACTGGCGCGCCCGCCGCGCGCGGGCGTGCGAGGCGCTGATCCGCGACGCGCTCGGCGACGGCCAGACCGGCGCGTTCCTGGTTTGGGGCGACCCGGGCGTGTACGACAGCACGCTCGCCATCGTCGAGGACATCCTCGCCCGCGGGAACGTCGCCTTCGACTACGAGGTCATCCCCGGGATCAGCAGCGTGGCCGCGCTGACCGCCCGCCACCGCACGAGCCTGACGCGGGTCGGCCGCCCTGTGCACCTCACCACCGGCCGCCGCCTGGCCGAGCAGGGCCCGACCGCGGACGACGTGGTGATCATGCTGGACGCCCACTGCTCGTTCACCGGCCTCGACGACCACCACATCCACTGGGGCGCCTACCTGGGCACGCCCGACGAGATCCTCATCTCCGGCCCGGTGTCCGAGGTCGGCGAGCGCATCCGCGAGGTACGCGCCGAGGCCCGCGCCCGCAAGGGCTGGATCATGGACACGTACCTGCTGCGCCGCCTGGAGGAGTGATCACAGGAGCGCCCCGGCGAGCTCACGCCAGTGGGGCATCGCCGTCTCCCCGGCCGGAGCCCGACGACCTGTACGGCGACGTGGTCGGCGCCGGCCGCGACGTGGGCGTGGAGCTTGCGGACGACGGCGTCCAGGTCGCCCCAGAACACGAAGTCGTCGACGAGCCGGTCGCTGCCGCCGCCGGCGAGGTCCTCGTCCGCGTAACCCAGCCGGCGGAACTTCGCCACGTTGTAGGGGGTGCTCAGATAGCGCGCCAGGTGCTCGCGCGCGACCGCGCGGGCCTCGGCGGGATCGGGCTCGAACACCACCGGATTCGGATTTCCTCGATGCGACGGCGATGCGCCAGGTGGCCAGGGAGAACGGGGCCGGCCGGCAGGCGACCGGGGTCGCCGCGGCAGGGTCGAGCGAGCGCCTGCGCCGCGGGCGATACGGTCGGAGGGTGAGCACACCAGCGTTCGACACCGTGATCGCCCAGGCGCGCGACCTGCTCAGGTGGCGCTCTCCGCTGCGCACCGAGCTGTGGGCCGCCCGGCTCACGGCCGAGCTCCAGGAGAGCGGGCAGGCGGAGCCGTTCCTGCGCCGGCTGCGCGAGGACGGCGGCCAGGAGGCGCTCCTGACCCTCGCCGCCCTGGCCGCGGTCGGCGGCGCCGAAGGCCCCGACGCGGCGCGGGCCCTGCCTGGCTGGGTGCACAGGATGGGCCGGGTGACCTGCGAAGGCGGCTGGTACGGCAAGGCCGACCCCTACGGCGAGCAGGTCCTGGCCGTGCTGTCGTTCCGCTACGAGAACGGCAAGGAGCCCCACATCCTCGTCGTCGGCCTCGGCCAGCCCCAGGGCGGCCTGGCCGTGGACGCGCTGGTCGAGGAGACGACGTTCCTCGACGACCTGGGGCTGCGGCCGGCCGAGCCGGGCGTGGCCGCGGGCCGCATCCTCGACGCGTTCGAGCTGGGCGACCAGATCATGGGGGCGGCCGTCGCCGGCACGCTGCCGGGCGTCCGGCCGCTGGCGACGGCCCGCGCGCTCACGGTGCCGGGGCTCGTGCGCGGGGCCCCCGACGACACCGTGGCCCGGTTCGAGGAGGTGCCCGACCTGCCGGGGGCGCGGGAGGCGTTCGGGAAGCTCGCAGAGTTCCTCGGCGACCGGCCGCTGTGGTGGAGCCCGGCGCGGGTCTCGCAGTTCCTGACGTCGTGGCTGCCCAGGGAGGCGATCCTGTCGGAGGCGGCGATCGAGGCCATGCCCGAGGTCGTACGCGCCTGGACCCGCTACTGCGGAGACCAGCCGGCGGTGCTGCGCCAGATCGACGAGGACGCGCCCCGCCTGCCCGCGCTCATGGCCGACGAGTCGCTCGCCGGCCTCGGCAAACGCCTCGCCCTCCGGCGCGCCTGACCGCCGTCACGCGCCCACCGCCCGCAGCTGGGCGGCGGCGCTGCTCAGCAGCATGTCGAGCGCGGTGCGGTACGCGCTGTCGTTCATCCGGGCCACCAGCAGCGGCGCGGTGGCGGCGATGTTCGGGTGGGTCTCGGCCGGCAGCCGCGCGTACGTGTCGCGCCACACCTCCTCGTCGCCCTCCCGCGCCGCCTTCGGCAGGGCGAGGGTGGCGGCGTCGAGGATGGCGAAGGCCAGGCTCTGGTCGATGAAGGCGTGGTAGATCCGCACCGCGTCGGCGTCGGGGAACCCGGCCCCGCGCAGGACGCCGAGGATCGTCTCGTCGCTGGCCACCTCGTTCGGCCGCCCGGTCACCCGGCTCGCGGTGAGCACGGCGGCCTGCGGGTGCGCCAGGTACGCGTGGTGGATCCGCAGCCCGAGATCCCGCAGGTCGGCCCGCCAGTCGCCGGTGGGCCGCCAGTCGGCCATCGCGTGCCCGAACAGCTCGTCGGCGATCGCCAGGATCAGGTCGTCCATACCGCGGAAGTAGCGGTAGACGGCGCTGGCGTCCGCGCCGAGCGCGAGGCCGAGGCGGCGCGCGGTCAGCCCGTCGGCGCCGTGCTCGCGCAACATCCGCAGCGCGGTCTCGACGATGAGCCCGTGCGTGAGCACCTGCCCCTGCTTGGTCGGACGCCGCCGCCGGCGGTCCGCCTCCGGCACCACCCGCTTGGCCATGAGCGCGTCTCCTTATGCCAACGCCATTGACGTTGATCAGCTTACTGGCATTGGATGTATACACACCCCCCAAAACCTGCATAAAGGGGATTTATCGTCATGCGCATCCTTCTTGTGGGAGCGGGCGGGGTCGGCACCGCCATCACCCGGATCGCCGCACGCCGCCCGTTCTTCGACCACATGGTCGTCGCCGATTACGACCTCCCCCGCGCCAAGGCGGCCGTCGCCGCGCTCGGCGACAAGGCCCACCGCTTCACCCCCATCAGGCTCGACGCCGCCGACGAGGCGGCCGTGACCGCGACGCTCCGCGAGCATCGCTGCGACGTGCTGCTCAACGCCACCGATCCGCGTTTCGTGCTGCCGCTGTTCGACGCGGCGCTGGCGGCCGACGCCGACTACCTCGACATGGCCATGTCGATGTCGAAGCCGCACCCCGACCGCCCGTACGAGAAGGTCGGGATCAAGCTCGGCGACGAGCAGTTCGCCAGGACGGCCGAATGGGTCAACCGGGGCCGGCTGGCCCTGGTCGGCATGGGCGTGGAGCCCGGCCTCGCCGACGTCTTCGCCCGCTACGCCGCCGACGAGCTCTTCGACGAGATCGAGGAGATCGGCATCAGGGACGGCGCCAACCTGACCGTCGACGGCTACGACTTCGCGCCGTCGTTCTCCATCTGGACCACCATCGAGGAGTGCCTCAACCCGCCGCTGATCTACGAGAAGGAGCGCGGCTGGTACACCACCGAGCCGTTCAGCGAGCCGGAGGTCTTCGACTTCCCCGACGGGATCGGCCCCGTGGAGTGCGTGAACGTCGAGCACGAGGAGGTCGCCCTGGTGCCGCGGTGGATCCCGGCCCAGCGGGTGACCTTCAAGTACGGCCTCGGCGAGGAGTTCATCGGCACCCTGAAGACCCTGCGCGCGCTCGGCGTGGACCGCACCGAACCGGTCGCCGTCCGCACCGACCGGGGCACCGCCCAGGTGTCGCCGCGCGACGTGGTGGCCGCCGTCCTGCCCGACCCGGCGGAGCTGGGCGACCGCATGCGCGGCAAGACCTGCGCGGGCACCTGGGTGAAGGGCGTCAAGGACGGCCGCCCGCGCGAGGTGTACCTCTACCACGTGGTCGACAACGAGTGGTCGATGCGCGAGTACGGCTCCCAGGCCGTGGTGTGGCAGACCGCCGTCAACCCGGTGGCCGCCCTGGAGCTGATGGCGCGCGGCGTCTGGGAGGGCGCCGGCGTGCTCGGCCCCGAGGCGTTCGAGCCCCGCCCGTTCCTGGACCTCCTGGTCGAGTACGGCTCCCCCTGGGGCCTGCGCGAGCAGTGACGCCCGCGGGCCGGGGCCGTCGGGCCCCGGCGCCGGGGCGCGGAACCGGCCGATGGATCATTGAGTTCCAGGACCCGTACACCGGAGGAGCCCCTTTGAGCATCGCCGACGACCCCGACCGCGCACCGGCCCGCTCCCATCTGTACGCCATGGGCATGACCGATGAGGAGATGCGCCGCCCCGTGGTCGGCATCGCCTCCACCTGGACCGGCACCATGCCGTGCAACCTGAACCACCGTGAGCTGGCCGCCCAGGTGGCCGAGGGCGTGCGCGCGGCGGGCGGCACGCCGATGGAGTTCAACACCATCGCGGTCTCCGACAACCTCACCATGCACACCCCCGGCATGCGCACCTCGCTGATCAGCCGCGAGGTCATCGCCGACTCGATCGAGCTCATGGGCCGCGCCCACGGCTTCGACGCGCTGGTGGCCATCGTCGGCTGCGACAAGACGGTACCTGCGGCGATCATGGCGCTGGCCCGGCTGGACGTGCCGTCGGTCGTCCTCTACAGCGGCAGCATGATGCCGGGCCGCTGGCGCGGGCGCGACGTCACGATCCAGGACATGTGGGAGGCGCTCGGCGAGCGCGAGGTGGGCCGGATGGACCAGGCCGACCTCGACGACCTGGCCCGGCACGCCTGCCCCGGCGCCGGCACGTGCGCCGCCCAGTACACCGCCAACACGATGGGCGCGGTCGCCGACTTCCTGGGCCTGGCGCCGTTCGGCGTGGGCGACATCCCGGCGGTGGCGGAGGAGAAGGACGCCGCGGCGCGGCGCGTGGGCGAGATCGCCATGGAGGCGCTCGCCCGCGACGCCCGCCCGTCGCGGGTGCTCACCGAGGACGCCCTGCACAACGCGATCGTCTCGGTGGCGGCCATGGGCGGCTCCACGAACGCGGTGCTGCACCTGCTGGCCATCGCCCGCGAGGCAGGGCTGCCGCTGGAGATCGACCGGATCGGCGAGGTCTGCCGTCAGGTCCCGATCATCACGGGCCTGAAGCCGAGCGGCGGCGACGCCACGGCGCTCGACCTGTGGCGGGCCGGCGGCACCTCGCTGGTGGTGCGCCGCCTGCTGGAGGCCGGGCTGCTGCGCGAGAACGTCACGCTGGTGGACGGCCGCACCCTCGCCGAGGTGGCCGCCGGCGCGCGGGAGACGCCCGGCCAGCGGGTCGTGGCGAGCGCGGACAAGCCGTTCAAGCAGCGCGGCGCGCTGGCGATCCTGCGCGGCTCGCTCGCGCCGGACGGCTGCGTGCTCAAGCTGGGCGGCAAGGAGGACTTCCGCCACGAGGGGCCCGCCAGGGTCTTCGACTCGGAGAACGACTGCTACACCGCCATCATGGACGGCCGCATCGTGCCGGGCGACGTCATCGTGGTCCGGTACGAGGGCCCGGCCGGCGGGCCCGGCATGCGCGAGATGCTCTCGATCACCGGCCCGCTGGTCGGCCGGGGCCTCGGCGGCTCGGTGGCGCTGGTCACCGACGGCCGCTTCAGCGGCGTCTCGCACGGGCTGGTGATCGGGCACGTGGCGCCGGAGGCGTACCACGGGGGGCCGATCGCGCTGGTGCGCGACGGCGACCCCGTGGTGATCGACAGCGCGGCCGGCACGCTCGACGTGCTCGTGCCGGAGGCCGAACTGGCCGAGCGCCGGGCCGCGTGGCGGCGGCCGGAGCGGGTGGTCGAACGCGGCGTGCTCGCCAAGTACGTCACCACGGTCGGCTCCGCCTCCGACGGCGCGGTCACGGTCTGATACCGGGGTCGGAACAGCCAGTAAGGGCAGCTATGCTGCCCATTGACGTTTGCGGTGCCCACATGGGCGTTCCTGAGGAGACTGACGCGATGTACAAGGAGTTCGCTGTCGAGGTCGTGATGTGGCTCGTCCCGGTCGCGGTGCTGATCGGGGTAGCACTCCTCGTCACCCAATGAACCCCTCTGAACACCGAACAAGCACCATCTGAGCACCGTACGAACGAAGGGGCCGGCCGTCCGCCGGCCCCTTCGCCTGGTCAGCGGTAGTACCGGTAGTTGACGGTGGTGTTCGTGTACTGGTTGAAGTCGGCGACGCCGTCCAGATACCTGTTGTAGGCGTTGGACAGGCTCCTGGAGCGCACGGTGCAGGCGGCCCACTTCGTCTTCTTGGCCCTGATGCTGCCGACGTGGTCGTAGCAGGTGCCCACATTCCTGCCGTTGATCCTGAGGCGGGCGTTGAGCCGGACGTCGAAGATGTTGGTCCGCGAGACGTTCCTGATGCGGACCTTGATCTGGCAGGTGTCCCGGCAGCGGCCGAAATACACCTTGGTGCGGATGAGCTGAGCCGACGCGGTGGTGGCCGTCAGGCCGGACGATTCTGCCGACGCGGCGGCGGGCGCCGCCATGAGCGAGGCTGCGGCAGCGGCGACTAAGACCGTTCCGGCCAGGCTTTTAACCATATTTCCCCCAGTTCGACGCGGTCGCTTCCCCCTGTTGGCCGCGACCGGTATTCGACTTCTAACAAAATGTCGGAGAAAGCGAAATTTCCCACGCGCCGACTGATATGGAACGGTTATCTACTTATATCCGCCTTATCCGCCCAAGCTGTGGCCCCAGCACGCCCTCACGACGCCCACGCGAGCAGCGGACCGTCCTGCTTGAGCCGTCTCAGGCCCTGCTTCTCCAGCTGCCGGATGCGTTCCCTCGTCAGGCCCAGCCGCGCCGCGATCTGCGCGTAACTCTCGGCCTCCCGCCCGGCCAGCCCGTACCTGAGCCTGATCACGTACGCCTCCCGCGGTGGCAGCTCCGTGAGCAGCCGGCGCAGCTCCTCGCCGAGCAGTCGCCGCTCGGCCACCTCGTGCACCTGCAGCCCGTCGTCGTCGGCGATCATGTCGCCGATCCGGCCGTCGCCGTTCTCACCGACCGGGATGTCCAGGCTGACGACGTCCTGGGCGAGCCGGCGTAAGACGGCGACCCGCGCGGGCGAACGTTCGGCGGCCGTGCCCAGCTCGGCGTCCGTCGGGGGACGCCCGAGGTCGGCGGCGAGCCGCCGCTCGATCCTGAGCAGCCGCGACAGCTCCTCCCCCAGGTGCACCGGCAGCCGGACCGTGCGCGCCTTGTCGTGGATGCCGCGCTCGATCGCCTGCCGGATCCACCACATCCCGTACGTCGAGAACTTGTAGCCGCGCCGGTAGTCGAACTTCTCCACCGCCCTGATCAGCCCGAGGTTGCCCTCCTGGATGAGGTCGAGCAGCGGCAGCCCGCGGTGGGAGAAGCGCCGGGCGGCGGCGACCACCAGCCGCAGGTTGGCGCGGATGAGCAGGTCCTTGGCCCGCCGCCCGTCGCGGACGAGGGCTTCGAGCTCAGGGGTGCCCTCGCCGCGGTCGATGAGATGGCGCGCGTACAGACCTGCCTCGATGCGCCGGGCGAGGTCCACCTCGTCCGCGGCGGTGAGCAGGGGGGTCCTGCCGATCTGCTCCAGGTACATGCCGAGCAGGTCGGGGTCGTCGGCCGGCATGCACCCCGCACTACCCGGTAAACGGCGGCGAATTCCCGGGTTCGTTGAGTTCGGCGATGGCCAGCTCGGCCGTGCTGCGGATGTCGAAGAACTTGTCGAGCGCGGTGATCGCGAACAGGTGCTTGCAGCGGCCGTTGAGCCCCGACAGCAGCAGCCGCCCGCCGGAGGCGGTGACCGCCTTGTGCAGGTAGACGAGCACGGACAGGCCCGAGGAGTCGCAGACGCTGACCGCCTGCATGTCGATGACGAGCAGCGGGGGCTGGGTGAGGTCGAGGGCCTTGGTGACGCGGTCGCGCACCTCCGCGGCCGAGCCGAAGTCGAAATCCCCCGTCAACCGCGCGATGACGCAGGGTCCTTGGAGCCCGAGGCTGATCGACAAGGCCTGCTCCGAAGTCACCCAGTTCCACCTACCCGCATCGCTGTCCCGACCCCCACTTTACGAGAAGTAGCGCTTCGGGTTGAACACCAGCATCTGCTCGATCTGGCCGTCGGTCACACCGGAGTCGCGCAGTGCGGCCAGGACGTCGTCGTGAATGTGATCGTAGCGCCAGTCGGGAAGCAGCGTGGAGCGGGTCTCGTCCCAGGCGCCGCCGTAGTAGTCCATGAAGCAGGCGGTGTCGTGGCTGAGGACCATCCGGTCGGCGTACCCACGCCGGCACAGCTCGGCGATGGTGGCCACGCGCCGCTCGCCCGGGTTGTAGACGTCGAGGCCGAAGCGGTCCATGCCGAGGACGGCGCCGGTGTCGGCCAGGCGCATGAGGTAGTCGAGGTCGTTGCTGTCGCCGGCGTGCCCGACGACCACCTTCGTCAGGTCGACGCCCTCCTTGGCGAACAGGTCGAGCGCGAGCGGCGCCGTCCTGGCGTGGGAGTTGGTGTGGACGGTGATCGGCGCCCCGGTGCGTACGTGGGCCTGCGCCACGGCCCGGCAGATGCGCTCGACCCCGGGCGTCAGGCCCTTCTCCTCGACCACGCACTTGAGGAACGCGGCCTTCACACCGGTGTCGGCGATGCCCTCGGTCAGATCGCGGACGAAGTCGTCCACCATCGGGTCGGGACCGTCGAAGATCGTGCCGGGCCCGCGGAACCGGTACTGGTGGGGCAGCTCCTCGAAGGCGTAGATGCCGGTGGCGGCGATGACGTTGAGGCCAGGCACCTGCTCCGCGATCCGCTGGATGCGCGGGATGTAGCGGCCGAGGCCCCACACCGTCGGGTCGGCGATCGTCCGCACGCCCTTCGCCGCCACCGCGTTGAGCTTGGCGACGGCGTCGGCGACCCGGAACTCCTCGTCCCACCAGGCGCCTCTGCCGTAGTTGTCGAGGTGTTCGGTGGCCACCACGAAGACGTGCTCGTGCATGAGCGTCTGCCCGAGCTCGTCGACGTCGACGGGGCCGCGCACGGTCTCGACGGCCGGCATGCTCACCTCCGTACCATCCGGTTTGTTGGCAAACCTAGGGTGGTCGCGGATCTCCGTCAACCAGCGCGTCTTTCCCCGGCGGGCCCAGAGCGGCCGAGCCGGCCGCGGAGGGCCGGAGTCGTCATCGACCGTTCACCATCCCGACAGGATTTTCCTTCCCATATAGACATATTTGTGGCTAAATATGGTCTCAACAGTAGTTATGACCGATGAGGTAGAGAATTGTCCGAGTTCCTGGCCTCGCTGCTCGCCAAGGCCGCCATGATGCTCCTCGAGGCGCTGCTGATGCGCCTCATCCAGACCTTCGCCGCGTCCCTCCTCCGTCCGGCCGGCCTTCGCCCGGCCTGAGAACGGCGGCCGGGCGGCCGGATCGCGGAGCCCGGCCCTCGCCGAGCCGGGGGAACAGCGGTTCCGAGCGGGACAGCCGCGTGCCCCCGACCGCCGCCGCCACCCGCGCCGCCGCCGTCGGCAGGAAGGGCTCCAGCTGTACGGCCAGCGCCCGGCAGGCGTGCACGAGCGCGCCGAGCGACCGCTCGCGCCCGGCGGTGTCCTGTTGCCACGGCCGGGTGAGCTCGACGAATTTGTTGGCCTCCTCCACGAGCCCCCAGACGGCCCCGGCCGCCCGCCGGAAGTCGAAGTCCTCCAGCGCCTCGTGCACCGGCTCCGCCACCTCGGCCAGCGGCTCCCCCGCCGGGGGCACGTGACCGTCCAGGAACCGGCCGACCATGACGGTCACCCGGCTGACCAGGTTGCCGAGGCCGCCCGCGAGGTCCTGGTCGGCCCTGGCGACCAGGCGGGCCTCGGTGAAGTCGGCGTCGCCCACGCGCGGCACCTCGCGCAGCAGCCACCACCGCACGGCGTCCACCCCGTACGCGTCCACGAGCGCCACGGGGTCGGCGGCGTTCCCCGACGACTTGCTGATCTTGCGGCCGTCCGCGGTGAGGTAGTCGTGCACGAAGATCGCCGTGGGCAGCGGCAGCCCGGCCGACAGCAGCATCGCCGGCCAGTACACCGCGTGGAACCGGATCACGCCCTTGCCCACGAGGTGCACCTTGCGCGCCTCGCGCTCCCACCAGCGCTCGTAGTCGCCGCCGCCGAGGGCGGTGACGTAGTTGGCCAGCGCGTCCCACCAGACGTAGACGACCTGGCCGGGATCGCCGGGCACCGGGATGCCCCAGCCGCGCGCCCGGGCGGCCGAGCGGGAGACGCTGATGTCGTCCAGCCCGGCCCGCAGGAACGCGAGCACCTCGTTGCGCCGCGCGGCGGGCTCGACGCGCAGCCGCCCGCCACCGATGAGGTCGAGCAGGGCGTCCCGGTAGCGGGAGAGCCGGAAGAACCAGTTCACCTCGGACACCGGCTGCAGCGGCGCCTCGTGCCCGTCGGGACAGGGGCCCTGCGGGTAGAACTGCTCGCAGCCCACGCAGTAGAGGCCCTCGTAGTGACGGGTGTACAGGTCGTGCGCGGTGGCCTGCCAGACGCGCTCGACGCCGGGTCGGTGGCCGGGATGGGCGCTCGTCCTGATGAAGGAGTCGAACGACAGGTCGAGCGGGCCGCGCAGGCCCTCGAAGGCGGCGGCGTTGCGGTCGACCAGCTCCCGCACCGGCACGCCCTCGGCCTCGGCGGCCAGCACATTCTTCAGCGAGTTGTCGTCGGTGCCGGTCTGGAACCGTACGGGCTCGCCGCGCCGCCGGTGGTGGCGGGCCAGCACGTCGGCCTGGACGAGCTCCAGCGCGTGGCCGAGATGGGGCCGGGCGTTGACGTAGGGAATGGTCGTCGTGATGTACATCGGATGCCTCCCGTGGGGCCCCGGCACGACGAGAGGCCCCGGCTAGCAGGGCCTCGACGTGCGGAAGAAAGCCCCTACAGGGCCGTCATCAGCGCGCACGTCGTCATGGCGTTCATGGTAGCCGCCGGAGTGGGCGGCGGCGTACCAGATAAATCGCCAGCCCGACGGCGAAGACGGCGAGGCCGGCCAGCACCGAGGCGGTGGGCAGCGTGGCGGCCAGCGTCAGGCAGAGCACCAGCCCGAGCACCGGGACGGCGCGCGGCGGCGCGCCCTCATCGCGGCCCAGCGTGAGCGCGGAGGCGTTCGCGATGCCGTAGTAGACGAGCACACCGAACGACGAGAACCCGATCGCCTCGCGCAGGTCGGCGACCAGCAGCAGCACGATCACCGCGACGCCGACCGCGGCCTCGGCCCGGCGGGGCACCTGCCGCACCGGGTCCACCGCGGCCAGCACGCCCGGCAGGTCGCGCTCGCGGGCCATGGCCAGCACCGTGCGGGAGACGCCGAGCAGCAGCGCGAGCAGCGCGCCGAGCGCCGCCACCGCCGCACCGGCCTGCACCACGGGCGCGAGCCATCCGGCCCCTGCCTCGCGCACCACGTCGGCCAGCGGAGCGGTGGAGCGGGCCAGCAGCTCCGGCTTGAGCGCGCGCAGCGCGGCCAGGGCGACCAGCAGGTAGACGACGAGCGTGACGCCGAGCGCGATGCCGATGGCCCGCGGGATGGTACGGGCGGGGTCGCGGACCTCCTCGCCGAGCGTGGCGATCCTGGCGTACCCGGCGAAGGCGAAGAAGAGCAGGCCGCCCGCCTGCAGCACGTCCCAGGCGGTGACGGCGCCGCCGGGGTACGGCGTGTTCGCGAACCAGCCGAAGCTGACGCGATCGTCCCCGAACAGCCCGGCGACGATCACGGCGGCGAGCACGGCCAGCACGAACGTCACGATCACCCGGGCCAGGCCGGCCGAGCGCTGCACGCCGAACAGGTTGAGCAGGGTCAGCGCGGCGACTGCGGCGACGGCGACCGGGCGTTCGTGGCCGGGAGCGACGTAGGCGGCGAACGTGAGCGCCATCGCCGCGCAGGAGGCGGTCTTGCCGACGGTGAAGCCCCAGCCCGCCAGGTATAACCCCACAGGGGGCCGAGGCGGCGGCGGCCGTAGACGTACGTGCCGCCCGACTCGGGGTGGACGGCGGCCAGGCGGGCCGAGGAGGTGGCGTTGCAGTACGCCACGACGGCGGCCAGGGCCAGCGACAGCAGCAGCCAGCCGTGCGCCGCCGCGGCGGCGGGCGCGAACGCGGCGAACACACCCGCGCCGATCATCGCGCTCAGCCCGACGACCACCGCGTCGGTGGTGCCGAGCCGCCGCGCCAGTTCGTCGCGCAAGGCCCTCCGCCTCCTCTTTCACCCAGGAGGACCTACTTTGCCGCATTCGTCCCGAGCGGGTGGCAACGGGGAGGTGAACGGTCAGGTGTCCTTGTCCGGACCGGGCACCACCAGGACCGGGCGGTGCGCGTGGTGCAGCACCCGGTCGGACGTGCTGCCCAGCAGCAGCGAGCGCACCCCGCCCAGGCCCCTGGTGCCGGTCACGATCAATTCGGCGTCCAGCTCGTCGGCCACGTCCACGATCGTGGACCAGACCGCCACGGAGTTGACGTCGCAACGCGGCTCCGCGTCCAGCCCCGCCTGGCGCGCCAGCTCGGCCCCCTGCTGGGACAACTCGGTCATCGCACGCTCGATCGCCGCGTCCTCCGCGCCGGTCTGGTCGAGCGCCACCATGAGCCCGGCCGAGGCTCGGGCCGCGGTCATCGCCACCCGCTCCCACACCGTCAGCACGACCGCGTCCCTGCCGCGGAACATCTGCCCGGCGAAGGCGATCGCCGTCTTGGCGTCGTCGGAACCGTCATACGCGATCAGTATCGTCATGGGCTCCCCCTATCCCCGGTGGCGGCTTTCACGCCTGCGCCAGGCCGCGGACCGCGCGGGGAGCGGGCCTCAGCATCGACAGCCCGGCCAGCGCCAGCACGCCCAGCTCGGTGACCACGACGATCCGCTGGGTCAGCCCCGCCGGGATGTCGTCGTTGGTCAGCGGGACGCCGGCCATGCGCACCACGTACGGGACGACGACCAGCACCAGCGCGGCCAGGGCGAGGCCGCTGAGCACGCGCACCGCGCCGGCGTACCGGATCCGGGCGCGGGCCAGCAGCAGGCCCGCCAGCGGCATCACCGCGAACGCGGCGAAGGCGGCGTAGCGGTGGATGCCACCCGACAGCGACAACGGCACGCCGGGCCGGTCGGTCGGGAAGGCGCCGATCAGGAACATGCTCGCCGCCCACGCCAGCAGCAGCACCACGACCCAGCGGCCGGCGCCGGCCCGGCGCAGGGCCTCGGCGATCAGCACACTGCCGACCGCGAACGACGTCAGCGACGCCGGCAGCAGCCAGCCGGCGGGCTGGAAGGCGTACTCGCTGATCACGCTGTGCAGCGGGTCCAGGTCCGAACCGGCGTGCAGCGCGAGCATGGCGGCGCTGCCGGCGCCGATGGCCGCGAACCCACTGACAAGCAATCCCCTCATGCCTCCAAGCTCGCGGCAGGCGGACCCGGCGACCATCGGAGATCATCCCGAACCGGCCCTGAGACATCCCTTACGCCTTTGGCCGGGCCAGGCCCCCGCCACGCGCGCTGACCTGGCGGAACCCGACCCCTGATAGAGCCCGCCCCCTCAGGGCTGGTACGGCACCCGCGACCAGGGGAAGGGGAACCGCGAATCGGGGACTCTCACAGGGAGATGACTATGCGCAAGCGCACGCTCGGCACGGACGGCCTGCGGGTCTCGGCGCTCGGCCTCGGCTGCATGGGCATGTCCGATTTCTACGGCCAGGGTGACGATCAGGAGTCCGTCGCCGTCATCCGCCGCGCCCTCGACCTCGGCATCGACTTCCTCGACACGGCCGACATGTACGGCAACGGCACCAACGAGGAGCTCGTCGGCCGGGCCATCAAGGGCCGGCGCGACGAGGTGGTGCTCGCCACCAAGTTCGGCATCAAGCGCGAGGGCGGCACCCGCACGATCGAGAACAGCCCCGACTACATCAGGGCCGCCTGCGACGCCTCGCTGCGCCGCCTCGGCGTCGACCACGTCGACCTCTACTACCTGCACCGCCGCAACCCCGGCGTGCCGATCGAGGAGTCGGTCGGAGCCATGGCGGAGCTGGTCGAGCAGGGCAAGGTGCGCTACCTCGGGCTGTCGGAGGTGAGCGCCGGCACGCTGCGCGAGGCGCACGCCGTGCACCCGATCACCGCCCTGCAGAGCGAGTACTCGTTGTTCACCAGGGGGCTGGAGGCGGAGATCCTGCCGGCCGCCCGGGAGCTCGGGATCGGGCTGGTGGCGTACTCGCCGATCAGCCGCGGGCTGCTGACGGGCGCGTTGCCGCCGCCCGAGGAGCTGCCGGAGGGCGACTTCCGCCGGAGCCTGCCGCGCGTCACCGGCGAGAACGCCGCGCACAACAGGGCGCTGGTGGCCGAGGTCCAGCGGATCGCCGAGGCGGCCGGCGTCACGACGGCGCAGCTCGCGCTGGCCTGGGTGCTGGCCCAGGGCGACGACATCGTGCCGATCCCGGGTACCAAGCGGCTGAAGTACCTGGAGGAGAACGCCGCCGCGGCCGACGTCACCCTGACGCCCGAGCAGCTCGCCGCGCTGGCCGAGGCCGTGCCGCCGGACGCCGTACGCGGCGACCGCTACGCCAGCATGGCCGACGTCGAGCGTTGAGCCTCCGGACGGGCCGTCAGAAGGGCCGCCGGGAGTCGAAGTAGACGCGGACCGTGGTCGCGCCCGGCCGGGTGTACACGCGGACGAGGTCGCTGAGCAGGTTGACGATGAGCAGGCCGCGCGAGCCCGGGCACTGCGGGTCGACCGGCCGGCGGCCCGCCAGCGGGTCGGTGATGTGGCCGCGGTCGGCGACCTCGCACACCAGCACGCCGTCGGCGTCCCACACCCGGACCGTGCCGGAGCCGCCGCCGTGGTCGAGGCTGTTGGCGGCGAGCTCGGCCACCACGAGCCGGATGTCGTCGAGGCGGTCGCCGCGGAAGCCCAGCTCCGCGCCCTCCCGCGCGGCCAGCATGCGCGCCGCCGACAGGTTGGTGCGGTCGAACCGCAGCGAGACGACCTTCTCCGGCTCGTCGAACGGCCGGTTGTGGTGCTGGAACACCACCTCGGGCGCGTAGTCGCCGCTGGGCCGCTCCCCCGCGCCGGCGCGCAGCACGGGATGGGTCCGCGCCGCCTCGCGCAGCACCTCCTCCGGCAGGCCCCCGGCGTCGTACGGGCACACGATCGTCACCGGCCGGCCGGCGAACGACGGGTTGATGAGCGCCTCGTGCTGGACGCAGGCCGGGTATTCGAGCGCGGTGCGGCCCGGCCAGATCGGCTCGCCGATGATGCGGACGTGGCGGCCGGGATTCCGGTCGGCGAAGTCGCGCAGCACGGCCGGCAGGATCCGGCCCGGGTTGCGCCCCGCCTCAGCCATGTCGAACAGGCAGACCGCCTCGGCCTCGGGGCCGAGCGCCGACCTGATCAGCGCGAGCCGGGCAGCCGGGACGGCCACCGCGACCGGCTCGCCCGCGGCCAGCCCCGCGCGCAGGAAAGCGGTGGTGGCAGCCACGTATTCGCGGTCTCCCCGGTAGAAGAGAACCGCGTGGTGGAAGGGCTCGGCCGGCATCGCTCATCACGCTACCCAAGGGCGAGGAGTTCACGGCACTCCACGGGGTACCTCATATCTTGTGAAAAGAGTCCAGGTCATTCACCGTCCCCGTCCAAGCCGACCCAAAGAGCCCACCCTCGATCTGCGCACTCCTTCCGGCCGACGCCTCCCGTTCTGATCGGCGCGTCCCTATGCTCGGGATATGTCGGAAATGCAGATGCGCGTCTCGGATGGGGATCGCGAGCGCACCGCGCAGCAGCTACAGCAGGCGTTCACCGAAGGGCGCCTCACCCACCTGGAGCTCGAAGACCGCCTGGAGATCGCGCTGACCGCGAAGACCTACGCCGACCTCCAGGGCCTGGTCACCGACCTGCCGGTCGAGCGGGTCGACGAGGTGATCGACCTGGAGTCGAAGTCGGGCAACATCAAGCGCTCCGGAGACTGGGCCGTCCCCCGGCGGCTGCGCGCCGCCTCCAAGTACGGCAGCGTCGAGCTCGACCTCTCGCAAGCCGTCATCACCCATCAGGTCGTGGACATCGAGCTGGACCTCAACTACGGCTCCGCCAAGATCATCCTGCCCGAGGGCGCGGTGGCGAACGTGGACGCCTTCCAGTCCGACTGGGGCAAGGCCTCCTCCGACGTGCCCGGCCGGCCCCGTCCCGGCTCCCTCTACGTGGTCATCACCGGCCAGGCGAAGTACGGCGGCCTGACCGTGCGCTATCCGCGCAGGCGCAGGTTCACCCACTGATGGAAGAGGGCGATGTGGTGCTCGCTCGGCACGAGTACCCCGCCCTCGCGGTACGCCCGCGACGCCATGCCCGGCTGGGTCCGTTCGCAGGCGTCGAAGTCCTGCTCGTTGACCCGGTGGAAGAGCTCGACCGACCGTGACAGATCGGCGCCGGAGGCCACCACCTCCGGGTGGTAGAGCCAGTCGCACTCCACCACCGTCCGGTCCACGGCCATGGGGTACATCCGGTGCAGGATCACGTGGTCGGGCACCAGGTTGACGAACACCTGCGGCTTGACGGTGATCGCGAAGTAGCGGCGGTCCTGCTCCTGCGCCACGCCGGGCAGCCGGTCGAAGCCCGGCCCGCCGTCCACGGTGAAGCCCTCCGCCCGTTCGGCGAAGGCGGCGCCGTGGCCCACGTAGTACTGCGCGGCGTAGCCGCCGGCGAACTCCGGCAGCACGGCGGTCAGCTCGGGGTGGATGGTGGCGCAGTGGTAGCACTCCATGAAGTTCTCGACCAGGAGCTTCCAGTTGGCCTTGACGGTGTAGACGATGCGGCGGCCCAGGACCAGCTCGTCCACGCGGTAGCGGTCGATGGCCCCGGGGTCGCCAAGGCGTTCGGTGGCCGCGTACGTCACGGTCTCCTCGAACGACGGCGGCTCGGCGGCCAGACAGACCCAGGCGTAGCCCAGCCACTCGCGCAGGTGGACGGGAACGAGCCCGTACGCGGCCCGGTCGATGTCGGGCATCTTGGCCAGGTTGGGCGCGGCGGCGAGCCGGCCGTCGAGGTCGTAGGACCAGGCGTGGTAGGCGCACCTGAGCGTGCGGCCGACCTGGCCCGCCTGCTCGACGCACAGGCGGGCGCCGCGGTGGCGGCAGACGTTGAGGAAGGCGCGCAGCCGCTCGTCGCGCCCGCGCACGACGATCACGCTCTCCCGCCCGACCTGCACCGTACGGAACGCGCCCGGCTTCGGCAGGTCCTGCACGCGGACCGCGCAGAACCAGAGGCTTTCGAAGATCTTGGCCTGCTCGCCGGCGAAGATCTCGGGGTCGGTGTAGGAACGGCCGGGAAGCGTGGGGATCAGGCTCGACGTGTTGGTCAACCGACACCGCCTTGTTGCGTATTACGCGCAAAGTTGCGCTATATGCGGCATGGTGCGGCGGCGCTCAGGACACTGTCAAGAGGTAGTTGCTGGCGCCGCGCAGCCACGCCGTGTACATCCTGGTCGCGAGCCGGTCGGGGATCAGCCCCGCGAAGAATTGCTGCACGTTGGTGACCTCCGTCGCGGCCAGCCGCGCGGGCCGGCGCACCACCTTCGTCCTGGCCCGCTCGTAGGCGCGCAGGTCGCCGATCGAGTGGCTGAGCACCCAGGCGTCCTCCAGCGCCTGGTTGGCGCCCTGGGCCATGGTGGGCGGCATGGTGTGCGCCGAGTCGCCGGCCAGCGTCGTCGGGCCCTTCCCCCAGGCCACGGGGACGTGATGGCGGTGATGGGGGAAGAAGTCGGGCTCCCCGAGGCTCTCCAGGACGGCGGCCACCGGGTCAGGCCAGCCCGCGAACCGCTCGCGCAGCCGTTCCACGATGCGGGGGTCGTCCTCCCAGAAGGACCGGCCGGGGGCCGACCTGACGTCGAACCACCACAGCAACCGGCCCCTGCCCGCCGGGATCAGCCCGCACAGGCCCTGCCCGCCGGGGATCATCACGGCGCGGCGCTGCCCGGTCAGCGCGGTGGGACTGCTGGTGAAGCCTTGCCAGGTGACCCAGCCGCTCAGCCGGGCCGGGTCGTCGCCCCACAGCGCGGCGCGCACCGCCGAGCGGCGGCCGTCGGCGCCCACGAGCACGTCGCCGCGGACGGTGCCGCCGCCGGCCAGCCGCACCTCGGCCCGCTCGGGCACGACGTGCTCGGCCCGCGCGCCGTACGTCACGGGCACGCCGTCGGCGAGCACCTCGACCAGCTCGCTGCGGGCCACGTGGACGGTCGGGTGGCCGTAGCGGCGTTCGGCGGCCGTCAGGTCGACGGTGAACAGCGGGCGGCCGTCGCCGGACCAGGACTCCATGGTCTCCAGGCGGCGGCCGACACCGACGAGGTCGACCTTGAGCCGCTCCAGGATGGCCGTGCTGCCGGGCCAGAGCGTGATCGAGCCGCCTGCCGTACGCGGCTCGGGGGCCTCCTCGTACACCTCGACGTCGTGGCCCGCGCTCAGCAGGCCGCGCGCCAGGGCGAGCCCCGCGACGCCGGCACCGATCACCACTACCCTCATTACCGTCCTCGTCTCATGAGACCCTCAGTATCAGATACTTGGAGTATCACAATGTCTGCACGCGGCCGCAAGGCCGACCCCGCGGTCGGCGAGCGCATCCGGCAGGCCGCGGCGACCCTGGTGCTCACCCATGGCCTCGACTTCACCATGGACGACGTCGCCGCTGCGGCCGGCGTCGGCAGAGCGAGCGTCTTCCGCCGGTACGGCAGCAAACGCGACATGCTCCTGGAGGCCATCGCCGGTTTCATGGACGCCCACGTCGCCGTCCCCGACACCGGGTCGCTGGCGGGCGACCTGCACGTGGTGGTCACCGACACGCTCGCCCTCTGGCGGCTGCCCGGGATCGCGCGCCTGGCCAAGCAGGTGTACGGCGAGGCCGGCCGAGACCCCGCCGTCGCCGAGATCGTCCGCACCGGCATGCGGACGCGCATGGAACGCTCGTGGGTCGTGTACGAGCGCGCCATCGAGCGCGGCGAACTCTCCCCTGACGCGGACCTGTGGTTGCTCACCGACCTGTTCACCGGATTCGTCGCCTACCGGGGGCTGCTGGACCTCCCCCTACCCGAACCGGAGGAAGTCGTTCGAGCGCTCTTGCAGGGCTTTACCTCCCCTTGACACCCTTGGTGCTACTGGGGTGCAAGTGACGGTTAAGTCGTGACTTCTACCATGTTCTTCGTTCGCCACACCTACGAAGGGCATGGAAATGACACCCCCTCGCCGTCGCCTGGCCGTCACGGCCGCGACGCTGACTCTTGCCGTCCTCGGCGTCACCTCCTGCGGCGCCGTCGGGCAGGCCGTCGACTGCAACACCGCCGCCGGCGAAGCCAGCAAGATCGCCACCGAGTGGAGCAACGCCATCACATCGAACCCCACGGACCAGGATGCCCTCGGCGAGGCGTCGAAGACCGCGGCGGACCAGGCCAAGGAGCTCGCGGGCAAGTACGACGGCGAAGTCGCCGCCGCGCTGAACGACCTCGCCGACGGCTTCCAGACGATGGAGGGCGGCGACCTCAGCAGCGCCACGGAGTTCACCGGCAAGCTGAACGGCTTCACCAGCAAGATCACGGCTGCCTGCACCTGACGGGCCCGCGGTCGCCGTCCCCCTGTGGGGGGCAGGAGTGGGCGGCGACCGCGTCTAGGGTTGATCACCGTGACGGGTGAGACGCCGGCGGTACGGCCGGGGGCCCGCGCCGCACCCGCCCTCCGGAGGATCGAGCTGACCGGCCAGCGCGCTCCTGGCGCTGGTGAGCGACCCGATCGGCGCCGTGCAGCTGCTGCTCGGGGCCGAGGCCGAGATCGACACGCTGTTCCTGCCGGTGTGGCCGACACTGCTGCTCTGCCTGCTCTCGCCGCTGTCGCTGGCGGCCGCGCCACACGTGCTCGTACGCATGCTGGCCGACCGCGAGCAGTGGTGGCAGGCCGACTTCCAGTACAGCGCGTTCACCGTGGTGATCCTGTTCTGCGCGGGCGTGGACGGGCTGGCCCGGCTGCTGCGCCGGACCCGGCGCTCCGGCGACGCCTCGCTCACGCTCGCCTGGGCGGTGGCCGTCTGCGTGGTCGCGCTCACGCTGGTGCCTCGGTTCGCGCTCGATCGGCTTCACCACGCCGACTTCTACCGCGAGTCCAAGGCGACCGCCGCGGGTACCGCAGGGCGTGACGGTGGAGGCCGCCAACTCGATCGGGCCGGCGCTCACCTCGACGGCCAACGTGCTCCTGTGGAGCGACGCGCCGCACGGCTCGCCGTGGGTGGTGGCCGACGTGGCCCGCAGGGAGTTCCCGTTCGGCTCGCTCGACGAACAGGCCGCCGAGGTCGCGGAACTGCTCGCCGGGGGCTACGTGAAGAAGTTCGAACGCGACGGCTACGTGGTCCTGCACCGCGAGTGACACGCGACCGTCACGAGACAGGGGCCTGCGCTACCGCGTGACACCCACCATCACCGGACACGGGCCTCCGCTTACCGCGTGACACTCGCCGTCACGTGGCGCGGGGCGAGGGCGCGTGTCTGTCCCTGGCCTGGCGGTACGCCCGGCCGAAGCCCTCCAGGACCGTGGGCCACGCCCCGGCGGTGGGCGGTGTCGCGCGGTTGTGCGCGGCGATCGAGGCGCGCAACTCCGCGTCGGAGCACAGCCGCGCCACCGCCCGCGCGAGATCGTCCAGCGAACGGCCGAGCAGCCCCTCCGTGCCGTTCGTGACGAAGTCGGCGACCCCGCTCTGCGCCCTGGCCACCACGGGCAGACCAGCCGCCCGCGCCTCCAGCGCCGCGATCCCGAACGACTCACGTGGCGCGGGCGCCACGAACACGTCGGCCGACTCCAGCACCTTCGCGATCTGCTCACGGGTGTAGCGGCCGGGCAGCGACACCCAGTCGGCCATGCCGTGCCGGGCCAGATAACGCTCCATCTGCCCGCGCGCCGGGCCGTCGCCGACGATCGTCGCCCGCATCGGGATGCGGGCCGGCACCCGGGCGCGGGCCGTCCGCAGCAGCCGCAGCAGCCGTACGGGCTGCTTGCGCGGCGCCAGCCGGCCCACCGCGACGATGTGCACCTCCTCGCGCCGGTCGGGCGGCCCCGGCGGCGGCGCCCAGCCCGACAGGTCGAGCCCGTTGGACACCACCCGCACCGGCACCGTCGGCCCCGCCACCGCCCTGATCGGCGCCGCGGCGGCGTTGCTCACCGTGGTCGCCACCAACCGCCACCGCTGCCAGCCGTACGCCAGCCGCAGCAGCCGGTAGAGCGCCCGCGTGCCCGGATCCCACATGCTGTGCACCGTCACCACGCACGGCACCCCCGCCCGGAACGCCGCCCGCACGCCCATCCACGCGAACGGCGAGACCGCCCCCGTGTGGACGTGCACCACGTCGGGACGCGACGAGGTGATCCAGCGCGTCAGATGACCTGCACCGAACGGGTGCACCGGCAGGTCGAACGGCATCCGCGCGACGATGCGGCGCACGCCCTCGATCGGCTCCCCCTGGGTCGCCGTGGCCACCGACACCTCGTGCCCGGCCGCGCGCTGCATGCGCACGAGATCGGCCACCTGGACCTCGATCCCCCCGAGTCGTGGCAGGTAACAGTCACTCACGTGAAAGATCCGCACCCCTCCCAGACTAATCTGGGGCCTGTGCCTCCACGTACCGCTGTGTTCTTCCATGCCCACCCCGACGACGAGGCCCTGCTGACGGCGGGCACCATGGCGAAGCTCGCGGCCGAGGGACACCGCGTGGTCCTCGTGGTCGCCACCGCGGGCGAGCGCGGCCTGGCCGAGATGGAGCCGGGCGAGGCCCTCGGCGAGACCAGGCTCAAGGAGCTCTACACCTCGGCCGCGCTGCTCGGTTGCGCCCGCGTCGAGTGCCTCGGCTACGGCGACTCGGGGCTGAGCCCCAAGGGCGGGGTCGCCGACGAGCGGCCCGACAACGCCTTCATCGACGCCGACACGGAAGCGGCCGCCAAGGCCCTCGCCGAGATCCTGCTGGAGGAGAAAGCCGACCTGCTGACCATCTACGATCCGGCGGGCGGCTACGGGCACCCCGACCATGTGCAGGTCCACCGCGTGGGCAGGCGGGCGGCGAAGATCGCGGGCACCGAGATCGTGCTGGAGGCGACGGTCAACCGCGACCCGCTGGTCCGGCTGCTGAGGCTGGCCGGCCGCTTCTACCGGTTCCCGCCGGAGTTCGACGTACGCACGTTCGAGAGCGCGTACTCGCCGGGCGAGACGATCACGCACCGGGTGAACGTCCGGAGATATACGAAACAGAAGCGGGCCTCCATGGCCGCGCACGCCTCCCAGGCCAGCGGCGGCGACAGCGACCGCACCCTCGCCGTCATGCTGAAGGTCCCGCGCCCGCTCTACCGCCTCGTCTTCGGCACCGAGTGGTACGTCCGCCGCGACCTGCCGCCCGGCGCCCGCCTCAGTCATCCCTTCGACGGGTGGCCCAAGTAATCCCTCCGGACGACGGTCCTCCCCCCGCCGCACGGCAAACTGGACCCACGATGAAGAACAAGTGGCTCCAGATCACCCTGTCCGTGCTGTCGCTCGGGCTCGCCGTGCTGCTCGTGGTCTACCTGCCGCAGATCGTGCGCGCCCTCACCGGCAAGCCGGTCTCCTGGCACGAGATCGGCGCGGTGTTCGGCAGGCTCGACGCCGGCGAGATCGCCCTCATGGCCGCGCTGTGGCTGCTGAGCCTGCTGGCGTACTCGTTCGTGCTGACCAACTCCCTGCCCGGGCTGAGCAACCTGCAGGGCCTGACGCTCAACGCGGCGGGCAGCGCGGTGAGCAACCTGCTGCCGTTCGGCGGCGCGCTCGGGGTGGCGCTGTCGTTCGCGATGACCAAGGGCTGGGGCTTCGGCAGCCGGGCGTTCGTGGTCATGACGCTGGTCAGCGGCATCTGGAACACGTTGTTCAGGTTCGTCCTGCCGGCGGTCGGCATCATCGCGCTGCTCCTGGCGGGCGAGGTACCCGACTCCACCGTCGCCAACGCGGGCTGGACGGGCGCGATCTCCATCCTCGTGCTGTGCGCGATCGTGGCGGTCGCGCTCTACTGGGAACGGGCCGCCGTCGTGCTCGGGCGTGTTCTCGACGCGATCACCCGGCTGCTGCGGCTGAGGCTGCACGCCTCCGAGGCGTTCCACCGGCTGCGCGCCGACACGGCCGGCCTGGTGCACACCCGGTGGCCGGGGCTCTCGCTCGGCATGCTGTTCTTCCTGGGCTTCCAGTGGGCGATCATGGCGGTCTGCATGCACGCCACCGGCGCCTGGCCCGGCCTCGCGCAGTCGATCGCCGTCTTCGCGCTGTCGCGTGTGCTCACCAGCGCGCTGATCACGCCGAGCGGCGCGGGGATCATGGAGGGCGGCGTGGTGCTGCTGCTGACCACGGCGTTCGGCGTGCCGGTCGCACCGGCGACGGCCACCGCACTGATCTTCGGGTTCTGGACTTACACTGTCGAGATCCCGTTCGGCGGCCTGGCACTGGGCGCTTGGGCACTGCTGCGCAGGCGCAACGGCCGGAACGCCGGCGCGGAGCCCCCATCCGCGATATCGAAGGCTTCTCCGTGATAATCCCGAACCCATCGCGTGTTAGTGAACCCCGGGCCTTGTGCGTGGTTCCCGGGCGCGCATAGCGTGGCGGCTGACATGGTGGCGTTCCGAGTTCTGGGGCCAGTCGAGGCGTACGAACACGACGACGAACTCGACCTCGGCGGTCTGCGGCAGCGGGCCGTCCTCGCCCGGCTTCTCGTGGCCAGAGGCCAGGTCGTTCCTGTTGACACGCTTCTTTACGATCTGTGGGACGACGACGCGGCCAAGGGCGCGCAGTCGGGCCTGCAGGTCTACATCTCGCGCCTGCGCAGGGTGCTGGAGCCCGGCCGCCCGCGCGGCGGCCCCAACCGGCTGCTGGTGACGGTCGCCTCCGGCTACGCGCTGCGCGTGGCCCCCGACCAGGTCGACGCGCTCCGGTTCGAGCAGCTCGTACGCGCCGCGGGCGAGCATCTGGAGGAGGGCGACCCGCAGTCCGCGCGCGCCCGCCTGGAGAAGGCCCTCGGCCTGTGGCGCGGCACCCCCTACTCCGACTTCGCCGACCAGGCGTGGGCCGAGGCCGAGGTCAACCGGCTCACCGAGCTGCGCCTGGTGGCCCGCGACCGCCACGCCGACACCGGCCTGCGGCTCGGCATGCACGCCGAGACCGTGCCCGACCTGGAGGCGCTCACCACCGAGCACCCGCTGCGCGAGGAGGGCTGGCGGCTGCTGGCGCTCGGCCTCTACCGCTGCGGCCGCCAGGGCGACGCGCTGGCCGCGCTGCGCCGGGCCCGGACGATCCTCGCCGACGAGCTGGGCATCGACCCGGGGCCCGCGCTGCGCAAGCTCGAATCCGACATCCTGGCCCAGTCGCCCGAGCTCGACCTGGCGCCGCCGGCGCGCGCCCCGAGGGCCGCGGCGCCGGTCACCGACACCTGGCCGCCCCGGCCGGCCCAGCCCGTCGAGCCGCCGCCGCTGGAGCCAGAGCCGTTCGTCGGCCGTGACGCCGAGCTGGCCCGGCTGACCACCGCGGCCTCCCGTACCGGCCGGTTCCAGGTCGCCGTCGTGACCGGTGTGGCCGGCGCGGGCAAGACCACGCTGCTGCGTCAGCTGGAGAGCCGGCTGGCCGCCGACGGCTGGACCACCGCCTCGGGCGCCTGCCCCGACTCCAGCGCCACCCCGCCCGGCTGGGCGTGGGTCGAGATCCTGCGCACGCTCGTCGGCATGACCGGCGCCGGCGAATACGCCCAGCTGCTCGCGCCGCTGCTCGACGACGCCGCCCCCGATCCCGACGAGGACGAGGTCTCCGGCGGCTTCCGCCTGCACCGCGCGGTCGGCGGCTACCTCGCGGGGGTGGCGCGACGCGGCCCCGTGCTGCTGACGCTCGAAGACCTGCACTGGGCCGACGACCAGACGCTGGCCCTGCTGCGCGCGCTGCCGAGCCTGCTGGCGACCAGCCGGGTGCTGCTCGTGGTGACGTGCCGGGAGAGCGAGCTCGACGACCGCCAGTCCGACGTGCTGGCCGCCCTGGCCCGGCTCGGCCCGGTCCGCGTGGGCCTGTCGGGGCTCGACCCGAAGGCGGTGGCCGAGCTGGTCAAGGCCACCTGCGTCCGCGAGATCGACGAGGACGCGGTCGAGTCGATCGTCGAGCGTACCGGCGGCAACCCGTTCTTCGTCCGCGAGACCGTGCGGCTGCTCGACTCCGAGGGCGCGGCCGACCGGGCCAGCGCCACCGAGGTGCTCTCGCAGGTGCCCTCCGGGGTGCGTGACGTGCTGCGGCGGCGCATCTCGCGGCTGCCGTCGGGCGCCCAGCAGATCCTGCTGCAGGCGGCGGTGATCGGCCGCGACGTCGATCTCGACGTGCTGATCGCGGTCGCCGGCGACGAGGACGCGGTGATCGAGGCCGTCGAGGCGGCGTTGCTGGCCGGGCTGGTGACCGAGCCGGGGCCCGGGCTGCTCAGGTTCGACCACGACCTGGTGCGCGACACCATCTACTCCGACGCCTCCCGGCTGCGCCGCACCCGGCTGCACGCGGCCGTGGCGGCGGTCATCGAGCAGCGGGCGCCGTCCGACGTGGCGGCCCTGGCCCACCACTACTACCTGGCCGACGCGGCCGGCAAGGCGGTCCACTACGCGGGCCTGGCGGCCGAGCAGGCCGAGCGGCGCTTCGCCCACCGCGAGGCGGCCATGCTGTGGGAGCAGGCCATCGCCGCGTTCGACCGGTCCCGCGGCGACGAGCGGGGCGACCTGCCGGAGCGCGCCAAGGAGCGGCTGCGGCTCATGCTGCGCCAGATCCGGGCGCTCGCGCTGTGCGGCGACATGCATGCGGCCCGGCTGCTGCGCCGCCAGGCGATGGACGCCGCGCTGCCGCTGGGTGACCTGGAGATCACCGCGAAGGTGGCGGCGTCGCTGGCCGTGCCGCACAAGGGCATGGCGCGCGACTTCACCCGTACGGCGTGGGAGATCGTCGACGTCACCGAGAAGGCGCTCATGGAGCTGCCGCCGGGCGAGCAGCGGCTGCGGGCGAGCCTGCTCACCACGCTGGCACTGGAGCTGGAGGGCTCCTCCTCGCCCGAGCGCGGGCGGCAGGCGTCGCTGGAGGCGCTGGAGCTGGCCCGGCAGAGCGGCGACCCGGCGCTGATCGCGGCGGCGCTGAGCGGGCGGCTGCGGCAGTCGTACGACATCCCGGCGGTCGACTCGCGCGAGAGCATCGGCCGGGAGCTGCTGGAGGTCGCCCAGCGTTCGGGCCAGATGGCCACCCAGGCGCTGGCCCACCTGGTGCTGCTGGAGTGCGCGGCGGCCAGGGGCGAGTTCGCGGTGGCCGACGAGCACGCCGCGGCGGCCCACAGCCTGGCCAAGCAGTACGACCTGTCGGCGCCCGCCGCGGTCGTGGTGTGGTATTCGGGTCAGCGGCTGATGATCGCCGGCGACTACGAGGGCGCCGAGCGGGCCTACCGCGAGGCGGCCCGCATGACAGCGCGGGCCGGCATGCTGGAGGGCCGCCAGGACCTGCCGCTGATCACGACGTTCTGCCTGCACCTGGTGGCCGGGAGGGCGGCCGAGACGGTCGACCTGCTGGCCGAGAAACACCTGCGCGGCGCGAAGTGGACGCTCGACGCGTACGCGCTGGCGCTGGCCTCGGCGGGCCACGTCAACGACGCCAAGGCGGTGGCCGCCACCCGTCCCCCGGTGCGGCCCGACTTCCTGTACGAGCTGGCGATGACCTGGCGGGCGCTGGCCGGCATGCTGCTCGACGACCGCGAGCGGATGGTCGACTGCTACGACAAGCTCAAGCCGTTCGCCGACCGGGTGGCGGGCGCCGGCACCGGCGTGGTCGCGCTGTGGCCGGTGGCGCTGACCCTCGGCGACCTGGCGGTCCGCCTGGGCCAGCCCGAGGCCGCTCGCGAGCACTACGAGAAGGCCCTGGAGGTGGCCGAGCGGGTGGGCGTGCCGCGCTGGGTCGAGGCGGCCAGGCAGTCGGTCAGCAGCTCACCTGGAAACGCTCGCTCGTGACGGCCTTGCCCCGGCCGGCGGTCAGCTCGACGCGGTACCACCCGGCGTTGCCGGTGATCTCGGCGCGCCACTCGGCCGTGCGCTCGGCGCCGACGAAGCCGTCGTGGCCGCGCAGGTACGTCCGCCAGGTCTCGGTGGCGGGGCTCCAGCGGGCGAGCCGCCAGCCGTAGCGCAGGCTCTGGCCGGGCTCGGGGTTGACGAGGAGGCTGTGGGCCGCGTACGAGCGGGCGCAGCCGTCGCCGGCCACGACGCTCACGATGATCTCGCCGGCCTTGGCGG
>NZ_SMKQ01000430.1 GCF_004348995.1 Nonomuraea terrae
GCGTACTCCTTGACCAGGCCCGTCACCCGCTGCTGGTACGACTTCGGCGCGTACGCGCCGCGGCCGTACAGCTCCAGGTAGCGCGGCACCAGGCGCGGGTGCTCGCGGGAGAGCCAGCTCAGCCACCACTCCCGGGCGCCGGAGCGCAGGTGGAGGACGATGGGCGCGATGTGGGTGGCCCCCGAGGCGGCGATCTCCTTGACCGTACGCTCCAGTTGCGCGGGCGAGTCGGTGAGATACGGCAGGATCGGGGCCATCAGGACGCCGCAGGCGATGCCGTTGTCGTTGAGCGTCGCGCAGGTCTCCAGGCGGCGGCGCGGGTTGGGCGTGCCGGGCTCGACGGCGCGCCAGGTCTCCGGGTCGACGAAGCCCACCGAGACGTTGGCGCTCACCTCCGTCACGTCGGCGGCCTCGGTCAGCAGGTCGAGGTCGCGCAGGATCAAGGTGCCCTTGGTGAGGATCGAGAACGGGTTGGCGGCGTCGCGCAGCGCGGCCAGGATGCCGCGCATCAGCTGGTAGCGGCCCTCGGCGCGCTGGTAGCAGTCGACGTTGGTGCCCATGGCCACGTGGTCGCCGCCCCACCGGGGCGAGGCGAGCTCCTTGCGGGCGAGCTCGGCGGCGTTGACCTTGACGATGATCTTCGAGTCGAAGTCCGCACCGGAATCCAGATCCAGATATTCGTGCGTCTTTCGGGCGAAACAGTAGATGCAGCGGTGGCCGCAGCCCCGGTAGGGGTTGATCGTGTACTCGAACGGGACCCGGCTGGCCGCGGGCACGCGGTTGATGATGGATCTGGCCTGGATCTCGTAGAAGGTCATCCCCTTGAACTCGGGCGTGTCGAACGTACGCGTCACCGCGCCGCGGGCGAACAGCGGCACGGCCGGATCGTCCCCGCCAGTCCCGGTCAGACGCAGGTTGTCCCAGCGCATAGCTTGATTAGAACAAAGATTCGAGCTTGATCGCAAACCGAAAAGAGGTGGCAATTACATGGTCAGCTCGGGGCTAATGATCTTCAGGGTTGGGCAGAAAGACGCGAGAGAGCTTGCGTTCCGGAGGTGCACCCATGGCCTGGTCGCAGGACGAGGAGCGAATGCTGGCCCAGATCGAGCAGCACCTCGTCGACGACGATCCGCGACTCGTCGCACGGCTGGAGTCGTTCAACGAGCGGGTCCGCCGCAGCGAGGCGCGATCGAGGGAGAGCGCGGAGCCGGGGGCCGTGAGGCCCCGACGATCGACGGTCATCATCCTGATCAGCTGGCTGCTCATCGCCACGCTGGTCGCCACATTGCTGGTCATGGTTCTCCGTCATGAGGCCGCCGCCGCGATGGCCCTGGGGTCTACGCTTCTCTGATCGCTTCTGTCACCTATCATTTGTGATCCCCACTTTTTCCGTTTTCGCCACCTCCTGACGCATGAGGTGATCAAAGGCCGCGTACCTTCTCACCCATGGCGTTTCGGCGCGGCATCGAGGCCGGACGTCGATGAGCCCGTCCAGGCGGCCCGCACGCTGTCGTAGCCGATCACGGCGATCCCCTCCTCCCACAGCAGCTCGCGCGCCCGCGCCGAGGTGAGGAACGCGTGGTCGCTCTCCCGCACCCGCCACCCGCCCGGATCC
>NZ_SMKQ01000431.1 GCF_004348995.1 Nonomuraea terrae
GTGCTGGGCACCTGAGGGTGTTGCCTGCGCCGGGTGTCCGTCGTGCTGGGCCGGTGCTTGCCGGGGGTGTCCCGGGTGTTGCGCTGACGGCTCTGGGTGCTGGCCCTGCGACGGATGCGCGGGGTGGTGCGGGTACGCGGTCTCGTCGTGAGCGGCGTGGCCGAAGTGGGCGTCCGGCTCGGAGTGTTCGCCGGGATCCGCGTGGGTGTGGTCTTCCGCGAAGGCGTGGTCGTTGAAGGCGTGGTCGTTCCGCGCGGTGTGCTCGTGCTGGTCGGATGCGACAGGGGCGGCCAGGAAGCCGTGCCTTTCGTCCGCGTTGGCGTGGCCTGCGGGGCTGTCCGTCGTGTCGGGGTGGCCTGCGTCGCTGTGGCCGGTATGCGGCCCCTCAGGGTGTGGGGCTCTGGGGTGCGCGGGCGGCGTGGCTCCCGGGAGTGTGGAAGGCTCCGTGGCAGCGCGGGTGGACAAGGGCTCCGTGGCAGCGCCGAGTCTGGGGTCCGCGGGGGCGGTGCCCGGACGGAAGCTTCCCGGCTGCCCGGGCCAGGGCTGGTGGCCTGCGGCCTCGTCGGTGTCCGCGTGCATGGCGCCGGCGTGCGCGGGGTCGGCGTGCGCGGGGTTGCCGTACGTGGGTCCGTCGTGCGCGGTGCCCGGGTGTGCTGGGCCCGCGGTGTCTCGTGGCCCAGGAGGGACAGCCCCCTCGCGGGGAGCGCCTGGTCCGGTGGTGACGGGATGCGTTGTGCCGGGCCTGGGGGCGTTCAGGGTGGTGTCGTGTTCGCCGGAGTCGGGCTGAGACGTTCCTGGCCCGGGCGCGCCGGGACGCGAGCGGCTGGGATCGGGCGCGCCGGGGTGGGGCGTGCGATTGATCACGACGCCTGGGCGCGTGGCGTCAGAGAGGTCCGCGTCGGGCCGGGACCCCACGGGGGCGTCCATGGCGTGCTGAGAGGCTGCGGATGCCCACCTGGCGTGGTCGGTGGCCGTGGGATCGGTGGCTTCGTGGCCGGTGGTGTTCGGGGGAACGCCGTGGGTCGAGCTGGTGAGGCCCTCCGGGTTGGTGGCGTTCGGGTCGAACGGTGGCGGCAGGCTCGGCTCGTCGGGCTCCGCGACGAGTTCGCCGGTGGCGGCGGGCCACGGTGGCAGGGCGTGCGGCTCGGAGACGGGCGGCGGCCACACCGGCATGCCGGCTGCGGCGGCGGTGAACGCGGGCGGCGGCTCCCACGGCGGCGCGCCTGGCACCACCGGCTTGGTCCAGCCACCTGGCTGCTGCCCCTGCCCGCTTTCCGGGTCGTTCCACGGACGCGCGTCCTGCGCCCGGTGCCCTGATATGCCGAGCTTGCCGGGATACATGCCTGGAACTCCGGCTCCGCCGGGCGGCGCACCTGGCACGTTCGGCGCGCTCGCCTGCGTACCCGGCACGTTGCCTGTGCCGGGCGTACCGGGCACGTTGCCTGTGCCGGGCGTACCGGGCACGTTGCCTGTGCCGGGCGCGTCAGGTGCGATGAAGGGCGTCGCGGGGACGCTGGGCCGGGCGCCGGGTGTGCCTGGCGGGGTGAAGCGCGGTGGGTGGCCGCTGGAGGCGTCCGGTGAGGACGCGGTGTGGCGGCC
>NZ_SMKQ01000432.1 GCF_004348995.1 Nonomuraea terrae
GGGTGTCGGTGGTCATGGTCGCCCCGGATCCGGCGTTCCTGTGCGTGGCGCTGGCGTGCTGCGGTGTGCTGGCGCTCGCCGTCGCCCTGCGCCGGGATCGGCGGCGGGCCGTATGGCCGGGGCTGGCGCTGCTGCAGCTCGCCCTGTGGCTGCGGCTGGCGCTCTCCGGCGTGACCGCTCCCGAGGCGTACACGGTGCCGCTGTCGGTGGCCGGGCTGATCGCGGCGTGGCTGGTCAGGCGGCGCGACCCGGGCGTCTCTTCCTGGACGGGGTACGGCACCGCGCTGGCGCTGACGTTCCTGCCCAGCCTGTACGCCACCTGGCACGACCCCGGTTTGGCCCGCCCGCTGCTGCTCGGCGTGGCCGCGTTCGCCGCCACCCTGGCCGGCGCGCGGGCCCGGTTGCAGGCGCCGCTGATCCTGGGCGGGATCGTGCTGGTGGTGACGGCGGCGCAGGAGTTCGCGCCCGCGCTGGCCGCGTTCGTGGGCCAGGGCCCGCGCTGGCTGCCGATCGCGGTGGCGGGCGCGTTCCTGCTGTTCACGGGCGCGACGTACGAGCACCGCCTGCGCGACCTGCGCAAGATCCGCCGTCTGATCGTGAGAATGCGCTGACCTGTCAGGCCGCGAGGAGGGCCGCGCCCGCCGCCACGCCGAGCAGGAGCGAAGCGGCGGCGGCGACCAGCGCGACCGCGCCCCGCCCCACCGGCGGCGGCCCCTCCGCGGCGCCGGCGAACACCGGCCGGATCCAGCGCAGGTAGTAGAAGACGCTGGCCACGGTGTTGACCGCGGCCACCACCGCCAGCCACGCCAGCCCGCCGTCCCAGGCCGCCGCGAACATCAGCACCTTGGCCGCGAACACCGCCACCGGCCGCGACGCCCCCTCCGCCACGTCGGGCACCCAGAAGTGCGCGGGCACTCCCCCGGCCTTGAACAGCAATCCGCCGAGCAGCAGCACCGCGGCCACGGCCGGGGCGCGCACCTGTCCGTACGCGGTGGCGCCCGAGGAGCCGTACGCGAGGGTGACGCCCGCCAGCAGGCAGATGCCGAGGAACGCGCCCATCAGGTAGTACTTCAGCGCCGCCTCGGTGCCGGGAGCGTCCTTGGCGAACCCGGCCAGCGCGTACGCGGGGATGCTCGCCGGCAGGTACGCCGCCACGAGCACGAGCAGGTCCGCCGTCCCCGCCATGAGGATCGCGCCGAGGGCGGCCACCGCCCCCGCCAGGGCGATCGCGTTGATCCAGGCCACCACCCGCTGCCGGTCGCGCGGCACGAACAGCCCGGTGACCAGCCCGGCCACCGCGCCCGTCAGGACCAGCAGTTCGGGGAGGAGGGCGAGGGGGTTCATCGGCCGACCAGCGTCACGACGGCGCGGGCGGCCGGCTCGATCACGTCGAGCAGCCAGCGCGGCGCGACGCCGATGACCAGGGAGAGGGCCAGCAGCGGCGCGATCGCGGCCAGCTCATGGGGGCGTACGTCGCCGACCCGGCCGGTCAGCTCGCCGGGACCTCCGAGGAAGGCCCGATGCAGCATCCGCAGCAGCAG
>NZ_SMKQ01000433.1 GCF_004348995.1 Nonomuraea terrae
TATAAGAGACAGCCCCCGCCCGGGGCGCCAAAGAGGGCGCGGGCCCGTTCAAGAAGCTGGTGATCCGCGGCGTCAACGTGATCGTCGGCACCGGCGGCAAGGTCGTCGGCCCGGTCGACATCGTCGTCAAGCGCAACCGCATCGCCGAGATCATCCCCATCGACCCGAACGCCCCCAAGAAGCGCCACCCGCGCGACGCCGACCACGAGATCGACGCCACCGGCATGTGGGTGATGCCGGGCCTGGTCGACGAACACGTCCACACCGGAACCGGCAACACCCCGCGCACCTACGCCTACAAGTTATGGCTGGCCCACGGCGTCACCACGGTCCGCGGCGTGACCCTGGCGGCGAACGCCGACGCCGTTCGCGACCGGGAGGCCAGCGAGCGCAACGAGATCGTCGCCCCGCGCATCGTGAACTACCAGACCCCCGGCAACGGCTGGGAGGACGGCCAGGTCGACTCCCCGGACAAGGCCGCCGCCTGGGTCGCCTGGGCGGCCGCGAACGGCGTGGACGGCATCAAGTTCTTCGGCGACCGCGTGTACGGCCGGGCGGAGATCGAGGTCATGATCGCCGAGGCCGGCAAGCGCGGCCTGGGCACCACGATGCACCACTCGCCGCCCATCTACCCGCAGCTCAACGCCGTCGAGTCGGGCCGGCTCGGCCTCGGCACGGTCACCCACTTCTACGGCCACTTCGAATCGTTGCTCAAAGAGGGCCGCGAACACCCCAAGCCGCCGGGCTACGACTACCGCAACGAAGCCGCCCGCTGGCGCGGGGTGGCCACGGTGATCGAGTACACGCACCAGCCGGGGTCGCCGCAGTGGAAGGCGTACCTGGAGGAGCAACTGTCGAACAACGTCACGTTCGGCCCGACCTTCGGCGTCTACCTGGCCGGACGCGACCTCCACCGGGTACGCGGCCTGGAGTGGCACCCGCGCTTCGCCCTGCCGTCCATCTGGGACTTCTGGGAGCCGAGCCCGCAGGCGCACGGCTCGTTCTACTACGACTGGACGAGCGAGGACGAGGCCAGCTGGAAGCGCTTCTACCAGCAGTACCTCCAGCTCATCCACGACTACAAGGAGCTGGGCGGGCGCATCGCGGGCGGCACCGACCCGGGCTTCATCTACAACCTCTACGGCTTCGCCAACATCACCGAGCTGGAGATGCTCAGGGAGGCGGGGCTGAGCGCGCTGGAAGCCATCGAGGCCATGTCCGGAAATGTCGCCCAGACCATCGCGGACCCGCGCGGCGGCAAACCCGACTACGGCACCGTCGAGGTCGGCAAGTCCGCCGACCTCGCCATAGTCCCCTACAACCCGCTGGAAGACCTCAAAACCCTCTACGGCACGGGAACCGCCCGCCTGGACGCCGAATCCGGCGACATCAAACGCATCGGCGGCGTCCAGTGGACGATCCGCAACGGCGTCGTCTACGACGCCAAGAAGCTCCTCGCCGACGTGGCGGACATGGTGAAGGCCCAGAAGGAAGCGGGCGCCTGCCGCGACATCGACCCGGACTGGAGCACGTACGGCC
>NZ_SMKQ01000434.1 GCF_004348995.1 Nonomuraea terrae
GGGCGCTCGCGCGTGATGGGGGCCGGGGCGAAGCCGCTGTAGTGCAGCGGCTTGGCCAGCCGACCACGGCGGACCTCCTCGGCCGCTCCCGCGTCCACGACGGCGGCGTCGAGGGTCTGGTCCACCTCGGTCCCGGCCGCGGCCGACAGGTCACCGGACTGCCTGGCCAGCCGCCCGACCCGGGCCGTCACGTCGCCGCGGCGCTGGGTCAGCTCGGCCAGCCGGCCCGCGTCCTGCTCTTCCCAGGCGGCGCGCAGCCGCTCCCCCACGTCGAGGAGTTCGGCCAGCTCGTCGGCGTGTTCGCGGGCGAGGCGGTTCACCGCCCAGGCCGACACCGTGGGTTTGCGGAGCTTCGCGATCTCGCGCGACAGCCGTACGTCCCCGGCCTCCTTCGCCGCGCGGGCCTCGGCGGTGCGTGCGGCGGTGAACTCCGACGGCGGCAGCGCGTAGAGGCGGTCGGCCACCTCGTCAAGATCCACACACGACAAATACCCCACTTCACCGGTTTTCTAGCGCATAGTGGAGACAGCCCAGCCGAACGGAGGCCCCCGTGTTCGAGCGCTTCACCGACCGGGCCCGCAGAGTCGTCGTCCTCGCCCAGGAGGAGGCCCGGACGATGAACCACGACTCCATCGGCACGGAGCACATCCTGCTCGGCCTGCTCAAGGAGGGCGAGGGCCTGGGCGCCCTGGTGCTCGACGCCTGCGGCGTCGAAATCGACCACGTACGCGGGTTCGTCGAGCGCATGGTGGGCCGCGGCGCCGAGTCGCCCGGCGGGCACATCCCGTTCACGCCGCGGGCGAAGAAGGTGCTGGAGCTGTCACTGCGCGAGGCGCTGCAGCTACGGCACAACTACATCGGCACGGAGCACATCCTGCTCGGCCTCATCCGGGAGGGTGACGGCCTGGCGGTCCAGGCGCTGACGGACGCCGGGGCGGATGTGACCGACGTACGCCAGCGGGTGCTCGGCCGGGTGGGCCGCGGCCCCAAGGAGCGTCCCGGCGAGGCGTTCTTCCCCGGGGCGTCCGAGCTGACCGAACGGCTCACCCGGATCGAGGAGAGACTCGAACGCATCGAACGGCACCTGGGCATCCAGGACGGCGAGCCCGAGCAGGAGGAGGGCCTAGGCTGACACCATCGTGGCCACCGGCAGCCGCGCCTCCACGACCCCCGGGTCCTCGCTGTAGCCGAGCGTGGCGCCCATGGACAGCAGGAGCCTGCGCATCCTCGCGTTGTCGGACAACATGCTGGCCCTGACCTCGGCACAGCCCAGGTCGCGCGCCACGCCCACGAGCATGCGGGCCATCGCCGTGCCCAGACCGCGCCCCTGCCAGCGGTCTTCGACGAGGAAGGCGATCTCCGCGATGCCGGGATCCGGAGTGAACTGCAGATTCGCCATCCCCACGACCTGCCCGTCGTGCCCGGCGACCAGCGAGTATCCCTTGCTCCTGTCGCACAGCTTGTCGAACGTGCGCGGCGGGAGGGCGGGCATGGCGGTGAAGTAGCGGAACCTGCGCGACTCCGGCGAGCACCTGT
>NZ_SMKQ01000435.1 GCF_004348995.1 Nonomuraea terrae
GGCCCACCCCCCGCCGGGCCGCCTCCGCGCCTCCAAGGCTCTGCCGGCCCGCGGAAACGTCGCACCGGCCTGTGGGTGACGGCCGGCGTCGTGGCGCTCGTCGTGACCGTGGCCACCGGCGCCGGAGTGGGACTACTCCTCCGCGATCAGTCCGGGACCGCCACCCCACAGCCGGGCGTCACCATCTCCCACAGCCTCGCGCCGGAGACCGTCGTCGTCACCGACGCGGAGATCGACGACCTGCTCACTCGCCACACCGAGGGCCTGACCCGCGGCGACACCGAACGCTTCCTGTCGATCTTCGACCCGGCGAACGAGCAACTGCTCCAGCGCCAACGACGCGTCCTCGAGAACCTGCGCAAAGTCCCGCTGAGCGAGGCCGGCTACCGGGTGCTGCGACGCTCGGGACGCTCCGAGGACAGCTTCGGACGCGGCGTCACCTTCACCCAGGACGTCTCGTTCGTACACCGCTTCGCCGGCATCGACCTGCGACCGGTGTCCGAGTGGTACCGCTGGACGCTGGAGAAGAAATCGGCCGACGCCCCACTCCGCGTCACCGCGGTCGGCGGCGCCCCGCCCCCGACGCTGTCGTCATCGTCCCCCTCCAAAACCGTGTACTACCCGGGCCCATGGGACATCTGGCCGGACATCACGGTCGTCCGAGCAGGCGCCGGGGTCGTACTCGCCCGCCCCGAACACGCCGCGCTGGCCCGCCGCGTCGCGCCGATCGTCGAGCAGGCCACCGCACACCACAGCGCCTATTGGAAGCGGCACGGCGAGCATCAGGACCTCGTCCCACAGGGCTACCTGGTCGCCCTCGTGGCCGGCAAGGACCAGCTCGGCAAGCTCTTCCGTACGTCCGAAGCCACGGAGGCAGGCGTGTCCATCGGCATGCCGAGCGCTGCGGTGGGGTCTGATGACGTCGTCGTCGGCGGAACCCGGGTCGTACTCGACACCACCTCCAGCTTCTTCTCCTCCACCGACGGAATCGGCACGCTGACCCGGCACGAGCTGGCCCACTCACTCGTCTCCGCCCTGGATCGCAGCAGCGGCCTGTCCTTCCTCGGCGGCCGCCCTCACTGGATCGACGAAGGCTTCGCCGAGTATCTCGCCAACAAGCACGCGCCCGTCACGAGCAGCCTCAGATACCCCGAAGGCCGCGCGTACCTGGCCGGACAGCGCTCCCGCCCCTTCACCGGCGAACTTCCGCACAACGACATCTGGGCCGGCGGCGACCTCACCGACGCCCACTACTTCATGGGCGAACTGATCATGCGCTTCACCGCCGACCGCTACGGCGACCGCCGCCTCGTCCAAGCCGTGACCGCCGCCTACCAGCAGGACAACGACGACCTGGCCGAACCCGCGTTCTACGACGCACTCGGCGTCGACAAAGCGGCCTTCGAGCGGCAATGGGCTGCCTATGTCCGCCAGCAGCTCACCTGATCGGACCCGCACATGACACACCACCCCAATCCCACCGACCCGCACCAGCCAAACCCCAGCGCCCTCGGCCCCCACGAGCCAGACCCCAGC
>NZ_SMKQ01000436.1 GCF_004348995.1 Nonomuraea terrae
GTCGAAGGGGGTGAGGAGGGCGCGGAGGAGGGCGGCCAAGGTGTGCTGGTCGTCGGGGCCGAGGCTCGACAGCAGCTCCTGCTCCCTCCGCAGCAGCCCTTCGAACGCCGCGTCCACCCGCTCCAGCCCCGTCTCCGTGAGCGACACCAGCACGCCCCGCCGGTCCTCCGGATCGGGGCGCCGGCGCACCAGCCCGGCCTGAGCCAGCCGGTCGATGCGGTTGGTCATCGTGCCCGAGGTCACCAGGGTGGCGCGCAGCAGCGCCCCCGGGCTCAGCTCGTACGGCGTGCCGGCCCGCCGCAGCGCCGTGAGGACGTCGAACTCCCACGGCTCCAGATCGTGCTCGGCGAACGACGCCCGTCGCGCCCTGTCGAGATGCTTGGCCAGCCGTGACACCCTGGAGAGCACCTGGAGCGGCTCCACGTCGAGGTCGGGGCGCTCCGTCCGCCAGGCTGCGACGAGGCGATCGACCTCGTCTCTAGCGTCCTCCGTCATGACACAAGAGTGTACTGTCTTGACATCGAGATATGTCTCTCGATATCAATTATCTTCATGTCAAGAGATATCTGGGACCCGGTGACATACGCGGTCTTCGCCGACGAACGCTCCCGCCCGTTCGTCGAGCTGGTCTCCAGGGTGGGGGCGATCGATCCCGATTATGTCGTCGACGCCGGCTGCGGCAGCGGCGAGCTCACCGTCGAGCTGGGCCATCGCTGGCCGGACGCCACCATCGAGGGCTTCGACGCCTCGCCCGCGATGATCACCAAGGCTCGCGCGCTGGGGGCGAAGGCCAGGTTCGCGGTCGCCGACGTGACCACCTGGCGACCGGACAGGCCCGTGGACGTGATCATCTCCAACGCCGTCCTGCAGTGGGTGCCCGAGCACCACGCCGTGCTGGAGCACTGGATGGAGGAGCTGGCCCCGGGCGGCTGGCTGGCCTTCCAGGTGCCGGGCAACTTCGAGGCCCCCAGCCACGTGGCGATCCGGGAGCTGTGCGCGTCGCGCACGTGGTCCGACAAGCTGAGCGACGTCGTACGGATCCATCCCGTGGCCGACACCCTCGAGTACGTCGACCTGCTCAACCAGGGCGGCTCCCAGGTGGACGCCTGGGAGACCACGTACGTGCACGTCCTGCAGGGCGAGGACCCTGTGCTCAAGTGGGTCTCCGGCACCGCCCTGCGCCCGATCCTCGACCGGCTCGGCCCGGAGGACCAGCGGCGTTTCAAGCAGGACCTGGGCAGGCTGCTCGCCGAGGCGTACCCGGCGAAGAGCTACGGGACGCTCTTCCCCTTCCGGCGGATCTTCGTGGTGGCGCAGAAATGACGGTCATGGCGCTGCACCACGTCCAGCTGGCCGCGCCGCCGGGCAGCGAGCCGCTGCTGCGCGCGTTCTACACGGGTGTGCTCGGGCTGCGCGAGGTGCCCAAGCCGCCCGAGCTGGCCGCGCGCGGCGGGGCCTGGTTCCGGGGCGACGGTGTGGAGGTGCACCTCGGCATCGAGGAGGACTTCCGGCCCGCCCGCAAGGCCCACCC
>NZ_SMKQ01000437.1 GCF_004348995.1 Nonomuraea terrae
GCTGGGCGGGCGCGTGGGCGTGATCCTCTCCGACACGTTCGGGCGGCCGTGGCGCAACGGCCTCACCGACGTGGCCATCGGCGCGGCCGGGGTGCGCCCGCTCGACGACTTCCGCGGCACGTCCGACACGTACGGCAACCCGCTGAGCGCCACGGTGACGGCCCTGGCCGACGAGATCGCGAGCGCGGCCGAGCTGGTCAAGGGCAAGCTCGCCGGGGTTCCTGTGGCGATCGTGCGCGGCCTCGCCCACCTGGTGACCGACGACGACGGGCCCGGGGTCAGGCCGCTGGTGCGCCCGGCCGACGAAGACCTGTTCCGCTACGGCTCGCGTGACGTCGTCTTCGCCCGCCGTACGATCAGGGAGTTCTCCGACCGGCCGGTCGATCCGCAGGCGGTGCGCCGGGCGGTGGCGGCGGGCATCGCGGCGCCCGCGCCGCACCACACGACGCCGTGGCGGTTCGTGCTGCTGGAGTCGGCCGCGACCCGCACGAAGCTGCTCGACGCGATGCGCGAGGCGTGGATCACCGACCTGCGCGGCGACGGGTTCTCCGAGGAGTCGATCGCCAAGCGGGTCAGGCGCGGCGACGTGCTGCGCAACGCCCCCTACCTGGTCGTGCCGTGCCTGGTCATGGAGGGCTCCCACACCTACCGCGACGACCGGCGCAACGCCTCCGAGCGCGAGATGTTCGTGGTGGCGACCGGCGCGGGCGTCCAGAACTTCCTCGTCCAGCTCGCCGTCGAGGGGCTCGGGTCGGCGTGGGTGTCGTCCACGATGTTCTGCCGCCCGGTCGTCCGTCAGGTGCTCGACCTGCCCGAGACGTGGGACCCGATGGGCTGCGTGGCCGTGGGGCAGGCCGCCGCGCCGCCGCGCGATCGGGCGCCCCGCGACGCGGCCGACTTCATCGTCACGCGCTGACACGCAGTCAGAAGGCATTTACCGTTAGGAAACTTTCCTTTACATTTGAGGCATCCCCCCATGTAAAGGAGCCGCTTCAATGAGAAGGACTCTGACGTTGGCCGCCGTGGCGGTGATCGCGTTCGCCACCACGGTGTTCAACACGACGCCGGCGTTCGCCCACGGCTACGTCAACGCGCCCGCGAGCCGGCAGGCCAACTGCGCGGCGGGCAAGGTGCCCGACTGCGGCAACATCGTCTACGAGCCGCAGAGCGTCGAAGGGCCGAAGGGGCTGCGCAACTGCCACGCCAACATCCCGCAGTTCGCCCAGCTCAGCGACGAGAGCAAGCCGTGGCCGGCCACGTCGGTGGGCAATCGGGTGACCTTCACCTGGACGTTCACCGCCCGGCACGCGACGCTCAACTACGAGTACTACATCGGCAACACGCGGGTGGCCGTCTTCAACGGCAACGGCCAGCAGCCGCCGCAGACGGTCTCCCACACGGTCGACCTCTCCGGCTACTCGGGCCGGCAGAAGGTGCTCGCGATCTGGAACATCTCCGACACCGCCAACGCCTTCTACTCCTGCATCGACCTGCAGGTCGGTGGCAGCGGCAACCCGAACCC
>NZ_SMKQ01000438.1 GCF_004348995.1 Nonomuraea terrae
CCTCCAACGTGTCCCGCACCCCCGCCAACGCCCCAGGCGAACCCGCCAGCACCTCACCCACCACCGCCAGCGGCACATCCATCGACCGCAACAACCCGATCGACAACGCCTCACGAGCCTGCGACGCCCGGTAATAGCGGTAACCCGTATCCGCATCCACCCACACCGGCCGCAACAACCCCAGATCGTCATAACGACGCAACCGCTTGACACTCAACCGCGCCAGCCGCGCGAACTGCCCGATCGGCAGCAACTCCTCATCCACGCACCCCAGCATGAGCCCTCCCCCAAGGGGAGAGTCCAGCTTGACCCTCACCCAACGTCACACAGCACAGTGGAGCCCATGAGCCTCTCCGTCGGACAGGTCGCCCGCCTCGCCGGCGTCACCGTACGCACACTGCACCACTACGACGAGATCGGCCTGCTCACCCCCGGCGAACGCACCCACGCCGGCTACCGCCGCTACACCGACGCCGACCTCATCCGCCTGCAGCACATCCTCCTCTACCGCGAACTCGGCTTCCCCCTCGACGAGATCGCCGTCATCCTCGACCACCCCCACACCGACGAACTCACCCACCTGCGCCGCCAGCACGAACTCCTCACCCGCCAAGCCGAACGCCTCCACCAGGTCATCGCCGCCGTCGAACGCGCCCTCCAAGCCCGCACCACCGACATCACCCTCACCCCCGGAGAACGCTTCGAAATCTTCGGCCGCTTCCGCCCAGAAGACCACGAACCCGAAGTCGAACGCCGCTGGGGGCACACCCCCGAACATGCCGAAAGCCGCCGCCGCGTCGCCTCCTACACCAAAGCCGACTGGCTCACGATCAAAGCCGAAGCCTCAGCGCTCAACGACGACCTCGCCGCCGCCTGCCAAGCCGGCCTGCCACCCGACAGCCCCCACGCCATGGACCTCGCCGAACGCCACCGCGGCCACATCACCCGCTGGTTCTACGACTGCGGCCACGACCTCCACCAATGCCTCGGCGACCTGTACGTCCAAGACCCCCGCTTCACCGCCGTCCACGACGCCGTCACCCCCGGCCTCGCCGCCTACCTCCGCCACGCCATCCACGCCAACGCCCGCCGCCACAGCCCGTGACCCCACTACATGCCCTTGCAGGCATATAACCAGGGCGGTATATTCGCGGCCATGCCCTTCGACGTCCTCGCCGAACCCACCCGCCGCCGCATCCTCGACCTCCTCCTCCAACGCCCCCACCAAGTCACCGAACTCACCCACCACCTCGGCCTCACCCAACCCGGCACCAGCAAACACCTGCGCATCCTCCGCCAAGCCGGACTCGTCACCGTCCGCAAAGACGCCCAACGCCGCTGGTACGAACTCCGCCCCCAACCCCTCGCCGAAATCGACGCCTGGCTCACCCCCTACCGCCGGCTCTGGAACACCACCCTCGACCGCCTCGAGCACCACCTCGACACCATGGAGGACGACCGATGAACGAAACCCTCACC
>NZ_SMKQ01000043.1 GCF_004348995.1 Nonomuraea terrae
GTCGTAGGCCATCCCGGCCTCGAAAGAGAATCCGGCGGCATCGGGAGCATCGGCGCTTCATCGGTCACGGCGCTGTGGATCGGCAGCTTGTATCTCAAGTCCTGGCTCCTGTCGCCTTCTGGTGTGATCGTGGCGCCGCTCGGCGACGGCGTCACCCTACGAGATACCTACGAACGGGACGCGGTGGTATGGACACGGAGTTGATGAAATGCCCCGGTACTTATTCGGGAGCCGTGCCACCTGCGTCGGAGGGAAGGTCCAAGGGTGCAGCCGTAGCTGGAGCGGACCTTGGCACGCACCGGGCCACCAGAGCCACCGACCGGAACCGTGACTCCCCCATGCCACCCCAAAAGTCACCGCCCGGGACCATCACGAAAGTCGTTCACCTGGTCGGCCCCGCCGGATCAACCGCGGCCGCTCGTGGCGCCACACGCCCCGGAGACCCACCTCGCGCCGATCGATCCGACGCGCGGCGCATCCAGGTAGACCTGCCGGCCCGCCGTACGAAGAATCGCCGTTCCCGAATGCCGATACATCGAGTCGGCCGTTGCGTGGACGTGGACACTGAAGCCGCACACGTGAAAGTCGGACAGAAGGGATGTGGTGCTGGAGCCGGGCACCGAAATGCGAAACGCTCCGGGCTTGGCGCACCGGAGCGGTTGTTGCAGACGTAGTCCCGACCGGATTCGAACCGGCGCTACCGCCTTGAGAGGGCGGCGTCCTGGGCCACTAGACGACGGGACCTTGACGAGCTTGTGACAAGTGGTAGTCCCGACCGGATTCGAACCGGCGCTACCGCCTTGAGAGGGCGGCGTCCTGGGCCACTAGACGACGGGACCCTGTCCACAAGCTGATGTGCCGGGCTTCCCCGGCGACGCAGGTAACTCTACCGCACCCGCAAGACCACTCCAAACCGCTTATCCGCCCGCGAGATCGGGCCTGTGGCGTCCTACCCCCGCCCCACCACGCCGTGTTTCCACGCCGAATCGAAGGCTTGAGCAGTATCGCCACTCCCTGCCGTCCGGCGGCGACATCCGCCGAACCGTGGTCGGCGCCAAGGGGTTCGAATCGGGCCGTTGGAGCGGCGCCAGACGCTCGCCCTGCGCGCATTCGCACAGGCCGCACTTCTGACCGGCAAGCGACTCGCCCGGGCCCGCCCAGAGCAGCGACGCCACCGGCGCCGCCGCCCCGGGGCGGCCGGAACACCCTGGTCGCGCTACTCCCACAACAGGGATCCTGGCGACGTCGGGCCTGACAACCCAGGCCAGGCGACGTCTGGCCTGGGTAACCTGTGCGGGCGGTCACCTGACCGGCCGCTGCGTGGTCAGCAGCAACGCATGTCCGCCACGGCCTGACTGAAGTCACCGGCCGCGAACGCCTTCGCCGAAATCGTGAAGTACATCGTCCCGGCGTCACCCCAGCCCCACCCGAGATCCGCGTCCTCTGCCAGCTGGAGCAGGTGGATCGCGGGGCCGTCGGCGTCGCGGCGGGTCACCTGAGACGCGTACGAGGTGTCGGGCCAGCCGAAGGCGCAATGGCTGCCGGCGGTGTTCCCGTCAAGTCCGTCCATCTTTTCGAGGATGAGCGCCGACGCGCCCCAGTACGCGTCCTCGTCGAACTCGACGTCGCCATCCTCCACGTCCCAGGGATCGGGGAGCATGAGCGTCGCGACGGCGTGTACGGGTGTGGCCGGACAGCTCCTCGCCGGCTCAGGCGCGGCCGTCTCCACCGCCCGTGCGGGATCGGCGGGAATCACCCGCCACGCCTCAGGCGCGTAGACATCAAGCATCCGGTACTCCTCGTACGGCACGTCCGGATCGAGAGAGAAGAAGTTGAGCAAACCCGGCCGAGTGGGCAAATCCTCTCCGAGCCAGGGGGCCAAGGCATCGGTGTCGAGTACGGCGTACAGGGACAACGGGACGCCGCCCAGCTCCGGCCATGGGTTGCCCGGTTCGAGCAGCGCGGGGCCGCCGAGCCGGCAATGACCGGTGGCCTGGGCGTCATCCATCGCGCGCTCCAACCGGAAACCCCGGCGAGCCATGGCCGCGTACTGCCGACCGGCCTTGTCACCAAGCCGTTCGACGCATGCTCGCAGCATGCCGGCAGGGTCGTTGAATTCCACGCCGAGATCTTCCCAACCGCCACCGACAGTTATTACTGCGAGCCCGGTGGCGAGGCGGAGTCAGGAGGCGAGGAGGCCGCGGCGATAGGCCTCGGCCACGGCGGAGGCGCGGTCGCGGACGTCGAGTTTCGCGTAGATGTGCAGCAGGTGTGTCTTGACACTGGCCTCGCTGATGAACAGGTCGGCCGCCGCTTTCTTGTTGGTCGCTCCCCCGGCCACCAGCCGCAGCACCTCCAACTCGCGCGGGCTCAGCCGCCCGCGGCCGGGCCTGCGCAGGTCGCCGGCCAGCCGCCCGGCCACGGCGGGGGCGAGCACGGTCTCGCCCCGGTGCGTGGCGCGTACGGCACGGACCAGTTCCTCCGGCGGGGCGTCCTTGAGCAGGTAGCCGCTGGCCCCGGCCTCCAGCGCGGGCAGCACGTCGGTGTCGAACGTGGTGAGCACCAGCACGCGCGGCCCGGTGCCGCTGAGCAGGCGGATGGCGGTGACGCCGTCCATGCCGGGCATGCGCAGGTCCATGAGGACGATGTCGGGGCGCAGCTCGGCGGCCAGGCGTACGGCCTGCTCGCCGTCGGCCGCCTCACCGACGATCTCGAAGTCGGCCTCATCGCCCAGCGCGGCGCGCAGGCCGTCGCGCACGATCGGATGATCGTCGGCTATCAGCAGCCTCAACGCCATCGGCCCTCCCCGCGAACGTCCTTCACCGTCTCATCGTGCCCCGGCAAGCGGGCTGACGGAAACGGCCCCGCCTGCCGCCCCATGCCGGCGCGGCTGAGCGGAGCGAACGAACAGACCGGCCTCAACATCGCCGATCACAGGCCCGCCTCCACCCTGGAACGACCGGCCGGTAGCGCCGATCGCGGCGTTCCGCGCCCTGGTGGACCCCATCCCACGGTGCGGCCGACCAGGCGGGGTGGCGGCGGTACGGGGTCAGGGGGTCTCGCTGGTCGGGATGATCGGGACGGTGGCGGCTACGGCGGTGCCTTCGTCCCGTGCCGATTCGATCTCCAACGTGCCGCCTACTGAGCGGACGCGTTGGCGCATGCTGTCGAGGCCGAAGCCGTCAGAGGGCGTCTGCGGGGCGAAACCGGTGCCGTCGTCGCGGATGTCGAGGAGGACCAGATCGTCCGTGTACGACAGGGTGAGGCCCGTCCTGGTGGCCGCTGCGTGCTTGGCGACGTTGGCCAGGGCCTCCTGCGCGACCCGGAACAACGCGGCCTCCACATCCTGGGACAGGGCCGCGGGGGTGCCGGTGACCTCCAGCCGCAGTTCGACGCCTGCCGCGTCGGCCCACGAGCGGGCCATGTCGCCGATGGCCTCGGGCAGGCGTGCGTCCTCCAGCGGCTCGGGACGCAGGGCGCGTACGGAGCGGCGGACTTCCGACAGGCCGCGGCGGGCCAGTTCGCCGGCGCGGTCGAGGTGGCGGCGGCCGGCGGCGCCGTGGCCGGCGCGGCCGGCGGCGTCGATCTGGCCGATCAGGGCGACGAGGTCCTGGGCGACCGTGTCGTGGATCTCGCCGGCCATCCGGTTCCGCTCGTCGAGCACGCCCGCCCGCCTGGCCTGGTCGAGCAGCCGGGCGTTCAGGGTGGCGTTCTCGTCGAGGGCGGCCCGCAGGCGTTCGACCAGGCGGCGGCGCCGGTCGTGCTCGCCGGACACGTACCAGCCGGCCAGGACCAGTGGCAGGGCCACTCCGGCGAGCACGGCGGGCAACGTGGCCCGCGCGCCGGGGCCGGCCTGTGCGGCGACGTTCACCATGGCGGTCAGGGTCACCCCGGCCATGGTCAGCCGGGCGGGGAGCAGGGCGATCGCCAGCGGGTAGCCGATCGAGGCGAACACGACGAAGGCGGCGCTCTGCACGACCATCGCCCCGGCGAGGGCGATGAGGACGACGTAGTGGCCGACGACGAGCACCCGGCGGGTGTCGCGGCGGGCGTGCAGCCAGGGGATGGGGGCGAGCCACAGCGCGGCGACCACGGCCGACACAGGCCACGGCGGCAGGGCGAGCCAAGGCACACCTGGCAACGGCAGACCGGCCCGTGGCGCCGCACGCGCCGGGGCGCCTCCGTCCGGGTCCGCGCCGCCCCCGAGCCCGAACACGTCCCAGGAGAAATCGCCCGAGAGCGCGGCCACGACCGTGGAGATCGCGAGCAGTGCGTAGGCGAGCGCCGTGTAGATCCAGCGCTCGGGACGGTCCAGCCGGCTCATGACACCAAGCCTGGCACGGCATCCCCCGATCGGTGGATGCCCGGCCTCCACCGCACGGAGAACCGGCCGGGCGATGTGCGCCAGGGCCGCACTCCGCGACCATCGAGGCATGAACACACCGACCCGCAGATCCGCCCTCCAGTTCGCCGCCGCCACGGGCGCCGGCGCCGTCACAGCCGCCGTCGCCGGCTCCCGGAAACCCAGGCGGAAGGAGGTCACCACGTTCGTCTTCGTGAGCGGCTCGAACGGCGTGGCCTCGGTCGACCCCGAGCTGACCATGCGCGGCCACCGGACGGTGGGCGTGACGCTGCCGGGCCATGGCCCCGAGGAGCAGTTCCACGTCGCCTACCAGGCGCCGCAGGACCTGGAGACGCTGGCGAAGCTGCCCTCGCCGGTGGCCGCCGTGACGCTGGACGACTACGTCGAGGCCACGGTGAACGTGGTGCGCCGCGTCGCCGAGTACGGCCCGGTGATCCTCGTGGGCGGCAGCCTCGGCGGCGCCACGATCACGAAGACGGCCGACGAGGTGCCCGACCTGATCGACCGGCTGGTCTACTCCAGCGCGATCTGCTGCACGAACCTGCCCACGCCCAACGACTACGTCAACACCCCGGAGGGCCGCGAGAGCCTGACGCCGATCCTGCTGGACGGCATCGTCGGCGATCCCAGGGTGATCAAGGCGATCCGGATCAACTGGCGGACGGGCAACCGCAAGTTCCTCGACGCGGCGAAGAAGACGTTCATGGAGGACGCCACCGACGGCGAGTTCCTCGCGATGCTCAACACGCTGCTGCCGGACGAGAGCATGCTGGTGACCGGCGCCGACGCCCGGGGCAGCAAGCAGCGGTGGGGACGGGTGCCGCGCGTCTACATCCGGCACACCAAGGACCGGGCGATCCCCCTGGCGCTGCAGGACCGGATGATCAGGGAGGCGGACGCGGCCACGCCGCGCAACACGTTCGAGGTCTTCTCGGTGGACGCGACCCACGCGCCGACGGCCAAGGCGTACCGGCAGATCACCGAAATCCTGCACCGGCTGGCGAAATGAAAAAACGGACGTCTCCGTGGAGACATCCGTTCACTGCTGGGGTACCAGGACTCGAACCTAGACTAACTGAACCAGAATCAGTCGTGCTGCCAATTACACCATACCCCACCGCTGCGAGCCCCTTTGCAGAGCGCGCTTGGCGACGTCCGAAAGAATAGCCCAGCTCGGGGGCTAAGACCAAAACGATTCCCGAACCGGCGCTCCACCGCCCCCGGCGGGTGCCCGTCCGTGCCAAGCTGAAGGGGACAAAACACCACGTGGAGGAGCCCCAGCGTTGGCAGAGAACCCCTTCTTCGCCCCCAGTGATCTCCCTTACCAGCTGCCCCCGTTCGGAGACGTCCGCGAGGAGCACTACCTGCCCGCGTTCGAGAGCGGCATGGCAGAGCAGCTGGCGGAGGTCGACGCGATCGCGAACAACCCCGAGCCGCCGACGTTCGAGAACACGATCGCGGCGCTGGAACGGTCGGGGCGCATCCTCGACCGTACGGCCACGGTGTTCTTCAGCGTGGCCGCGTCCAATTCGAGCGACGGCATCATGGCGATCGAGAAGGAGGTCTCGCCGCAGCTCACCCGGCACAGCGACGCGATCCGGCTCAACCGGGCGCTGTGGGCGCGCATCAAGCAGGTCACCACGGACGTTCCTGAGGAGTCCTGGCTGCTGGAGAAGTACCGCGACGACTTCATCCGGGCGGGGGCCGACCTGTCGGAGCCCGACCAGGCGCGGCTGCGGGAGCTCAACGAGGAGCTGTCGAAGCTGTCCACGGAGTTCGCGCAGAGCCTGCTGAAGGCCTCCACCGAGTCGGCACTGGTGGTGACCGACCCGAAGGAGCTCGACGGTTTCGACGAGGCGAAGATCGAGTCGCTGCGCAAGGACGACGGCACGTACGTCCTGCCGCTGCTCAACTTCACCAACCAGCCCGGCCTGGCCCAGCTCACCGACCGCGACGTACGGCGCCGGCTCTACGAGCTGAGCGTCGGCCGGGCGCCGGGCAACTTCGCGATCGCGGCCACGATGGCGGCGCTGCGGGCGCAGCGGGCGGCGCTGCTCGGCTTCCCCAACCACGCCGCCTACTCGGTGACCGACCAGACCGCCAAGACCGTCGAGGCGGTGGAGCAGATGCTCGGCCAGCTCGTCGGCCCGGCCGTGCGCAACGCGCGCAAGGAGGCCGAGGAGCTGGCGGAGCAGGCCGGGTTCGCCATCGAGCCGTGGGACTGGTCGTACTACTCGGAGAAGGTCCGCCAGGCCCGTTACGACTTCGACGGCGCGGCGATGCGGCCGTACTTCGAGCTGAACCGGGTCTACCGCGACGGCGTGTTCTTCGCGGCCACCAAGCTGTACGGGATCACCTTCACCGAGCGGCCGGACCTGAGCGGCTACCACCCCGACGTGACCGTGTTCGAGGTGTTCGAGGAGGACGGCGGCCGGCTCGGGCTGTTCGTGCTCGACCCGTACGCCAGGGAGAACAAGCGCGGCGGCGCGTGGATGAACAACCTCGTCGACCAGTCGTTCCTGTTCGGGCTCAGGCCGGTGGTCATGAACAACCTCAACGTCACCAAGCCGGCCTCGGGGCCGACGCTGCTGACGTACGACGAGGTGAACACGGCCTTCCACGAGTTCGGGCACGCGCTGCACGGGTTGTTCTCGCAGGTGCGTTACCCGCGGGTGTCCGGCACCAGCGTGCCGCGCGACTTCGTCGAGTACCCGTCGCAGGTCAACGAGATGTGGGCGACCTGGCCCGAGGTGCTGGCCAACTACGCCAAGCACTACGAGACGGGCGAGCCGATGCCGGCCGAGCTGGTGGAGAAGCTGAAGGCGGCCGAGAAGTTCAACCAGGGGTTCCAGACGGTCGAATACCTGGCCGCCACGCTGCTCGACTGGGCCTGGCACAAGCTGGAGCCCGGTGAGACGGTGGCCGACCCGGAGGCGTTCGAGGCGATCGCCCTGGAGGCCGCGCAGATCGCCTTCCCGCTGGTCAGGCCGCGTTACCGGACCAACTACTTCGCCCACATCTTCGCGGGCGGCTACAGCGCGGGCTACTACTCCTACATCTGGAGCGAGGTGCTCGACGCGGAGAGCGTGGAGTGGTTCAAGGAGAACGGCGGCCTCACCCGGGCCAACGGCGACCACTTCCGCCGCGAGCTGCTCTCGCTCGGCGGCAGCCTCGACCCGCTGACCGCGTTCCGCAACTTCCGCGGGCGCGAGCCCAGCATCCGGCCGCTGCTGTCCCGCCGCGGCCTCGACTGAGCGTTCACCGGAACGCGCCGGCGTGTTCGGCGGCCCACTGCGCGAACGTGCGCGGTGGCCGCCTCCGCCCCCGGGGCGTCGGCGGGTACGCGGCGTCGGCGGCCCGCACGACGCCAGGAATCATCGCGGCACGCCCAGCTCCTCGATGCGCTGCCGCAGCCACTCCTTCTCCGCCTGACTGGACGCGCGGGCGACGATCAGCATGCCTCTCCGGTACGGGTCGGGCTCGTCCTTCGCCCTGACCGGCCTGCCGCCCTCGGAGAAGAAGCTCGCCGGCGCCTCCAGGAAGGCCAGCCGGCGGCGCAGGACGTTCGCCTGGTCGGCGGGGTCGGGCAGCGCCGACAGGAACGCCAGCAGGGCGAAGAACCTGGTCTGGTCGCTGATGTCGAGGTCGGCGGGCTCGCGCAGCCGTCGCAGCAGCTCCTGCCTGCCCGCCTCGGTGATCGTCAGCACCTGCCTGCGGGCCGCCGCCGCGCCGGCCTCCTCGTGCCGTTCGAGCAGGCCTTTCGCCTCCAGCCGGGCGATGGCCGGGTAGAGCGCGCCGTCGCTGACCGGGCGCAGGTGGCCGGTCAGCGCGGCCAGGTGCGCCTTGAGCTCGTAGCCGTGCATGGGGCGCTCGTTGAGGAACCCCAGGATGGTCAGGCTCAGATCACCGCCGCTTGCCATGGGCGCATCGTAACGCTATACCTCTAAACGATGTATATCGAAGCGAGGTAGCGATGTTCCGGCTGGCCCTGCCCGTCTACGTGGAACTGCTCACCGCCGTGGTCGCGGTCGGCCTGATCGACCTGCTCTGGGTGTCCTCGCTGGGCGAGGCGGCCATCGCGGCGGTCACCGTGGGCACGACGGTCGAGCATGTCGCGTACGGGGTGTTCCTGGCCGTGCCGACCGGCGTGACCGTGCTGGTCGCCCGGCGCGACGGGCGCGCGCCACTGGCCCCCGTGATCAGGGCGGGGTGGCTGCTGTGGGCGGCCCTCTCCCTCGCCATCGTGGTGCCGGGGGTGCTGCTGCGCGAGCCCCTGGCCGCGCTGTTCATCGACGAACCGGCGCTGACGGCCGGCTTCCTGCTGATCTCGCTCGCCGGGCTGCCGGTGTTCTTCGCGCAGACGGTCGTGGACGGGATCCTGAAGGGCCTCGGTGACACCAGGCGGCCCATGCGGCACGCGCTGATCTGCAACGCGCTGGTGATCGGCCTGGACCCGCTGTTCATCCACGGCCTGGGCATGGGCGTGCGGGGGGCCGCGCTGGCCACGGTGATCGCGCGGGTCGTCACGTTGGCGGTCGCGCTCGGATCCGTCGTACGCCTCCACTCCCCCGGCGGCGGGCTGACGGTGTGGGAGGTGATCCGGACAGGGCTTCCCATGTCCGGAGATTTCCTGGCTCGCGACCTGGTGGGGATGGCGCAGGTGGCCATCCTGGCGGGGTTCGGCACGGCGGCCGTGGCCGGCTACGGCATCGGGCAGAAGATCATGCTGGCCGGCGTCATGGTGTTCTACGCGCTGCGGCAGGCCGCGATGATCAGCACCGCCCGCTCCGCGTCCGCCGGGTCGCCGCTGCTGCTCGGGCTCGCCTCGGGAGCGGTGGTCGCGGCCGTGCTCAACGCGGTGGCCGCGCCGGTCGCCGGATGGTTCACCGGCGATCCGGCGGTGTTCCACCCGGCCGTCGACTTCCTGCGGTGGATGACGCTCTACCTGGTGCCGTTCGGCGGGCTGATCACCGTCGGCGGGGTGCTCCAGGCGAGCGGGAGGGGCGGCCGCCTGCTCGCCGCCACGCTGGCGGGCTTCGCGGTGCAGCTGCCCCTCGCGTACGGGCTGAGCGCCTGGCTCGGCGTCACCGGCGTGTGGCTGGCGATGGCCGCCGGAGCCGCGATCAGCCTCGCAGGCGCGTCAGCGCCGCGCGGATGCGGTCCTGGGAACGCTCGCGGCCCAGCACCTCGATCGACTCGAACAGCGGCAGGCCGACCGTCCGGCCGGTGACCGCGACCCGGACGGGGGCCTGGGCCTTGCCCAGCTTGAGCCCGTGGGCCGCGCCGACCTCCTCCAGAGCCTGCTTGAGCGACTCGGGATCCCAGCTCACGCTCTCCAGCCGCTGCAGGTAGCCGGTGAGGATCTCCTCGGGGACGTTCTTCATCGCCTTGTCCCACGACGCCTGGTCGAAGACCGGCTCGTCGAGGAAGAGGAAGTCGACGTTCTGCCGGATCTCCGACAACACGGAGATGCGGGTCTGGGCCAGACTCGCGACCTTGCTGAACCGCTCGCGGTCCCACATCGGGTCGAGGTAGGGCGCGCAGCGCTCCTCGAACGTCTCCAGCGGCAGCGCCCGGATGTACTCGCCGTTGAACGCGCGCAGCTTCTTCTCGTCGAAGAACGCGCCGGCGGAGTTGACGTCTTCGAGGCGGAACAGCGGGACCATCTCCGACCACGGCATGATCTCGCGATCGCCGCCGGGGCCCCAGCCGAGCAGCATCAGGTAGTTGACCATCGCCTCGGCGAGGTAGCCCTCCTCGCGGTAGCTCTCCAGGGCCACCTTGTCGCGGCGCTTGGACAGCTTCTTGCGCTGCTCGTTGACGATCACCGGCAGGTGCGCCCAGACCGGCGGCGTCGCGCCGAGTGCCGGCCAGAGCAACATCTGCTTGGCGGCGTTGCCGAGGTGCTCCTCGCCGCGTACGACGTGGGTGATGTTCTGGGTGATGTCGTCGACCGCGTTGGCCAGCACGTAGAGCGGCGAGCCGTCGGTGCGGGCGATGACGAAGTCCTCCTGGGCCTCGTTGGGGAACTCGACGTCGCCCCTGATGAGGTCGTGCACGATCGTCACGCCGTCGTCGGGCGTGCGGAAGCGCACGGCGCCCTCGGTCAGGCCGCGCTCGCGGCAGAAGCCGTCGTAGCCGCGGTGCTCGGAGCCGGTGCGGGCGACCAGCGCCTCGCGGGTGCAGTCGCAGTAGTAGGCCCGGCCGTCGGCCAGCAGCTTGGCCACGGCCTCGCGGTGCTGCGGCTCGTACGCCGACTGGAAGTAGGGGCCCTCGAAGGTCGGGTTGGTGCCGTTGATGCCGATCCAGTCGAGGGCGGAGATGATGCCCTCGGTCCACTCCGGACGGTTCCTCGACGCGTCGGTGTCTTCGATGCGCAGCACGAAACGGCCGCCGGACTGCTCGGCCAGCGCCCAGTTGAACAGCGCCGTGCGGGCGCCGCCCACGTGAAACATGCCGGTTGGTGACGGGGCGAACCGCACCCGTACTTCAGTCACGGGAGACCACCTTGTTCGTGAGTGTGCCGATGCCTTCGATGCCGACGCTGACCTCGTCGCCGATCTCGACCGGGCCGACGCCGGCCGGGGTGCCGGTCAGGATGACGTCGCCCGGGATCAGCGTCATGACCGCGCTGACGTACGCCACCAGCGCCGGGATGTCGTGGATGAGCTGGCTCGTGCGCCCGCTCTGCCGGATCTCGCCGTTGACCGTGGTCGTCAGCGCCAGGTCGCTCGCGTCGAGATCGGTCTGGATCCACGGGCCCAGCGGGCAGAACGTGTCGAACCCCTTGGCCCGGGTGAACTGCACGTCCTTCTTCTGCAGGTCGCGGGCGGTGACGTCGTTGGCGCAGGTGTAGCCGAAGATGACGTCCTTGACGCGCTCGACCGGGACCTCACGGCAGAGCCGGCCGATCACCACGGCCAGCTCGCCCTCGAAGTCGACCCGGTCGGACAGCGACGTGGGGTAGGCGATGTTCTCGCCGTGGCCGATCACGGTGGTGGACGGCTTGATGAAGATCAGCGGCTCCTCGGGCACCTCGTTGCCCAGCTCGGCCGCGTGCTCGGCGTAGTTTCTGCCGATGGCGACCACCTTGCTCGGCAACATCGGGGCCAGCAGCTTCACCTGGGACAGCGCGAACCGCTCGCCGGTGAACTGCACCTGACTGAACGGGTGACCGGCGATCGTGGAGATGAACTCCTCGCCGGGACCGCCCTCGACCACGCCGAACGCGACGGCACCTTCGCCTGTGGAGAACCTCGCTATACGCACCCGACAAGGCTATCGCCGCCTCCGGAGGGGTCGGCCCATCCGCGGCGCGCCTGCCCGGAACGAGTCAGCAACTGTCCATTATTAACCCCAAAGTCCGTTTTGGTGAGCTTCACTGGTGCAGCTGGGGTTATTTCCCCTTATTAGGGACGACATCCAGGGGGTGACGGATCGTGTCGGACACGATGTCTAACCGGCCCGGCGGAACCGGCGCGACGGGAACCGTGCCGCGGGCCAGGACGCAGGAGGGCGCCGGCATGGCGACCTCACTGGTGACCGAGAGGGGCACCACCAGCATCGACGACGGTGTCGTCGCCAAGATCGCCGGCCTCGCCGCCCGCGAGGTGTCCGGCGTGTACGCCATGGGCGCGGGCGCGGCGCGAGCGCTCGGCAGCATGCGCGGCATGGTCGGCGGCTCCAGCGTCGCCCAGGGCGTGACCGTCGAGGTGGGCGAGCGGCAGGCGGCCGTGGACCTCGACCTCGTCGCCGAGTACGGCACCGCGATCCCCGACCTGGCGGCGGCGGTGCGCAAGAACGTCATTTCGGCCGTCGAGCGCATGTGCGGGCTGGAGGTGACCGAGGTCAACATCCGGGTGGACGACGTCCACCTGCCTGAGCAGGACCGGGGACGCGAGGCTCAGAGCGAGCCCGAGCAGGAGCCCCGGGTCCAATGACCGAGTCCCCGGCATCCTCCGAGACCGCCGTCTCCAGGAATGCCGCCTCAGAGGCGACCGGAGCCGCCGCCCCTGGGGATGCCGGGCAGGCTCGGGCGATCGCCGAGCGGGCGCGGGCCTGCTCCGGGGTGGTCAAGCTGTCCGGCGGCCCCTTCGGGACGGTGGCGACGTACCTGCCCGGCGAGCGGCTGACCGGAGTCTCGGCGGACGAGCGCGAGGTGAAGATCGCCATCGTCGCCACGCTCGCCCGCCCGCTGCCGGAGACCGCCGAGGAGGTACGGCGGGCGGTGGCGGACCTGGCCGGGAACCGCCCGGTGCACGTGCGCATCGACGACATCATCGACGACACCGTGGAGGGATCATGAGCAACGTCCAGTGGATGCCGGTGATCGGCATGGCCGCCGGCATCGCCCTGGGGTTCGCGGGCGCGTTCGGCGGGCTCGGTGCGTTCCTGCTGGTGCTGGTGCTGGGCGCGGTCGGCTTCCTGATCGGGCGGATCGTGGAGACCGGGGAGATCAACGTGTCCGGCCTGTCCGTGAGGCGGAAATGACCGCCGTCACCCCTGGCCGCGTGACGGTTCCCGCGCAGCGGCCCGCCCCCCTGCCCGCGCCCGAACGCCGCGGGCGAACGGAGATCGCCGACCGGGCGGTCGCCAAGATCGCGTGCTGCGCCGCCAAGGAGGTGCCCGAGGTGCGCGACGTGCGCGTCGGAGGGTCGCCGTGGACGCGGCCGTCCACCGCGCGGGTCCGCGACGACCGGGCCACGCTGCGGCTGAACGTGAGCATGGCCTACCCCATTCCGCTGCACGCCGCGGTGACGCGGCTCAGGGATCACGTGATCCGCCGCGTCGAGCTCCAGACCGGCCTGGAGGTACGCCGTCTCGACATCGTCGTGACCGAACTCGGCGGCGACCTGGCGTGGGGCGGCTGACGGAAGGAACCTGACCGATGACCACGCACGGCTCTCCCCCCGATGGACCGGAAGACCGCAGACCTGCCCGCGATCGTACGACCGCGGACCATGAGGCGGACACCGAGCCGCAGGTCTGCGCCCTTCCGGACGAGGAGACGACTCCGGCTGGAAAAGCGGCCGGGGAGACGGCTCCGGTTGGACGAGCAGCCCGGGAGACGGCTCCGGCGACGGAAGCGGGCGACGGCGCGGCCCGGGAGACGGTCCGCGACGGTGAGATGCCGTCCGGTGCGCTTCGCGGCGGGGAGGTGCCGTCCGGGGCGCACAGCGCGGCGCTCGAAACGTTGCACGACAAGGTGGCCGACCGGGCCGCCGTACGGGCGTTCCGGCCGCGCCGCCGGATCCCCGCCGTCATCGTCGCCGTCCTGCTCACCCTGCTGGGCCTGCTGCTGGCCGTCGAGACGCTCTCGGCCCTGTTCGGCCGCCCGCTGCGCCTGGTGCCGTACGACCGGATGCTGGCCTGGGCCTCCTCGACGTCGTGGTCGAACCCGTGGTTCCTGCTCGGCTCAGCCCTGGTGGCCCTGCTGGGGCTCGCGCTGCTGGCCACCGCGCTGGCGCCGGGGAAGCTGAAGATGGTGCCGGTACGCAGCGGCCACCGCGACCTCATCATCGGCGTGCGTCCCAAGAGCGTCGCCCGGGCGCTGGCCCACGCGGCCGAGCAGGTGCCCGGGGTGCGCTCGGCGCGGGCCACCCTGCGGGGCGGCACGTTCACCGTCATACCGACCACGTCGGGCTGGCGCAAGCGCGACGAGTTCCGCAAGGACGTACGTGACGCCGTGCTCGCCAGGCTGGCCGAGCTCGATCCCGCGCACCCGTACCGGGTGGCCGTGCACGTCAAGGAGCGCAAGTGAACAGGAAGCCGGGCCGGGGCAACCGGTGGGGGCTGGCGATCGTCGGGCTGGTCCTCGCGCTGCTGGGCGGGTCCGCGCTGGCCCGTGGAATGGGCGCGTTCCCGCAGAACTGGGCCGCCTCGCGGACGACGATCGTGGACGCCAACGTGGTGGGGTTCTTCGCGCGTACCAGCCCGTGGATCTGGTGGCTGGTGGCACTGGCGGGGCTGATCCTCGCGGTCCTGGGCGTGCGCTGGGTGCTCGCGCAGTGGCACAGGGAGCCGCGCAGGACGTTCGTCCTGGACAACACGCCGACCGGCGTGACGGACGTGTCATCGCGCGCGATGGCGCGCGCGATGGCCGCCGACGTCGCGACCGGCCCCTCCGTGCTGGACGCCGACGCCCGCATGACGGGCTCCCGCCAGGACCCGGAGGTACGGCTGCGCGTGGTCGCCGACGAGTCGGCCTCGCTGCCCGAGCTCAGCCGCCATCTGGTCCGCGTGGCGCTGCCGAACATGCGCGACGCGCTGGACCGGGATCATGTGCCGGCGGTGGCCCGCGTTAGCCTGGAGCCCTCACCTGCACCGCACCGAACTGTTCGCTGACGAGAGGGGTCCTCGCGTGTCCGTCGTGAAGATCAACGTGCTGACCGTGCCCGCCGACATGCGGGAGGAGCTGGAACGACGCTTCTCCAACCGGGCGGGGATGGTCGAGTCCGCCGACGGGTTCGAGTGGTTCGAGCTGCTGCGGCCGCTGGAGGGCACCGACCGCTACCTCGTCTACACGCGCTGGCGCAGCGAGGACGACTTCCAGCAGTGGCAGCAGGGCCAGGCGTTCCAGCGCGGGCACGCCCAGGCCGCTCAGGGCGCCCAGGATCAAGGACCCGCGCAGGGGCACGGTCAGGGCCACGGCCATGGGCAGGGCCCTGCCGCGTCGGGCTCGGAGCTGTGGAGCTTCGAGGTCGTCGAGAGCGCCGCCCCGAAGTCCTGAGTCAGGCGTCGGGCGCGTCGAGGGGGTTGCGGGCGATGCGCTCGGTGATGCCGCCGCGGACGAACCGCCCGGCGATGCTGCCGGGCTTGCGCGTGCCCTGCTCGGAGATGCAGGCGGCGAACTCCTTGGCGATCTCCAGCCGCGGGTGCAGCGCCAGCACCTCGCGGCGCACCTCGGCGGGGATCTCCTCGGTACGGCGGCCGGAGATGTCCATGCCGGTCGACAGTTCGAGCAGGTGACCCTCCGGGTCCTCCGCCAGGGGCACCTCGTCCCACATGTGCCGGATGATGACCTCGCTCGCCCGCACCCGGCGCTCGGCCGACCAGCCGGCCCCGGCGCAGAACGCCCAGGCCACGTGCCCGCCCGCCTCCTCGAACGGCACCGTGTGGCTGTCGAACTCGGGGGCCATCCCGATGTCGTGCAGCATGGCCGACACGTAGAGCAGCTCGGCGTCGAACGCGATGCCGTTGTCCCGGGCGTACGCCGCCGCCCACAGGTAGGCGCGCACGGAGTGGTTGAGCAGCGAGGGCGTGTGGTAGCGGGCGGCCACCTCGTACGCGCCCCGGCAGGCGGGTGTGTCGGGAATCACCAGGTCGTCGAGTTTCACACCCACCAGCATGTCGCAGCCGGTACGCGCAGCGGAATGCGGGGCCGCGCGGCAGACGGACGGCTAACGAATCGGGCACTCCGCTTGACCTGATGATCGCGATTCCGAAAGCATGTTCCGCCCTGACTTTCGTCCCGATCATGCCCCCGGAGGCCACGCCGTGCGCCGGCTCGCGATCCCTCTTGCTCTCACGCTCGCGTTCGGCGCCCTCGTGAGCCCCGCGCACGCCGACAAGGTGGCCCGCACCGCGGAGTGCCAGGGCGACTGGCTGCCCGGCACGCCGACGGTGTCCGACGTCATGAACGGCGAGATCTCGCTGGTCGGGCTGCCGTCGTACAAACTCGGCAAGAAGGTCGACTGGGATGCGAGCCCGTACAAGAACCGGTCGTGGGAGTACGTCTTCCAGTCGCTGCGCTGGATGGGCACCCTGGTCGTCGAGTACGAGAACACCGGCGAGAAGCGCTACCTCGACCGCGCCACCGAGATCGCCGAGGACTGGATGAAGAACAACAAGTACGGCGCCCGGGGCACCCAGCCGTACGTGTGGACCGACCACCCGGTCTCGCTGCGCACGCAGCCGCTGCTCTGCCTGAGCCGGCACGTGAACGCCAGCTGGCTGAAGGACAGCCTGGCCGTGCACGCCAAGCTCCTGTCGGACCCGAAGCTGTACAAGAAGGGCCACAACCACGGCATCGACCAGGACATCGCCCTGATGGGCATCGGCTGCCGCTACGGCCGCAAGGACTGGCAGAGCCTCGCGACGAGCCGGCTCACCAGCACGGTGAAGCTCGACGTCGACTCGCAGGGCGCGCTGATGGAGCAGGCGCCGCGCTACGCGGTCTACGTGCACGGCCGCCTGCAGGTCGCGATGGCGAACATGAAGGCCTGCGACCGCAAGGTGCCCGCCGAGATCGCCAAGCGCACCGACGCGCTGAAGGACTTCATCGCGCACGCGACCATGCCGAACGGCTACATGGTGCCCATCGGCGACGGCAGCGCCGACACCGAGCCCGAGATGGAGACCGGCACGCCGAAGCAGGAGGTCAAGGTCTACAACGCCGGCTACGTCTTCGGCCGCACGGCCTTCGACGACCCGGAGTCGGCGTACTACTCGGTCCGGTTCGGCCCGGGGATGAAGTTCCACGGCCATGAGGACCACCTCGGGGTCACCTACTACGCGCACGGCCGCGACATCCTGGTGGACGGCGGCTTCCACTCCTACGAGAAGAGCTCCTACCGCTACTGGACGCTCTCGCCGGAGGCGCACAACATACCCACGGTGGTGGGCCAGAAGTTCCGCCCGCGTACGGCGAGCAAGCTCGTGAAGGCGCGCTACGGCGACGACCGGCAGTCGTTCCGGCTGACCGACCAGGCGTACGGCGTGAGCCGCACCCGGTCGGTCATGGTCGACCACGACCACGACCACGACCTGATGGCCGTGCTGGACACCGCCTCCGGCGGCAAGAAGATCAGCAACATCTGGCGCTTCCACCCCGACCTCAAGCTCGTCTCCAAGGGCGGCGGCAAGGTCGTGCTGGGCGACGGGAAGTTCAGGGTCACCCTGCTCCAGCTGACCTCCTGCGACCGGATCGGCGGGCAGAAGGTCGAGCGGGGCGGCAAGCTGGGCTGGGTCTCGCCCGCTTACCTGGCGAAGAAGCAGGCGAACGTGGTGGTGTCGCCCGCGGCGACGTCCCTTCTGACGGTGATCGTGCCGGGAACCGACTCGCCCAAGGTGTCCTGCTCCGGCGGGAAGGTCACCGTGGACGGCGTGTCCTTCCCTGCCGGGGTGCTCTGACTTACGAGAGCTCGCGGCCGGCGCGCAGCAGGCCGTACGTCACCGCCTGCTCCAGCGCCTGCCAGGAGGCGTCGATGATGTTCTCGGCGACGCCCACGGTGGCCCACTCGGCGCGCTCGTCGCTGGAGGTGATGAGCACGCGGGTCACGGCGTGGGTGCCGTGGGTGCCCTCCAGGATGCGGACCTTGTAGTCGATCAGCTCCAGCTTGGCCAGCTCGGGGTAGAGCTGCTCCAGCGCCAGGCGTACGGCCTTGTCGAGGGCGTTGACGGGGCCGTTGCCCTCGCCGGTGGCGACGATGCGCTCGCCCTTGGCGTGCAGCTTGACCGTGGCCTCGCTGACCAGCTCGCCGCCCTTGGTGCGCTCGACGATGACGCGCCAGGACTCGACCTCGAAGTGCCGCCGGCGCTCGCCCTGCACGGTGTCGCGCAGCAGCAGCTCGAACGACGCGTCGGCCGCCTCGAACGTGTAGCCCTGCGACTCCATGTCCTTGACCCGGTCGACCAGCGCCTTGGTGTGGTCGGGGGTGAGCTCGTAGCCCAGCTCGCGGCCCTTCAGCTCGACCGAGGCGCGGCCCGCCATGTCGGAGACGAGCATGCGCATGTCGTTGCCGACCTGCGCCGGGTCGATGTGCTGGTAGAGATTGGGGTCGACCTTGATGGCGCTGGCGTGCAGGCCCGCCTTGTGGGCGAAGGCCGACATGCCGACGTAGGGGGCGTGGGAGTTGGGCGTGACGTTGGTCACCTCGGTGATGGCGTGGGCGATGCGCGTCATCTCGGCCAGCGACTCGCGCGGCACGAGGTCGTAGCCGCGCTTGAGCTGCAGGTTGGCCACGACCGTGAAGAGGTTGGCGTTGCCGGAGCGCTCGCCGTAGCCGTTGGCGCAGCCCTGCACGTGGGTGGCGCCGGCCTTGACGGCGGCCAGGGTGTTGGCGACGGCGCAGCCGGTGTCGTCGTGGCAGTGGATGCCGACCCGGGCGCTCGTGCCGACCGCCTCGTGGACGACCTCGGCCAGCTCGTCGGGGAGCATGCCGCCGTTGGTGTCGCACAGCGCGATGACGTCGGCTCCCGCCTCGGCGGCGGTTCTGATCACCTCCAGCGCGTACGCCGGGTTGGAGCGGAATCCGTCGAAGAAGTGCTCGGCGTCGAGGAAGACGCGCTGGCCCTCGGCCCGCAGGTGGGAGACCGTGTCGCGGATCATCGCGAGGTTCTCCTCAAGGGTCGTGCGCAGGGCCAGCTCGACGTGCCGGTCGTGGCTCTTGGCGACAAGGGTCACGACCGGCGCGCCGGACTCGCGCAGGGCGGCCACCAGGGGATCGTCGGCGGCCTTCACCCCGGCCCGGCGGGTCGCGCCGAACGCGGCTAGCTGCGCGTGCTTCAGGTCGAGCTCGGTCCGGGCCCGCCTGAAGAACTCGGTGTCCTTGGGGTTGGCGCCCGGCCAGCCCCCCTCGATGAAGCCGACGCCGAGGCCGTCCAGGTGACGCGCGACGACGAGCTTGTCGGCAACGGTGAGGTTGAGCCCCTCCTGTTGCGCGCCGTCACGCAGCGTCGTGTCATATACGTGGAAACGGTCATCGGCCATGGCTCTCTCTTCTTTCCGGATGGAATCATGGGTGGTCTGCGCGGGTGTCCGGGAAAACAAAAAGACCCCTCACGGACGTGAGAGGTCTGCGCGCCGGCGGTGTCCTTCGTCAGCCGGCGCGCCTGCCGATAATGAGCAGACCGTAGAACATGGTGCCACCCAGTGTGCCATACGGATCCAGCATCCGGCACACCGGTCCCACAGGTTGGACACGGGTGGGGGCACGGGGCCGGATGCCGGTGGTCACACCGTGACGCCGTCGCCTCCCGTGATGACCCGCTCCAGCGCCGCCGCGTCGAACACCTCATTGCCCAGCATGCGCCCGTCGAGCAGCACGGTCGGCGTGCCCTCCAGCTGGATCTTGGCGTTCTGCGCCAGGTGCGCCTTCGCGTACGACTGCGAGGTGATGCACGAGTCGACGTTCGCGCCGACCTTCCTTGCCGCCCGCGCCAGGTCCTTGGGCCGGAAGCCGGAGGCCACGCCGTGCGGGGCGGGCTGCATGGTGTACAGCTCGTCGCGGAAGGCCAGCCAGTTCGCCTCCGGGACGCAGCGGGCGGCCGCGGCGGCGCGGATGGAGTTGGAGCGCATGGGCTCGTCACGGAAGATCGTCACCGCGTGGTAGACGACCTTGACCTGGCCGGACATCGCCAGCCTCCGGATCGTGGCGTCGACCTTGGCGTGCATGTCCTTGCAGACCGGGCAGTCGAAGTCCTCGAACACGTCGAGCACGGGCGCGTCGCTCGACCGGTCGGCCAGCACCATCGACCCGTCCGCCTGCCGGGTCAGCCGCACGCCCTCGGACGACGACACGCCCGGCTCCGAGAACGCCAGCACCCCCATCACGACGATCGCCGCGCACGCCACCGCGACCGCCACCAACCGCTTCATCATCAGCCCACTCTCACCTCGTTGATCGCGCAGACCCTACCCGAACCGCGACAATGGCCGCATGAAGGCATATCTCCTCGACCCCGCCGTCGCGCGGTACGTGATCGAGCACACCACACGGCCCGACCCTCTGCTGGAGCGACTCGCCGAGGAGACCGCCGAGGTCGCGGCCTCGAACGCAGGCATGCAGATCTCCCCCGACCAGGGCCGCTTCCTCACCATGATCACGAAGCTGGCGCAGCCGCGCGTGGCCGTCGAGGTGGGCACGTTCACCGGCTATTCCTCCATCTGCATCGCCCGCGGTCTGACCGGTGGCCGGCTGCACTGCTTCGACGTGAGCGAGGAGTGGACGTCCGTCGCCCGCCGGTACTGGGCGGAGGCCGGGGTCGCCGACCGGGTGACGCTGACCCTCGGGCCCGCGCTGGAGACGCTCGCCGCCTTCGAGGAGACCATCGACCTTGCCTTCCTCGACGCCGACAAGGTCAACTACCCCGGCTACTACGAGCTGCTGATGGAACGCCTGCGCCCCGGCGGGCTGCTGCTGGCCGACAACACGCTGCGCCGGGGCTGGGTGGCCGACCCGGCGCACGACGAGGACACGACCGTGGACATCCGGCAGTTCAACGACCTGGTGATGGAGGACCCCCGGGTGACGGTCGTCATGTTGCCGGTGGCCGACGGCCTGACGATGATCATGAAGAACTGACGCGCGTGTGCCGGTCCCCCGGCGGGCATCCCCACGAGGGGACTTCCGAGGGGGCAGACATGCAGTTCCGTACGCTCGGGCGGGGCGGGCCGACGGTCTCGGTGCTGGGTTTCGGCGCGATGACACTGGCGCCGCACGTCTACGCCGACGTGGACGAGCAGGAGGCGACCGACACCTTGCGCACCGCGCTCGACGCGGGCGTCACGCTGATCGACACCGCCGACGTCTACGGCGCCGGGCACAGCGAGAGCCTGATCGGGCGGGTGCTGCGGGGCCGGCGCGACGAGGTCGTGCTGGCCACCAAGTTCGGCGGGAACACCGACGACCAGGGCACGCTGGTGCCCGGCCTCGGCAAGCCGGAGTACGTGCGCCGCGCGCTGGAGGCCAGCCTCGACCGGCTCCGCACCGACCACGTCGACCTGTACTACCTGCACCGGCTCGACCCGAGCACGCCGATCGAGGAGACGATGAGCGCGCTGGCCGAGCTGGTGCGGGCGGGCGCCGTGCGGCACATCGGGCTGTCGGAGGTGTCCGTACGCACGCTCAGGCGCGCCTGCGCGGTGCATCCGGTCACCGCCGTGCAGTCGGAGTACTCCTTGTTCAGCAGGGAGCCCGAGCGGGAGATGCTGCCCGCCTGCGCGGAGCTGGGCGTCGGGTTCGTCGCCTACAGCCCGCTCGGGCGCGGCCTGCTCGGCGGCGCCATCCGCACGCGCGAGGAACTGGAGGAGGGCGACTGGCGCCGTGGCCATCCCCGCTTCGACGACGGCAACCTGCGCCGCAACGTGGCGCTGGCCGACGCCGTGGCGACGCTGGCCGGCGAGCGCGGCCTGACGGCCGCCCAGCTCGCCCTGGCCTGGCTCATGCACCGCGGTGTGGTGCCGATCCCGGGCACGCGGCGCGCGGCGAACCTCCGGGCCAACGCCGCGGCCGCCGACGTGACGCTGGACGAGGAGACCGTGCGGCGGTTGGAGGAGCTGGTGCCGCCGGGCGCGGTCGCCGGTGCGCGGGGCGACGAGACGTACCTCGGCAACGTGGACGAGCGGGCCTGACCTCGGCGCAGGTCCGGCCCGCGGTGGCCGCCCGCGGGCCCGTTCGCTCAGAGGATCTTGTGGACCCAGTTGTGCGGGTCGGGGCGGGTGCCGTACTGGATGCCGATCAGTTCCTCGCGGACGCGCATGGTCACCTCGCCGGGCGAGCCGTCGCCGATGGTCCAGGAGCGGTCGGCGCCCTTGACCGAGCCCACCGGCGTCACGATGGCCGCCGTGCCGCAGGCGAAGACCTCGGTGAGCTCGCCGGACGCGCAGCCGGCCTCCCACTCGTCCACCGAGACCAGCCGCTCCTCGACCTCCAGGCCCAGCTCGCCGGCCAGCGTCAGGATCGAGTCGCGGGTGATGCCGGCCAGCAGCGAGCCGGTCAGCGCGGGGGTGACGAGCTTGTCGCCGAAGACGAAGAACAGGTTCATCCCGCCCATCTCCTCGACGTGGCGGTGCTCCTGGGCGTCCAGCCACACGACCTGGTCGCAGCCCTGCTCCACGGCCTGGCGCTGGGCGACGAACGCCGCGGCGTAGTTGCCGCCGCACTTGGCCTCGCCGGTGCCGCCGGGCGCGGCGCGGGTGTACTCGGTGGAGAGCCAGACGGAGACCGGCTTGATGCCGCCGGCGAAGTAGGACGCCGCCGGGGAGGCGATGACCATGTACTTGTAGGTCTTGGACGGGTAGTTGACGCCCAGGCCGGGCTGCGTGGCGATCATGAAGGGCCGCAGGTAGAGGCTGTGTCCCTCCGGCATCGGCACCCACTCGCGCTCCGTCTGGACGAGGAGTTCGAGCGACTCGACGAACGTCTCCTCGGGGAGCTCCGGCATCGCCAGGCGGACGGCCGAGCGGTTGAAGCGGGCGGCGTTCGCGTACGGCCGGAAGGTCACGACCGAGCCGCCGCTCTGGCGGTAGGCCTTCAGGCCCTCGAAGATCTCCTGGCCGTAGTGGAAGACCGCGGTGGCGGGCTCGAGGGCGAGCGGGCCGTACGGCATGAGCCTGGCGTCGTGCCAGCCACGGCCCTCGGTGAAGTCGATCGAGATCATGTGATCCGTGAAGACCTTCCCGAAGACGGGGTTCGCCATTACCTGCTCCCGCTCGGCCGCGGTGCGAGCGTGGTCGGATAGCTGCACGTCGAAGCTGAGCTTCTGAGCGATGGTCATGACGGCGGTCCTTCTCTCTACGATCTGGCGAAATGTCACGGTATCTGCCCGATGACGGCACGGTGCGTGCCCCGCGTCGGGGGGTGTCCGTACTTCCTATTGTCTCGCTATATGGGATGGCAAGCGGCCGATAGGGCGATTAGCCGCTTTGGACGCAAAAAAGCGCCCGGCAGTCCTTCGCAGACCACCAGGCGCTTCCGTTCCGGGGCTAGGCGGTCCTAGCCGGATACTCGCGCGGCGATGTCGTCGCCGATCTCCCGTGTGGTGCGAGCCGCCCAGCCGGCCAGCCGCTCGACGATGTCGTCGGCGACGGCCTGCTCGACCCTGGCCGCCTCGGCCTGCAGCCCGAGATGGTCGAGCAGCATGGCGACCGACAGGATCGTCGCGGTCGGGTCGGCCTTGCCCTGGCCGGCGATGTCGGGCGCGCTGCCGTGGACCGGCTCGAACATGCTGGGCGCGGTGCGCTCGGGGTTGATGTTGCCGCTGGCGGCCAGGCCGATGCCGCCGGCGATGGCCGCGCCGAGGTCGGTGATGATGTCGCCGAACAGGTTGTCGGTCACCACCACGTCGAAGCGCTCGGGCTGGGTGACGAAGAACATCGAGGCCGCGTCGATGTGGCAGTAGTCGGTGGTGACCTCGGGGTATTCCTCGCTGATCCGGTTGACCGTGCGCTGCCACAGGTCGCCGGCGTAGGTGAGCACGTTCGTCTTGTGGACGAGGGTCAGCTTCTTGCGCGGGCGCGTCATGGCCTTGTCGAAGGCGTAGCGCACCACGCGCTCGACGCCGTGGGCGGTGTTGAGCGACTCCTGGGTGGCGATCTCGTGCGGGGTGCCGCGGCGCATGACGCCACCGGTGCCGGCGTAGAGGCCCTCGGTGCCCTCGCGGACCACGATCATGTCGATGTCTTCGGCGGACGAGTCGCCCAGCGGCGTCTCCACGCCCGGGAACAGCTTGACCGGGCGCAGGTTGACGTAGTGGTCGAAGGCGAAGCGCAGCTTGAGCAGCACGTCGCGCTCCAGGATGCCCGGCGGCACGCTCGGGTCGCCGATCGCGCCGAGCAGGAGCGCGTCGTAACCGCGCAGCTCCTCCATCACGGAGTCGGGGAGCGTCTCACCGGTGCGGTGATAGCGGGCAGCGCCCAGGTCGTAGTGCGTGGGCTCGAACTTCGTGCCCACGGCCTCCAGGACCTTGAGCCCTTCGGCGACGACCTCGGTGCCGATCCCGTCTCCGGGGATCACGGCCAGGCGGATGTTGCGCGACTCCATGGCGGTACCTTACCCGCTCGTCTCGCCTGACGAGCAACCATCTCAAGCTCCGGACGTCCGATATTTTACCTTTTTTACTATTTACGTCCGTTTGACCGTTTCGTTAGTGTCCGACAGGCCTAATCCACGCAGCGGTTGCGTGGAGCCGGGGACCCAACTTCCCCCAGGGGCGAATCGGCGACCCCACGCCGTAGGGCTGCTTCCAAGCCCGAGCCCGTCAGCTAACCCGGCCGGCCGCATGGAAGGACAAGTCCCCCTTGTCACGTATTGCCATTGCCTCGGCCGCGGGCGTCGCCGGGCTCCTCCTGGCCGCCCCCGCCGCACAGGCGACGACCGCCAAACCCCCGGCGCAGCAGGCCGCAGAAGAGAAAGCCCCAGCCCAGAAAGCCCCAGACGCGTCCACCATCACCTTGGACGGACACAAGCTCAAGGAGATCCAGGACAAACGCGCACCCAAGCCGGCCTGGAAGATCGCGCTCAAGTTCGCGATGAACAAACGGGGCACCCCCTACGTGTGGGGAGGCACCAGTCCACGCGGCTATGACTGCTCCGGACTCATGCTGCGGGCGTACCAGAAGGCGGGGATCCAGCTCCCGCGGGTCGCCGCGGACCAGTACGCGGCGTTCGACAAGAAGGTCTCCTGGAAGAACCTCAAACCGGGCGACCTGGTCTTCTTCAGCAACCTCGGCCACGTCGGGATGATCTCCCGGCCCGGCTACATGGTGCACGCCCCGCGCACGGGTGACGTGGTGAAGGAGGAGAAGCTCTCCGCCTGGCGGCGCAGCGCCTTCGTGGGCGGGGTGCGCCCGGACCGCAAGGGCGTGCGGGAATGGCGGGAGTTCGTCAAGCAGCGCGACGAACCCGCGCCCTCCATGCCCACCGCCACTCTCTGACGGCACCCCATGGACGGATCGGCCGGATCGCGGAGACGTCCGTGATCCGGCGCCTGTGCCGGCAAGCATGGAGCGGCCCCGCGGAGACGTCCGCGGGGCCGCTCGTAACGGCAGGGTCGGCTAGCTGCCGGAGTTCTGCGGGGCGCCGCCGTTGTCGCGGCGGTCCAGCGCGATCTGCACGGCCTCGGCCGCCTTGTCCTCGTGGTCGTCGGCACGGTTCCAGGCATACATGTCGTACATGTCACTCATCTCGTTTCGCGGAAGCGTTCCAGTGACGCCGGACTCCGGTCGCGAATCCGACCCAGCCTGATCTCGTGGTCCGGGTCGCGGACCGGACGAAGGGACTTACCGGCCGACAACGCGCCGAACACCGCGGCGAGTCGTCGACCTGCCCTAACAGGCCTCGCCGCGGCAGGTAATGAGTACGAGCACCTGGCGCATCACTCGCTACAGTACCCGAGGCATCTCGTTGGATGTCCTACTATCTCGCATGCTGAGACGCAAAGGGCCGTCACCCGGACGGGTGACGGCCCTGCGACGGCGTGGGGAGGTCAGTCCTCCAGGTCGACCGAGCGGCCGCTGTCGGCGCCGATCTCGGCCACGATCTGCTCGACCACGTCGGCGGGGATCGCGGAGTCGACGGTCAGCGCGATGAGCGCCTTGCCGCCCTTGACATCGCGGGCCACCTGCATGGAGGCGATGTTGACGTTGTGCTCGCCGAGCAGCCGGCCGACCACGCCGACGATGCCGGGGCGGTCGGCGTAGGTGAGGAAGCACAGGTGGGCCGTCGGCTCGATCTCCATCTCGTAGCCGTTGACCTCGACGATCTTCGTGATCTGGCGCGGCCCGGACAGCGTGCCGGAGACCGAGACCTGGCGGCCGTCGGCGAGCACGCCGCGCACGGTCACCACGTTGCGCCAGTCGGGGCTCTCGGAGCTGGTGACCAGCTCGACCTCGACGCCGCGCTCCTTGGCCAGCAGCGGGGCGTTGACGTAGGTGACCTGCTCCTCGATCACGTCGGCGAACACGCCCTTGAGCGCGGCCAGCTCGATCACCCGGACGTCCTGCGAGGCGATCTCGCCGCGGACCTCGACGTTGAGCTTGGTGGCGACCTCGCCGGCCAGGGCGGTGAACACCCGGCCCAGCTTCTCGGCCAGCGGCAGGCCGGGCTTGACGTCCTCGGCGACCGCGCCGCCCTGGACGTTGACCGCGTCGGGCACGAACTCGCCCGCGAGCGCCAGCTTCACGCTCCGCGCGACCTGCGTGCCGGCCTTCTCCTGAGCCTCGTGGGTGGAGGCGCCGAGATGCGGCGTGACGACGACCTGGTCGAGCTCGAACAGCGGGCTGTCGGTGCACGGCTCCTTGGAGAACACGTCGAGGCCGGCGCCGGCGACGCGGCCCTCCTTGATCGCGGAGTAGAGCGCGCCCTCGTCGACGATGCCGCCGCGGGCCACGTTGACGATGCGGACGGTCGGCTTGACCTGGTGCAGCTCCCGGTCGCCGATGAGCCCGAGCGTCTCCTTGGTCTTGGGCAGGTGGACGGTGATGAAGTCGGCCTGCTTGAGCACCTCTTCGAGGCTGAGCAGCTTGACGCCCATCTGCGCGGCGCGGGCCGGTGGCAGGTAGGGGTCGTAGGCGATCAGCTCGACGCCGAACGGCTGCAGCCGCTGCGCCACGAGCTGGCCGATCTTGCCGAGGCCCAGGATGCCGATGACCTTCTCGTCGAGCTCGACACCGGTGTACTTCGACCGCTTCCACTCGCCGTTCTTGAGCGCGGCGTGGGCCTGGGCCGTGTTGCGCGCGCTGGCCAGGATCAGGGCGATGGTCTGCTCGGCGGCGCTGGTGATGTTGGAGGTCGGGGCGTTGACGACCATGACACCGGCCTTGGTGGCCGCGTCGACGTCGACGTTGTCCAGGCCGACACCGGCGCGGGCGACCACGCGCAGCCTGGGGGCGGCGGCGATCGCCTCGGCGTCCACCTGCGTGGCGGAGCGGACGATCAGCGCGTCCACCTCGGCGAGAGCGGGCAGCAACTGGGAACGGTCGGCGCCGTCGGTGTGGCGGACCTCGAAATCAGCGCCGAGAACGGCGAGGCCGGCTTCGGACAGCTCCTCTGCGACCAGAACGACGGGCTTGTTCACTGGTGTGAATCCTTAGGGCACGGCTGGCTTGCGAGGGACACGTCGACGGATCCCCCGATGTCCCACAGAGTCTATCCACGCTTGTGAAAGCGTTCACGAAAGACCCAGGATGTGAGACGCATCGCACGATGCGAGACGGCCCTCAGGCGTACCCCGGTGTCGGCAAACTCACTCACCCCGCTCACAACTTTGTCTTGATCGGGGGATTTCTTGGCCATTAGCCTGATAAGCCGTGGCCGACTACCTAGGGTTCGTCCTATGAGCATCGGGAATCCTGCGCTCGCCGACGTGCTCGCCCAGCATGGCTCCCCGCATCGCCTGCTGAGCGCTCTTGCCGACGGTGGAGTCCTGGTGGCAGTGCGTGCAGATCGTTCCGTCGTCCTCGGGACGACGCAAGCAGGTGACCGAGTGCTGCTCGGTTACACCAGCCCCGCCACCTACGCGAGGCACCGTGGCAGTCATTCCCTGTCGGCCTGCGACGCCGACACCATCCTGGACATCCAGCGCGTCACCGGGGTGCGCGAGATCGTGATCGACGCGGCCGGACCAGCCGCTGCGGCCGTGCCCATCGCCGATCTGCAGCGCTTCCTCACCACGACGCGCACGGGGCCGACGCCCGTGTTGTCGGGGGCGGCTCCGGCCGCCTACGCGACGGGCGCGATGGCGACCGTGTCGCGCGGTGCCGCGCTGGCCCAGGTGGCTCCCCCGACGCCCGATGCTCCCTCGATGCCGTGGGTGCCCGCGCCCCGGCCGCACCTGTCCGGGCCGATGCAGCAGGTCGATCCCGGCTACCGCCGCTGCACCCACCCGATCCTGCCCGCGCTGCGCCAGGCCATCGCGCAGCTGCTCATGGACTTCCCGCTCGTGCACCACGTCTGGATCTCCGAGGCGCGGACGGCCTCCGGAGCGCCGGGCATCATGCTGCACGTCAAGGTCCACATGTCGGCCGCCGAGGACGTCGTACGCGACCTGCACCGGCTCGTCCGCGCCCGGCTGCCGCAGCTGGCCGCCTCCGGCGCGCCGATCCTCATGGCCCGGGTGGCCGACACGCGCAGCGAGCGCCGCATGATCGAGATCGGCGCGCACGTCGTGTGCGCCGATGTACGCGAGTGACCGGCGGGTCCGCGAAAGTGGGCCCTACCGGACCGAACGGCGCTCAGCTTCAATGAGGGCATGATCGCACCGGCGGCGGCCGTGACCACCGTCCCGCGGAGCGTGCGCCTGGGCTACGGCGTGGGCTCGTTCTGCACGGCCACGGTCGGCGCCGTGCCGGGGCTCCTGCTGCTCTACTACATGACGAACTTCCTGGCCGTGCCCGCCTGGCTGGCCGGGGTGGTGGTGACCGCGCCGAAGGTGTGGGACCTGGTCGTCAACCCGCTGGTCGGCCGCTGGTCCGACCGGACACGCTCACGCCTCGGCCCGCGCCGGCCGTGGATGCTGGCCGGCGCGCTGACCCTGCCGGTCGCGTTCTTCCTGGTCTTCGCCGGGCCGTCGCTCAGGGGCGTGCCCGCCGCCCTGTACGTCGGCGCCTGCTTCATGGCGGCGGCGACGGCGTACGCCTTGTTCGAGGTGCCGTACAAGGCGATGCCGGGCGAGATGACGCACGACTACCACGAGCGGACGTCGCTGCTGCAGTGGCGGATGATCTTCATCGGGGCGGGCACCGCCATCAGCGGCGTGCTGGCCCCGGCCATCGCCGGCAGCCAGGGCGCGCAGGGCACGCTCGCCAGCTACCGGATGATGGGCCTGACCATCGCGGTGATCCTGCTGCTGGCGATGCTCGGCGCGTTCTTCGGCACCGCCCGCGCCCCCATGACCGGCGCGCCCGAGCCCGACCGGGGCGGATGGCGCGAGCAGTTCGCCGCGATCAAGGGCAACTCCGCGTTCCTCTGGATCACGGTGCTGGCCTGCACGCAGATGCTGGCGGTCAGCATGATGCTGGCGGCGGCGCCGTACTTCGCGGCCTACACCCTCGGCGACCCGCGGTCGACGCAGACGCTCTTCGCGGCGCTGGTGGGGCCGATGCTGCTGACCATGCCGCTGTGGGTGCGGCTGGCCAGGCGGTTCGACAAGCGCGGCGCGATGATCCTGGCCGCGCTCATGTTCGGCGGCGGCACGGCGGCGGCCATGGCCACCCCGCTCTTCGGCGCGCTCTACGCCCATGTGGCGATCCTGCTGGTCGGCGTGGGCATCGCCGGGGTGCAGCTGCTGCTGTTCTCGATGCTCGCCGACGTGGTCGCGGCGGACGCGGCCGAGACCGGCAAACGGCGGGCGGGCGTGCTGACCGGGCTGTGGACGGCCATCGAGAGCGGGGTCAGCTCGTTCGGCGCGCTGATCTTCGGGATCATCCTGTCGATCGGCGGCTTCGTCGAGTCGGAGCCGAGCCGGCCCGTGCGGCAGCCGGAGAGCGCGGTGACGGCGGTGCTCATCGGGCAGACCACCGTCCCCGCCGTGATCATCTTCATCTCCGTGCTGATCACCCTGAAGTACCGCCTCAGGCCACCCGCCGCGCCCGCGCCGGCCGCGTCCGGGTGAACGTCCCGGCCACCAGCGCCGCCAGCAGCGGCAGCCCGACCACCAGCCCGGCCAGGAAGAGCCACGGGATCTCGACGACCTGTGGGTGACCCCCCGGGTGGATGCCGGTCTCCCAGTTCCAGCGGATCAGCGCGGCGCCGCCGACGGCTCCGCCCGCCAGCCCCACGGCGGCACCCAGCCCGGAGAGGTACGCGGCCTGGGCCGCCACCACGAGCCTGCGCACCCGGGGCGCCGCGCCGACCGCCGACATGGTGTCGAGGTCCTGGCGCATGTCGGCCGCCGCCAGCCCGGTGGCCGCGAACGTGCCCCCGAGCACCAGCACCATCGCCGCGCCGAGCAGCACGAGCAGGACGGTGAGCGCGTCCTCGTCGCCCCTGCGCTCCACGGAGATGTTCACACCACTGGCCACGGTGTTGAGCGCCCGCTGCAGGCGGGCTTCGTCGGCGGGCACGTGGGCGGCGTACAGGTGACGCTCGACCACCGTGAACCCGGCCTTCTCCAGGGCCGACGCCGGGATCAGCGCACCGGTCTGCGCGGGCTCGGCCGCCTTCGCGACCACGGCCGGCAGCGTGAGGCGCTCGTCCTCGCCGCCCTCCCATGACTCGGCCACCAGTTGCACCACGCCGTCGTGCGCCATCCCGGAGCCGATCACCACGGCGCTGCCCCGCGCCAGCGCCGCCTCCGCCCGCGGGTCGTGGCGTTCGAGGAGGAATGTCAGCAGCCGCTCGTCACCGACCGGCAGGATCCCGCCGCCGTCCCACCTGGGCGGCAGGCACTTCGTCGGGCCCGCGCAGTGCAGGGGGTGCCTGTCGCCTTGCAGCCGCACCTCCTTGCCCTCGGCGTTCACCGCCACCGCGCCGGGGACCAGTGGCACGCCGGGCAGCAGGCGCTCCGCTTCCACGCGCAGCCTGGACCACTGGCCGTCGGTCGTGGACGCCCAGGTGCGGATCGTCAGGGTGCCCAGGGGCTCGACGGAGGTGCGCTCCGCCTCGCGCTGCGCGAAGGCGCTGGCTGCCACCAGGCCCAGGACCACCGCCGCCATCGTGGCCCCCATGACGGCCCCGGCGGCGGAGGACGTACGGACGCGGTGGCGGGCGGCGTCGCGGACGGACAGGCGCAGCGGGAGCGGCAGGCGACCGGCGAGCCGGCCGGTGCTCCTGACCAGCCACGGCATCAGCACGATCAGGCCGAGCGCGAGGACAACGGCGGAGATGACGACCGCCAGGTCATCGTGGCGCGCGGCGGCGAAGCACCCTCCGGTACCGAGCACGACCAGGACGAGGCCGAGCAGGGGACGGGCCGCGCGGCCCGGCGGGTCCACCGCGGCGCGCCCGGCCAGCACCTGCGCCGGGCTCTGCCGGCTCGCCTGCACCGCGGGCACCAGCGCGGCGGTCACCCCGCTGACGACGCCGAGCGCGGCCACGGCGAGCACCTCCGGCCACGGGACGTCGAGCGGGCCGTGCGTCCAGTTCAGCAGAGGGGCGCCGACGGACGCGATCAGCGCGCCCGCCCCGATGCCGAGCACCATGCCCATCAGCGCCGCCGCGCCGCCCAGCACGAGCCCGTCGGCCAGGACCACGGCCTTGAGCTGCCGCCCCGAGGCGCCCTGGGCGGCGAGCACGGCGAGCTCCCTGCGCCGGCGCCGCAGTCCGACGGCGAAGGCGGGCCCCGCCAGCAGGACGGTCTCCATGACGACGAGCACGATGGCGACGCCGAGCGAGACCGCACCACGCGTCGGCGAGCCCGACATGGCGGGCACCGGGCTCTCACCGTCGTCCGGCAGGCGCTCGATCAGCGCCCGGGACTGCACGGCGAGCCCCGCCTGGTTCAGCCGGCGGACGTCCGCCCGCCGCACCGAGCCGGGGGTGTCGGCCAGCCAGCCGCTGTTGTCGCCGTCGTTCTGGTGACCGAGCACGGCCTCCGGCAGGGCCGTCAGCTCGGCGCTCCCAGGACGGTTGGGGTTCTGGACCACGCCGACCACGCGCATCGGGCGGTTGTCACGCGTCACCGGAAGCGTGCCGCCGATCCGGGCGCCCCGGCCGGTCAGCGCGGGAGAGACCGCGACCTCACCGGGGGCGGCCGGGAAGCGGCCCTCCACCAGCTCCCGCATGCCGCGGGTCATGGGGTCGCGCAGGTCCACCTCCAGCACGTCCACCCAGTCGTAGCCGTCGGGCAGGCGCACCTCGCCGGTCTTCTGCTGGTAGCGCAGCAGGCGGCCGTCGAGCAGCGTGCCGAGCTCGGCGGGGGTCCATTGACGGTCGGGGCGCGACGCCTTGTGCTGCCCGATGCTCCGCGCGGCCACGTCCTGCCGCACCCGGCCACGCGTCGGGAACGTGATCAGTCGCGCGTCGGCCGAGCCCAGTGTCGAGTCCAGCTGCTCGTACGGCGTGACATCGGTCGTGGCGCGGCCGGTGATCAGTGCGGTGATCACCAGCACCGGCAACCCGATCATCACCATGATCAGCGCCGTGCGGCCCTTGGCGCGCCAGGCGTCCCTGCGCGAGATGCGCAGCGCCGCCCGCAGCACCGCCCAGCGGCCCGTGAAGGCGGTGAAAGCGTTGAGATGCGGCACGCCGGCTTCCGGCGCACCCGCCGCGCGCCCCTCCGGAGTACTCGCCACGCGCTTCTCCTCCGCGCTCGCCGCGCGCTCTTCCTCCGCGCTCATCGGGCGCTCTCCAGGCGGACGCTCCCCGACTCGGCGATCAGCCCGTCGCGCAGGTAGACCACGCGGTCGGCCCACGCCGCGTAACGCGGCTCGTGGGTGACCAGCAGCACCGCCGCGCCCGCGTCGTCGCAGCGGGAGCGCAGCAGACGCAGGATCTCGTCGCCGGTGGCGGTGTCAAGCGCGCCGGTGGGCTCGTCGGCCAGCAGCAGCCGCCGCTCCCCCGCCAGCGCCCTGGCGATCGCCACCCGCTGCCGCTGCCCGCCGGACAGCTCCTCGGGGAACCGCCCGGCGATCTCCTCGGCGCCGGCCTCGGCCAGCGCGGTCATGGCCTCCGTACGGGCCTGGCGGGACCGTACGCCGTCGAGCTCTCGCGGCAGCATCACGTTCTCGGCGGCGGTCAGGGACGGAATCAGGTTGAGGTCCTGGAAGACGTACCCGACGCTGCGGCGCCGGAGGGCGGCCAGGTCGGGCACGCCGGCCAGGTCGCGGCCCTCGATCTCCACGTTTCCTGAGGTGGGCCGATCGAGGCCCCCGGCCAGGTTGAGCAGGGTCGACTTGCCCGAGCCCGACGGCCCCATGACGGCGACCAGCTCGCCGGCCGACACCTCCAGGCTCACGCCCCTCAGCGCCCGGACCTGGCCGTGCTCCCGGGTCACCTCTCGCAGCCTCACGACAGTCAAGTGTTCTTCTCCTTGGACGCCTTGGACACGGCCTCGCAGTGGTCCAGCCAACGCTGCTCCGCCTCGGCCTTGAAGATCAGCCCGTCGAGGACCAGCCGTTGCGCGAGCCCGTCCGCGGCGCGCTTGGCGCGGGTGAGCGCCTGCAGCGTGCGCATGGTGGCCGTGCGCTGGGTGTGGATGACGGCGCCCACGTCGACGTCCGCGCCGGCCACTGCCATCGCGATCTTGATGGCGAGCTCGTCCCTGGGCCGGTCGCTCTGCGCGACCGGGGTGGCGAACCAGCGCTCCAGCTCCACGCGGCCGGTCTCGGTGATCGCGTAGAGCGCGCGGCCCTGCTCGTCGGCGCCGGCCGGCGTGACGAGGCCGTCGCGTTCGAGCCGCGAGAGCGTGGTGTAGACCTGGCCGATGTTCAGCGGCCAGGTCGCCGCCGTGGACGCCTCGAACTCCACCCGCAGCTGATAGCCGTAACGTGGCCCGCCTCTCAGCAGCGCGAGGATCCCGTGTCTGATCGACATGGATACCGAGTATGCATACTGAGTATGCTCGGCGCAACAGATGCGCGTATTCTGGACAGGGCACGAGGTTCAGGCCGATACTCCCTACATGAGTTCCACGCATCCGCCCTTTCGCGCCTCGGACGGGGAACGTGACCGGGCGATCGACGAGCTCAGAGATCGTGCCGCGGAGGGCCGGATCTCACACGACACGTTCGTCGGCCGGGTGGACCAGGCGCTGCGCGCCCGCAGCCGGGAAGAGCTCGACAAGCTGGTGGCCGACCTGCCTCAGCGGCCGACGTTCCGGCAGCGGCTGACCGACGCCGTCTCCTCGGTGTCGGAGTTCACCACCAGGCTTCAGTCCGCCTGGCGCAAGCCGCGCCTGCCCCGGCTGGCGCTGCCCGACGACGACCGGCCGCGTTACGTCGTGGGCCGCGGATCGGCCTGCGATCTCGTGCTGTCGGACCTGACGGTTTCCCGCGTCCACGCCGAGCTGCGGCGCGCCGCCGACGGCGAGTGGATGCTGGTCGACCTCGGCTCGCTCAACGGCACCCGGCTCAACGGGTGGCGGCTGGTGGGGCCGGCGCGGGTGAAGTCGGGTGACGAGGTGTCGTTCGGTGACTGCGGCTTCCTGGTGACGTCGGGACTGCCGTCCTAACATCGCGCCAATCCCCGATAAATACGGATATTTGCGGATTACAGGCTGACTGCGCTGATTCATGCTGCAGGCGATCCCCCAGTCACCCTTGGAGACCCCATGCGGCGCACCTCAGCCTCCCTCGTCGCGGGCGCGCTCGTCGCGGCCCTCGCGTGGGCGTCCGGCCCCTCCTCCCCCGCCGTCGCCCTCGATCCCACCGCGGGCGTGGCGGACCTGACCCAGGACATCAACCAGATCCTCAGCGACTCACGGCTCACGATCGCCCGGGCGGGCGTGGTCGTGAAGAGCGCCCAGACCGGCGAGGACCTGTACGCCACCGACGCCGGCAAGCTGCTCACCCCGGCCTCCAACACCAAGCTGTTCACCTCGGCCGCGGCGGCGGAGACGCTCGGCCTCGACTACCGTTTCCCCACCACCGTCCTGAACGCCGGCCGCAAGGCGGGCTCGGTGCTGACCGGCGACCTGGTGCTGCGCGGCACCGGTGACCCGACGATGCTGGCCGAGGACTACGACGCCCTGGCCGCCCAAGTGGCGAAGGCGGGCGTGAAGCTCGTCACCGGCAGGCTGGTGGCCGACGACACCTGGTTCGACGGGCAGCGGCTCGGCAACGACTGGGCCTGGGACGACGAGACCGCGTACTACGCGGCGCCGATCTCGGCCCTGACCGCCTCCCCCGACCGCGACTACGACGCCGGCTCGGTGATCGTCGCCGTCTCCGCGGAGGACGGCAAGGTCAAGGTGACCGCCACGCCGCCGACCGACTACCTGGAGATCGTCAACCAGGCCACGACCGGTAACGAGACCGACGTGCTCATCGAACGCCGGCACGGCACCCGTACCGTGGTGATCACCGGCACGGTGGCGGATTCGTACCAGGAATGGGTGGCCGTGGACGACCCCACCGCGTACGCGTCCACGCTGTTCCGCGCTGCGCTGAAGAAGCACGGCGTCAAGGTGCTCGGCCCGACCGTCACCGGCGCCGCACCGGAAGGGGCCGGGGAGCTGGCCCGGCACGAGTCGATGACGCTCGGCGAGCTGCTGGTGCCGTTCATGAAGCTGAGCAACAACATCCACGCGGAGATCCTCACCAAGGCCATGGGCCGCAAGGCGGCGAACCAGGGCACCTGGGCGGCCGGGCTCAAGGTCGTCACCGACTTCGCCCGGGCGAACGGCGCCCAGGTGATCAACATGCGGGACGGCTCGGGGCTCTCGCGCCGCGACGGTTTCTCCCCCGCCTCGATCGCGCAGTTCCTGACCGCCGTACGGGGCAAGCCGTGGTTCCCCACCTGGTACGAGTCGCTGCCCGTGGCCGGCAACGCCGAGCGGTTCGTCGGCGGCACGCTGCGCAGCCGGATGCGGAACACGCCGGCGGCGGACAACGTCCGGGCCAAGACCGGCTCGCTCACCGGGGTCACGGCGCTGTCCGGCTACGTCACCAGCGCCGACGGCGAGCCGCTGGTCTTCTCCATCATGCTCAACCAGTACCTGTCGGCCTCGCCGAAGGACATCGAGGACCAGATCGCCGTACGGCTCGCGCGGTTCTCGCGGACGGCGGCGACCGCGGACGTCAGCCCGCTGCGCGCCGGCCAGGCGAGCCAGGCGGGCGACCTGGAGTGCTCGTGGCTGAAGCCCGCCGAGTGCTGACATCCCGCTGAACGGCGGCCCTCCACGACGCGTGGGGGGCCGCCGCGGTTTACCGGGCTCATCCTGGAGCTCCAGCTTTGCCATGGAATTTCAGTACAAAACCGACCCGGAGCCGCCAGAATTTCGTTCGACGCACTTCAGAGGCGTCCCTGGACCACGAGAGCGCCGGGCTCAGCCGCCGGCCCATCCCCCCGAGCCGGCATCCCACCGCACGCCCCTTGCGCTCCTTCCGGGCGGACCCGGCCGCGTCCCACCCCGCACACGGACGGCGGCCGGGTCCGCGATCTCCTCCGTGGATCACACCTCGTCGTAGCGGAACCCGCCGATCGCCCGCAGGATCTCGGCGCCGATGCCCTTCCCCGTGGCCAGCCACTCGGCGATGAGCGCGCCGATGATCGAGGCGGGCACGGAGATCCGCGCGGAGGCGAAGACGTCGTCGAGCTGGCCCGGCGTGACCGGATCGACCTGCCGACCTTCGATGTGGAAGCCATCCGCGCGCGCTACTCGTTCGCGGATCTGCAGGCGTTCCTGGACGTCCACTACGAGAACATGGCGGTCCTCCGTACCGAGCAGGACTTCTACGACCTGGCCACCGCCTACCTGCGGCGGGCGGCTGCGCAAGGGGTGCGGCACGCGGAGATCTTCTTCGACCCGCAGCCCACCTGAGCCGGGGCGTGCCGCTGGAGGTGGTGTTCGGCGGGTTGTCGGAGGCGCTGAAGGACGGCGGGCTGTCGGCCGCGCTGATCCTGTGCTTCCTGCGTGACCGGGCGCGGAGGAGGCCGAGGAGGTGCTGCGGGCGGCGCTGCCGTACCGGGATCGGTTCATCGGAGTGGGGCTGGACTCGGCCGAGGTGGGCTATCCGCCGTCGTTGTTCCGGCGGGTGTGCGCGTGGAGCGGGTGGACCACGGCATCAGGGCGATGGAGGACCCCCAGCTGGTGGCCCGCTTGCGCGAGGAGCGGATCCCGCTGACGGTGTGCCCGCTGTCGAACGTACGGCTGCGCGCGGTGCCGTCCCTGCGCGACCACATCCTGCCCGCGATGCTGGACGAGGGGCTGGTGGTGACCGTCAACTCCGACGACCCGGCCTACTTCGGCGGCTACGTGGAGGACAACTACGCGGCGCTGCGACGGGAGTTGGGGATGACCGACGCCCAGCTCGACCGGATCGCGCGCAACTCCTTCGACGCGGCCTTCACAGAAGTCCGCACGGACACAGTTAAGGGGCCCACCCCTGCGGGCAGGCCCCTTAACTACGCTTGCTCAGCCGCTGAGGACCGACGTCAGCGGAACGAGCACGTCAGGTGGTCGTCCGCGTGAGCGAGGAGGAGCCCGCTCAGGAGTTCGGCGGTGTCGAGGTTGATCAGGCCGTACTTGGTGACCTCAACCTTGTGGCCGACGATGTTGTCCTTGCCACAGACGACGATGATCTTCCTGTTGTCCTTGCCGTCCTCGTGGTGGTTCGGCCACGTCTCCGCGAGCGCGGAACCGCCGGACAGAAGCAGGCCGCCGACGACCCCAGCCATGATGAGCCCTGATTTGAACATGGATGCATCTTCCCTTGTACCGATTGGCTACGCTGCGTAGCCACCGGGGGTAGATTTCCCCCGCGGCTCGATGCAAAAACCGCGAGATCGTCATCCTTAACCAGCTCATATGCAACGCCGGTACGTAGCGCTAACGCAGATCATCTGCCTTGACGATCACATGTCTTTCGAAGGACGGGCGGGCGGTGATCTCATGACCTTCCCGCAACCATGCCCCAGGTCCCGCAATGGCCACCCCTGCCCAACATAGCAATTAATGCCGATACGCACCGTTACGCCGCACCCTGCCGCCGCCTTCACGCAGGTCCGGGCACTGTTAAGGGGCCCACCCAGTGGGCAGGCCCCTTAACCAGGTTTGCTCAGCCGTTGAGGGCTTGCCTTAGCTGAACGAGCACTTCACATTGTCATCCGCGTGGCCAAGGATCCCGCTCAGGACCTCGTCGGTCTCGAGGCCGAGAAGGCCGTACTCGTGGTTGTTGTTCTCGTGTCCGACCTGGTTGCCCTCGCCACAGACGAAGATGATCTTCCGGTTGTCGTTCTTGCCGTGGTCGTGCGGCCACGTCTCCGCAAGCGCGGAACCGCCGGACAGGAGCAGACCTCCCACGACCCCAGCCACGATGAGCCCTGATTTGAACATGGAATGTCTCCCTTTGGTACCGATTGACTACGCTCCGTAGCTACCGGGATTAGATCTTCCCGACTGCCCGATTCGAAAAACCGTGAGACCGACATCCTTCAACCAGCCATGTGCAACGCAGGTACGAAGCACGAACGCAGATCAGCAGCCTTGAGGATCACGTGTCTTCCGCAGCACGGGCGGGCGACGATCCCATGACCTTTCCGCAACCATGACTCAGGCCGCGCAGTGGCCGCCCCGGCCGGCAGGGCAGTTCGTTCCGATACGCACCGTTACGACGCCCCACCGGACACGACACCTTTCGCGCCCCAATGAGACTCCCGCCCGGGATGCGCCCGCCTACGGCAGCGTGAGGATGACAGGGCCGTTCTCGGTGATCGCCACGGTGTGCTCGACGTGGACGCTCCTGCTCCCGTCGCCGGAGCACACCGACCAGCCGTCGGAGGCCATGACGTACTCGTCGTCGCCGCCGGCCATCAGACTGGGCTCGATCGCGATCACCAGCCCGGGCCGCAGCCGCAGCCCACGCCCCCTGTGGGCCTCGTTGGGGACAAACGGCGACTCGTGCATGGCCCGGCCGATGCCGTGGCCGCCGAAGTCGTTCTGCATGCCGTAGCCGGCGCCGCGGCCGACCGTGGACATGGCGTGGCCGATGTCGCCCATCCGGCCGCCGGGCAGGGCCGCCTCGATGCCCGCGGCGAGCGTCTCCTCCGCGACCCTGATCAGCTTGAGGTCCTCCGCACGGGAGTGCCCCACCGTGAAGCTGACCGTGCCGTCGGCGTGCCAGCCGTCGACGTACGCGGCGCAGTCGACGCTGATCAGGTCGCCGTCGCGCAGCCGGTACGACGTGGGCAGCCCATGCAGCATGACCCCGTTGACCGAGGTGCAGATCACCCCCGGGTACGGCGTCGCGCCGAACGACGGGTGGTAACCGAGGAACGACGCCCCCGCCCGCGCCTCCTCGATGACCGTCCTGGCCACCTCGTCGAGCTGCTGGAGCGACACTCCGACACCCGCGCTCCCGCGCACCGCGGCGTGCACGGCGGCGACCACCCGGCCCGCCTCCCGCATGGTCTCGATCTCCCCGGCCGACTTGAGCTCGATCACTTCGCCTCCCTGCGTCGATAATAATACCGGTATTATTATCACGCTCCGGCACGTCCGGCGGACGACAGGGTGCGCAGTTCGTCGAGCAGATCGCCGATCAGCGCCGATCCGGCGAGCTCACGAGTGGTCACGTAGCCCACACGACGCAGCGGTCCTCCGTCGCCGAGCTCGGCCGTGGCCACCTTGGGCGGCGCCCCCACGGCCGACAGCCTCGGCAAGATCGCCGCGCCGACCCCGTGACCGACCATGGACATGACCACCCCGTCGTCCTCGACCGTGATGTCGCCGGGCGGGATCCACTCCTGCGCGGCCGGGTGTCGCCCGAGCAGTTCTCGGGCCAGTCGATCATCGGCAGCGAGCGCGAATCCGGGTGGCCGGCCGGATGGGCCGGCACGTACGGCTCGGCGTACAGCTCCTGGCCGAGCAGGCCCTCGACGTGCACAGGAAGGGAGACGACCCTCACGTCGGCCCGTCCGTCGGCCACCTCGCCGGCGATGCCTCTGCCCAGGTCGGGCACGATGCGCACGTCCACGGTGACCCGGGGATGGCGCCGCCTGCCCCGCCGCGGTGGCCCGGGCGCCGCCGCGCCCGCGGTCGAACAGCACGGTCTCCATCTTGCGCTCGGCGGCGCGCAGCGCGTGCGAGACTGCCGACTGGGTCAGCCCGAGCCGGGCCCCGGCCGCCGACACGCTGCCCTCCCCGTCCACTGCCACGAGGACGCGCAGTTCGGTCGCGGTGAGATCGTTCATGCGACGAGAACGCATGACAGGCGTACGTTCCGCAACACGCAGAAACACCGCCCGATGGCATGCCCGGCGGGCCGGCCCTAGCGTCGGGGTCCATGAGAGTGATGCGTGCCGAACGGCGCGGGCCTCGGCGCGGCGATCGACGGCGCCGCGGACGGCTACGCCGCGCGGGTGATCGACGCCGACGGCGGCTCGCCGGTGAACGTGGTGCTGGACGCGATGGGCGGCCCCGTGTTCGACGCCGCGCCCGCCGCGCTGGCCCGGTTCGGCCGCCTCATCACGTACGGGACCTCGGGCGGCGCCGACCCAAGACCGGTCGATGCACCGCGCGGTCGGGGGCTACTGGCCGGGCGCGCACCTGCGCCTGACGGGAAGCACCGCGGCCGAGCCGCTGGCCGGCCTGATCGAGCTCGCCGCCGCCGGGCGGGTGCGCCCGCTGACCGGCGGCGAGTAGGAGCTCCCCAGGCCGGTCAGGCGCTGACGGACCTGGCGGCCGAGGGTACCGTCGGGAAGGTCGTCCTGCGGATGACGCTGTGACAGAGACGGCGGGCGGGAACCCCCGCCCGCCGCGCTCCTGCGTCGGTCAGGCCTTGAGCCAGCTCATCATCGGGCGGAGCTTGGCGCCGGTCTTCTCGATGGCGTCCTCGGCCAGCTCGGCGCGGTAACGCTTGAACTCCTGCTGGCCGCCGTCGAACTCCTCGACGAGCTGCCGGGCGAAGGTGCCGTCCTGGACCTCGCCCAGGATGCGGCGCATCTCCTGACGGGTCTCCTCGTTGACGATGCGCGGGCCGCGGGTGTAGCCGCCGTACTCGGCCGTGTCGGAGACCGACCAGTACATCTTCGAGATGCCGCCCTCGTACATGAGGTCGACGATGAGCTTCATCTCGTGCAGGCACTCGAAGTAGGCGACCTCGGGCTGGTAGCCGGCCTCGATGAGCGTGTCGAAGCCCGCCTTGATCAGCTCGGAGACGCCGCCGCACAGCACGGCCTGCTCGCCGAACAGGTCGGTCTCCGTCTCCTCCTTGAACGTGGTGCGCAGCGCGCCGGCCCGCGTGCCGCCGATGCCCTTGGCGTACGACAGCGCGAGGTCGAGGGCCTTGCCGGAGGCGTCCTTCTCGACGGCCACGAGGACGGGCACACCGCGCCCGGCCTCGAACTGGCGGCGCACGAGGTGGCCGGGGCCCTTGGGGGCGACCATGCAGACGTCGACGCCCTCGGGGGCCTCGATGAGGCCGTAGCGGATGTTGAGGCCGTGGCCGAAGAACAGCGCGTCGCCCTCGACCAGGTTGGGGGCGACGTGCTCGGCGTACAGGTGGCGCTGGATGTGGTCGGGCGCGAGGATCATCGTGAGGTTGGCCTCTTCGACCGCCTCGGCCGGGGTGAGCACGCGCAGGCCGTCGTTCTCGGCCTTCTCGCGGCTCTTGGAGCCCTCCGGCAGGCCGACGCGCACGTCCACACCGGAGTCACGAAGCGAAAGCGCGTGGGCGTGGCCCTGGCTGCCGTACCCCAGCACGGCCACGTGGCGTCCCTGGATGATGGACAGGTCGGCCTGGTCGTCGTAGTAAATATCGGTCACTTGCTCTAAACCTTTCAGGCGGTACGGTCCAATGCCCTGAGGGACCGGTCGGTGATGGAACGGGCGCCGCGGCCGATGGCCACCATGCCCGACTGGACGAGTTCTTTGATCCCGAACGGCTCGAGAACCTTGATGAACGCCTCCAGCTTGTCGTGTGTGCCGGTGACCTCGATGGTCACGGCGTCGGCCGCGACGTCTACGCAGCGCGCCCGGAAGAGCTGGACGAGCTCCAGCACGTGGGAACGGCTCTCGGCGTCGGCCTTGACCTTGATCAGCATCAGCTCACGCTGCACGGACTGCGCCGGGTCGAGCTCGACGATCTTCAGCACGTTCACCAGCTTGTTGAGCTGCTTGGTGACCTGCTCCAGCGGCAGCTCCTCGACGTTCACCACGATGGTGATGCGGGAGATGTCGTCATGCTCGGTGGGCCCGACCGCGAGCGAGTCGATGTTGAACCCGCGCCGGCTGAACAGCGCCGACACCCGCGCGAGGACACCCGGCTTGTTCTCGACAAGCACCGACAGCGTGTGTCTGGTCATTCCTCGTTCTCCCACTTCGGCGCCATGTCCACGGCGATCTGGATGGTGTCGTTGCTGGCGCCTCCCGCGATCATGGGCCAGACCATGGCGTCCTGGTGGACGACGAAGTCGATCACGACAGGCACGTCGTTGATCTCCATGGCCTTCTCGATCACGGCGTCCACGTCCTCCGGACGCTCACAGCGCAGGCCCACACAACCATAGGCCTCGGCCAGCTTGACGAAGTCGGGGATGCGGCGCGTGGTCTGCAGGTCGGTGTTGGAGTAACGCTCGTCGTAGAAGAGCGTCTGCCACTGGCGCACCATGCCGAGGTTACCGTTGTTGATCACGGCGATCTTGATCGGCACCCCCTCGATGGCGCAGGTGGCGAGCTCCTGGTTGGTCATCTGGAAGCAGCCGTCGCCGTCGATGGCCCACACCGTGGCGTCGGGGCACCCCATCTTGGCGCCCATCGCGGCCGGGACGGCGAAGCCCATCGTGCCGAGACCGCCGGAGTTGATGAACGTGCCGGGCTTCTCGTACTCGATGAACTGCGCGGCCCACATCTGGTGCTGGCCGACGCCGGAGACGTAGTAGGCGTCGGGGCCGACGATCGCGCTCAGCCGCTCCATGACGTACTGCGGGGCCAGGGAGCCGTCGTCGGCCGTGTCGTAGCCCAGGGGGTAGGTCTCCTTGAGGCCGTTGAGCAGCTTCCACCAGTCGCTGTAGTCGCCCTTCTGACCGGAGGCCCGGATCGCGGCGATCAGGTCGGTGATGACCTCCCTGCAGTCGCCGACGATCGGCACGTCGGCGTGGCGGTTCTTGGAGATCTCGGCCGGGTCGATGTCGGCGTGCACGATCTTCGCGCGCGGCGCGAACGTCGACAGGTCGCCGGTCACCCGGTCGTCGAAGCGCACGCCCAGGCCGATGATCAGGTCGGACTTCTGCAGCGCGCCGACCGCGGAGACGCTGCCGTGCATGCCGGGCATGCCGAGGTGCTGCGGATGGCCGTCGGGGAACGTTCCGCGCGCCATCAGCGTGGTGACCACCGGGATGTCCGCCAGCTCGGCCAGCTCCAGCAGCTCGGTGGAGGCGCGGGCCTTGTGCACGCCGCCGCCGACGTACAGGACCGGTCGCTTGGACTCGGCGATCAGCTTGGCGGCCTCGCGGATCTGCTTGGAGTGGGGCCGGGTGACCGGGCGGTAGCCGGGCAGCTGCATGGTGGGCGGCCAGCGGAACTCGGTCTGCGCCTGCAGGGCGTCCTTCGAGATGTCCACGAGAACAGGGCCGGGCCGGCCGGTGGAGGCGATGTGGAAGGCCTCCATGATCGTACGAGGGATGTCGTCGGCGTCGGTGACCAGAAAGTTGTGCTTGGTGATCGGCATGGTGATGCCGGAGATGTCGGACTCCTGGAACGCGTCCGTGCCGATCATCGACGAGGCCACCTGGCCGGTGATCGCCACGATCGGCACCGAGTCCATGAACGCGTCGGCGATCGGCGTCACCAAGTTGGTCGCCCCTGGGCCGCTCGTCGCCATGCACACCCCGACCCTGCCGGTCGCCTGCGCGTAGCCCTCGGCCGCGTGCCCCGCACCCTGCTCATGCCGTACGAGCACGTGCCGGACCTTGGTCGAGTCGTAGAGAGGATCGTAGGCCGGGAGGATGGCACCGCCCGGGATCCCGAACACTGTGTCGACTCCCACGTGCTCCAGCGCCCTGACCAGGGCCTGTGCACCTGTCATCCGTTCGGTCATCGGCTCGTTCCTTGCGTGGCTACTCGCTTAAGGACATAAAAAATGCCCCGTCCCACCGAACGGCGGGGCTGGGGCGGCGCGCAGGTCGTCGTGCTTCGCTATCGGCCTGCGCGCCGGCGAAGTACTACGAGAATCTCACTGCGAAGCATGTTCAACACCATAGCCGCTCCGAACGCCCCGGTGTCAACTTGGTGGACACCAAGTCTCAAACAGTGAGACTCGTCCGCATCAGCGAGTCGACCCCGCGCGCCGCCATCGGACGCGCCACCAGGAAGCCCTGCCCGCGCGTGCAGCCCATCTGCTTGAGCAGCTCGAGCTGCTCCGGACGCTCGATCCCCTCGGCCACCACGGTGAGCCCGAGGTCGTGACCGAGCCGCACGATCGTCCGGGTGAGCAGCGTCAGCGTGTCGTCGCTGCCCAGCCCCGCCACGAACGACGGGTCGATCTTGATCATGTCGACGGGCAGCTGCCGCAGGAACGCCAGCGACGCGTAGCCGGTGCCGAAGTCGTCGATCGCCAGCCGCACGCCGAGCGAACGCAGCTCCGACAGGCGCCTGACGGTCTCGTCGGCGTCCTCGACCAGCATCTCCTCGATGACTTCCAGGGTCAGCGCCGAGGCGGGCAGCCCGCTCTCGGCCAGCGCGTCCGCCACGGTCTCGACGAACCTGGGCGCCGTGATCTGGCGCGCCGACAGGTTGAGCGACAGCCCGATGTCCCACGACGAGGCCCGCCAGGCGGCCACCTCGCGGCACGCCTCGCGCAGGATCCACTCGCCCAGCGGCACGATCAGCCCGGTGTCCTCGGCCGGGCCGAGGAACTGCTCAGGCGGCACGAACTCCGAGCCGCGCAACCAGCGCACCAGCGCCTCCACCGCGGTCACCCGCGAGGTGGCCAGGTCGACCACCGGTTGGTACTCGATCGCGAACTGCTGGTCGATCAGCGCCCGCTGCAGGTCGGCCGCGAGCTCCAGGCGGCGTACGACGTCGGCGTGCATCTGGGCGGCGAACACCTCGACGCGTCGGCCGCCCAGCTCCTTAGAGCGTGCCATCGCCACGTCGGCGTTGCGGATGAGGTCACCGGCCGGCATGCCGTCCTCGGTGAAGGCCACGCCCACGCTCGCCGTGAGCGCCACGTCGCGGTCGGCGACCCGGAACGGCTCCTGCGAGACCGTGCGCACCAGCCGCTCGGCAAGGTCGACCGCGACCTGCGCCTCGCCGCCGGTCTCCACCAGCACCGCGAACTCGTCGCCGCCCCACCGGGCCAGCGTGTCGTCGGCGCGGACGGCGCCGCGCAGCCGGCGGGCCGCCTGCCCGAGCAGGTAGTCGCCGCTGGCGTGGCCGACCGAGTCGTTGACCGAGGTGAACCCGTCGAGGTCGAGGAAGATGACCGCGACGTTTCCCGACGTGCGGCCGGAGAGCACCTCGCGGGTGCGCTCCTCGAAGTAGGCGCGGTTGGGCAGCCCCGTGACGCCGTCGTGGAAGGTCAGGTGGGCGACCTGGTTGCGCAGGGCCTCCTGGTCGCTGACGTCTCTGGTGGTCACCAGCATCAGGTCGTCGCCGCCGACGTGGCGGGTGGCGACCGACTCGGTGGGCCGCCACGTGCCGTCGGCCGCGCGTACGCGGCAGGCGATCATGCACGCGCCGGGCGACGGGCTCTCCTCGTCGGGATGCATCGCGCGCATGGCGAGCTGGATGCCCGGCACGTCCTCCGGATGGATGTAGTCGAAGATCGAGCCGCCGACCAGCTCGTCGGGAGGGTAGCCGTACGTGACCTCGACGCCGGGGCCTATCTCGCGGACGACGCCGTCGTGGTCGCAGACGAACACCACGTCGCCGGTGCTCTCGGCCAGCTCCATGAGCTGCCGCTCGCCGGTGCGGACCAGGCCGCGCAGCCGGGAGTTGACGGCGGCGAGCACGAACAGGCGCACGAGCAGGAGCAGCACCACCGACACCGCGACCACCACGACGCCCGTCACCGGCTGCCCCGGCCGGCCGCCCGCCAGGTGGGCGAGGATCGTGCAGGCGGCCACGGACACCAGCACGAGCGGTGCCAGCGCGACGGCGTGGCCGATCACGGCGCGTCCGGCCACCCGCGGGCGCGGCCCCCACGGGACCGCCGCGAGCAGCAGGAACACGACCGGCGCGAGCAGGACGCTCCACAGCTGCGGCTCGCCGTCGCGCAGCCGGGCGACCGCCGTGCCGACCCCGGCCACGGTCATCGCGGCCAGCACGCCGCCGCCGGCCACGCCGAGCAACCACGAGGACGACGTGCTGGTGAGCACCGGCGGGATCACGGCGCACGTCACCAGCAGCGCCACCATGGGCGGCAGCATGACGAGCGTGAACGTGCCGGCGTCGCCCGTGTCGGCGTAGACCTGCCGCAGCGCCACCACCCAGCCGACGAGGAAGATCGAGGCCGTGCACAGGTAGGCGTCGCTCAGGCGCCGCAGGGCCGAGGCCGCGGGGAACACGCGGTCGGCCGCGACCAGCGCGCCGCCCGCCGTGACCACCGTGCCGAGCAGCACGAACATGTCGGCGAAGTTGACGACGAAGCTTTCGGCGAACGGCCGCAGCGCCACCCCGGCGGCCCAGATGACGGCGCCGCCGCCCATCCAGCGCGCGGCCGAGGCCGTCTGACGGTGTGTGGCCGCCTGGCGGACCGAGGCGACCAGCAGAGACGCGGCGGCGACCAGCGCCGCGAGGCCTCCGGCGACCGCGCCGGTGACCGAGGCAGGAACGTGCGCCAGGAGCGCGGCGGCGACCGCCACCACGCCTGCGGCCGCTGCGGCGGCCGGCGGCACCCGTGGATCACGCCAGCGGATCACAGTCGTTGCCCATCCCGTCTCGTACTCTGCACCTGCGACCGCCGAAGTCCGGTCGATCACTTCGCCAGTGTGTGCGGTCGTGGGTGCGCGGGTGGTGACAACGCCGATGTCGTCACCGATCTGATAACCACACAGACCAATCGCCGCCAAGAACCCCTTGACAGTGAGTCAGGAACTTCCCGCAAGCGCAACCGTACGCACCGAAGGTCACGGACCTGACACGTTCCGGATTCCTCTCAGTACGCTTCGGTGATGACGTTGATCAGCTCTTCTCCGGCGAGATAGCGCTCCAGCTGGGCGCGGATCAGGCGCAGCATGCGCCGCCCGGAGGCGGGGGTGCTGCCCGCGACGTGGGGGGTGATCAGCACGCCGGGAGCGCTCCAGAGCGGGTGGCCCTCGGGCAGCGGCTCGGGCGCCGTCACGTCGAGCGCGGCCCGCAGCCTGCCGGTCTTGAGCTCCGCGACCAGGGCGTCGGTGTCGACGACGCCGCCCCGCGCCGCGTTGACCAGCACGGCCCCGTCCTTCATCCGGGCGAGGAACTTGGCGCCCACCATCCCCGCCGTGTCGGGCGTGGCCGGCACCAGCAGCACGACGACGTCGGCGGCGGGCAGCAGCGCGGGCAGTTCCTCCATCGCGTGCACGCCGTCGCGGGCGCTGCGTGCCACGCGGACGACCTCGACCTCGAAGCCGGCCAGGCGGCGTTCGAGCGCGGCGCCGATGGAGCCGTAGCCGAGGATGAGCACGGTCGAGTCGGCCAGCACGCCGGTGTGGCGGTAGGTCCACTCGCCGCGGCGCTGGGCGTCGACGAAAGCGGGGAACTCCCTGAGCACCGCGATCATCGCTCCGACCGCCCACTCGGCGGTGCCGGCGTCGTGGACGCCGCGCGCGTTGCACAGCACCGCGCCCTGCGGCATGTGCGGCCGGTACGCGTCCACGCCCGCCGTCACGGTCTGCAGCAGCCGCAGCGAGGTCATCCTGGCCAGCGTTCCGGGGACGTCGGGCACGCTGAGCAGCGGCGGGATCCACACCTCGACGTCCGCCACGCCTTCCGGCATCGGGGACGTGCCATCGTAAACAGCGCAATCAACCCCCGGAAGGCCGGAAAGCGCATCGGCCACCGCATCGGACGGAACCCAGGTCTTCATGCCGAGAACCTTACGACTCCGAGGGAAGTATGGAACACATGAGGAAGCTCTGGACGATCATGCTGATGGCCGTCGTCACCGCGTGTTCCGCCGGCGGCGGGGAGGTGCTCCCCACGGCCGCCGTGTCGGCCGAGGCCGCCCCCGGCGAACCGAAGGACGTCGCGACGAACCTGTCGGTGCCGTGGGGGATCGCCTTCCTGCCCGGCGGCGACGCGCTGGTGACCGAGCGCGACACCGCCCGCCTGCTGCGGGTGAGCCCGGCCGGTGATGTACGGGAGCTGGCGACGATCGAGGGGGTGCGGCCCGACGGCGAGGGCGGGCTGATGGGCGTGGCCGTGCGGGGCGACCAGGTCTTCCTCTACTACACGGCGGAGCAGGACAACCGGATCGTCCGCTACCGGCTGACCGGCGACACGCTGGCCGAACCTCGGGTGATCGTCCAGGGCATCCCGAAGGGCGGCATCCACAACGGCGGGCGGCTGGCGTTCGGGCCCGACGGGCACCTGTACGCCACCACCGGCGAGGTCGGCGACGGCGAGCTGGCCCAGCGGCGCGACTCGCTCGGCGGCAAGATCCTGCGCATGACCCCGGACGGGGCGCCCGCGCCGGGCAACCCGTTCGGCACCCTCGTCTACAGCTACGGGCACCGCAACGTCCAGGGGCTGGCCTGGGACCCGTCAGGGCGGCTGTACGCCTCGGAGTTCGGCGCCAGCTCCTACGACGAGGTCAACCTGATCAGAGCGGGGGCCAACTACGGATGGCCCGAGGTCGAGGGGCGCGGCGACGATCCGCGCTTCGTGAACCCGATCCTCACCTGGACCACCGACGAGGCGTCGCCCTCGGGGATGGTGTACGCGGACGGGTCGTTGTGGGTCGGGGCGCTGCGCGGTGAACGGCTCTGGCAGGTCCCCTTGGGGCAGGACGGCTCGGCCGGTCGGCCGGTGGCCCACCTGGCCGACCGCTACGGCCGTCTCCGTGCCGTCGCCAACGCCCCCGACGGCACCCTGTGGGTGGGCACCAGCAACAAGGACGGCCGCGGCTCCCCCCGTCAGGGCGACGACCGCATCGTCTCCCTCACCCCGACCTCCTGACCGGCCTCCGTCCACCCGGGCTTCCCCCGTTCGCAGGACGGCGGCCCCGGGCGGCTGCCCCGCCGCACAGGGCCGAAGTCCCTTTGGGGGACGAAAGGGGCATGCGCCCCCTTCCCGCAGGCTCACCACCCCGAAGCACCGGGATGGTGGTCACCCGTTCAGGCCTCGGCGCCGAAGGGACAAGGCAGGACCCCGCGGACGGTGGTCCGGGTCCGGCCTCGGCGCCGAAGGGTCAGGTGCAGGTGAGCTGGGGTTGGGGGCGGTACTCGGTGGTCAGCTTCGGATCCTTCTTGGCGACCTTGCCGTCCTCGTGGAACACCCGCGTGACGTCGATCGTGAACCCCTGCTGCCCCGTCGTCGGCACGCACTCCGGCGACGTGCTGGTCTCACGCCGGAACGGGGTGAAGTCCCGCGGTTCCGACTCGACCGCCTCGATCTTCTCGTACCGCTTCGTACCCCACAGCGTGACGGTGACCGACGTGTCGGTGTACGCCGTCTTGATGAGCACCCCGTTGTCGGAGTCGTTGCGCCACTTGAGATCGACGTCCGGGTACACCAGGTCCGCGTCCCGCCCGGCGGGATAGCCGGTGGTGGAGTACTGGACCGGCCGGTGCTCCACGTCCTCGAAACCGCCGAAGAACGCCGCGTTGTACATCGTGGTCGCGACCTGCGCGACGCCGCCGCCGACCATCGTCACCATCCGGCCGTCGACGATCTGCCCCGCCTCGACGTAGCCGTCGCCGACCGTCGGCTCGCCCGCGAGATCGTTCAGCGAGAACGTCTCCCCCGGCTTGACCACGTGCCCGTCGAGCTCCTGCGCCATGCGCTGGATGTTCTTCACCCGCTCCTGGCAGCACGCGAACGTCGTGGTGAACGAGCTGACCAGCTCGTTGATGCCGAGCCCGTCGATCTGCGAGGTCTGCACGGCGGGCGCGATGGCCTCGAGCCGAACGGGGATCGTCCGGTCGCCGCCCTCGGCGAAGATTTCCTCGGCGGCCCTGGCCAGCTGCCGGTCGTCGACCCCGCGCCCGGTGCGCGCCGGCACCAGGACGGGCTTGCCGGCCACGATCTCGTACGTCGCGTCGCGCGGCAGCTGCGCCGCGTCCACCAGGCTGCTCTCCATGCCGGCCAAAGCGGCCTCGGCGTCGAACCGCGGCGCGAGCCCGCCCTCTCCGTCGGAGACGTACGTCAGGTTCGCGGCGATCACGGTCTGCGGCAGCTGCACCCGCTTGACGCCGAGGGCGAGCGTGATCGGCGCGGCGACGGCCTGCCTGGCCTTCTCCAGCGCGTCAGCGACGGCCTCGGGGGTGGTGACGGGCGTGGCGGGGCGCAGGGCCAGCCGGAGCGTGCCGCCGCCGCTCATGAAGGCGTCACCGATCTTGCGCACGGCGTCGTCGCGGTCGAGCACCACGCCGTCGGCGGGGCGACGGGACCTGGGCTGCAGCCCGGCGAAGAACACCCGGCCTTCGGCGGCCGGCTGGTCGACGGTCTCGGCCAGGCCCTCGACGAGCCTGGTGAGCTGGGAGGCGTCGACGCTGATCTCCGGCTGCAGCTCGGTCGTGCCGGTGAGGCCGCGCCACACCTCAGCGGGGGTGGGGAAGCCGCTGGGGGCCTGCCCGATCGTGCCGACGACGTCGAGTTCGAGCCCGGCCTCCTGGGGCTGGAGGGTCTCTTTCCTGTCGCCGATCTGCACGACGACGGGCGCGCTGAGCTGCGCGCCGAGCTCGGTGCGGAGTTTGTCGGCCGCCTGCGTCACGGTGAGGCCGCCGATGTCCACGCCGGCCACGTGCGTGCCGCGCAGCACCGACCCCGACATGAGCACGGCCGGCACCACGTACGCCAGCACCCCGAGCAGGACGACGAGGGTCACCAGGCCGGGCAGCAGCCGGCGGCGCCTGGGCGGCTCAGGGTCGTACGCCGGCGGCCGCTCGGGCTCGGAGCCGAACATGGGCGCGGAGGGCTTCTCCTTGCCGGCCATCGGCCAGGGCTGCGCGGGCGGCGCGGGCGGGGGCAGCATGCCGCTGCCTGAGGGTCCGCCC
>NZ_SMKQ01000439.1 GCF_004348995.1 Nonomuraea terrae
GTACTACATCCGTAGATCTTGATTCGTTTGGCTCCGCCACGGGATGTAGTTGCTTCATCGTCAGTGCGTGACATGCGCTCTGACCTACGATCTTGTCGTGTCCTGGGATACGGAACTGACCGCGCTGACCACGCGCATCGCCGGCCCCCTGTTCACCCGGCCCGAACCGCGGCAGGCGTTCGCCGACCTGGTACGCGCTCTGCTGGCAGACGTGCCGCGCAAGAACTCCTGGCAGCTGGCCGACCACATCGGCCATGCCACCGCCAACCGGTTCGAACACCTGCTGGACCGCGCGAAATGGGACGTCGACGCCTTGCGTGACGAGGTCCGCTCCTACCTGCTCGCGCACCTGGGCCGTGCCGATGGGGTGCTGATCGCCGACGACACGAGCGCGATCAAGAAGGGTGACAAGTCGGTCGGCGTGGCCGGCCAGTACTGCGGGTTGACCGGCCAGGTGGAGAACTGCCAGGTGATGCCGATGCTCACCTACGCCTCCGAGGTCGGGCACGCGTTCGTCAACCGGCGCCTGTACCTGCCCGAAGCCTGGGCGAACGACGGCGAGCGCAGGGCACGGGCCGGGGTGCCCGAGCTGGTGGTCTTCCGCACCAAGCCCCAGCTGGTGGCCGACATGCTGGCCGAAGAGCTCGCGGCCGGCACGCCGTTCCGCTACCTGTGCGCCGATTCCGGCTACGGCCGTGACCCGCACCTGCGCGCCTTCTGCCATGAACACGCCGTCGGCTACGTCATGGCGGTGCCCACCGACCTGCCCCTGGTCGCCCTCCGCGGCGGCACCGAGCCGGCCGGGCACGCACTGGACCGGCTGCTGGCCCTCGGCCAGGCCGGCATCTGGGAACGCCGCTCATGCGGGACCGGCACGAAAGGCATGCGCGTCTACGACTGGACCGCCCTGGCCGTCACCGTGGCCGGGCAGGAGCCCACTCCCGGATACGCGCACACGCTGCTGATCCGCCGCTCGGTGGCGGCTGCGACGGAGGTGGAGTTCTTCCTGGCCCACGCCCCCGCCGGCACCCCGGTCCCCGAGCTGATCGACGCAGCCGGGATGCGCTGGAAAATCGAGGAGAACAACGAACACGGCAAGGACCTGCTCGGCCTGACCCAGTACCAGGTCCGCAAGTGGACCCCGTGGCACCGGCACGTCACCATCGCCCTGCTCGCGCTGGCGTTCCTGGCCGTCATGCGCGCCGCCCTGCCCACCGGCGCCGATGCAGCCGGAGGCGAGGGAAAAGACCACTTGCTCCTGGAGGCACCAGCAGGGTGAGGCTCGTGCGGCTCTCACTGGCCGAGATCCGCCGCGTTCTGGCCCGGCTGCTCATCCCAGCGGCCAACGCCATCGATCACGTCCTGGCTTGGTCACACTTCCGGCGGCTTCATCAGACACGCGCTCTGATCAGCCACTACCGGCGACGCGGTGACCCATTCCCAGCGGACCTACGAATGTAGTAC
>NZ_SMKQ01000440.1 GCF_004348995.1 Nonomuraea terrae
GGGTGAACAGGGTGGGGCGGAACTCGCCGGAGAACATCGGGATGCCCGTGCCCGCCACCACGGGGTAGCTCTTGAGGATGATCTCGTCGATCTCCGGGAGCAGGGCGGCGGCCAGCTTGCCGCCGCCGCAGAGGTAGATGTCCTGGCCGGTGTCCTCGGCCTTCAGTCGCCGGACGAGCTCGATCGGGTCGCCGGTCTCCACCTCCACCGTCGGGTCGTCGATCTTCAGGGTGCTGGAGACGACGTACTGGCGCAGGTGGGAGTACGGGCTGGTGGTGGGGACGTCCAGGGCCGGCTCGTAGGTGCCGCGGCCCATCACCAGGGTGTCGAAGACCTTGTTGGGCACACCGTCCAGGCCGACGAGCTTGCGGATGTGGGTGGGGAGCGTCTCGGGATAACGGGCGTTGATCCAAGCGGCCATCTGGTCCGACACGGGGTAGAAGTCGAACTCGGCGTTGGGGCCCGCGATGTAGCCGTCGAGGGAGACGCCGATGTAGTAGACCAGCCTTCGCATACCGTTCAACTCCTGATGTAGTACTCTGTTTGAAGTGGTTTAACCGTAGTACTACGAGTGGAGTGGTGTCAAGTGCGGAGGAATCCCGAGCGGCGGCAGGCGCTGATCGACGCGGCCATCGAGGTGCTGGCCAGGGAGGGAGCGCGCGGGCTGACCTTTCGGGCCGTCGATGCGGAGGCCGCTGTGCCCCCCGGTACGGCCTCCAACTACTTCGCCAACCGCGATGACCTGTTCACCCAGGTCGGCGGACGCATCTATGAGCGGTTGCTGCCCGACGAGGCCACGATCGCCCGCAACCGGGCGGGCGTGCAGGACGAAACCCGCTATGCCGAGCTCATGCACGAGCTGGTGGATCGGGTTGCCGCCTTCAACTCCGGCTACCTGGCCCTGCTCGAGCTCCGGCTGGAGGCCACTCGGCGCCCCGAGCTGCGCGCCGTGCTGACCAAGCGCATCCGCGAGGACATCGACGCCAACATCGGCTACCACGCCACTTCGGGTCTGCCCGGCGACTCGACCTCGGTGGTGCTCCTCTACCTCACTCTGAACTGGCTCATCGTGGAGCGGCTGACACTGCCCGACATCTTCACCGAGCAGGAGATCCACGAGCTGGTGGACGCCGCCGTGCGCAGATCGCTGAATGGGTGACGTCCACGGCCGTCCGGCGGTTGTGGCAAACGATCATTCCGCACGCGGGAAACGATTGTCGGAAGGTCCTGTTCCGCCAGGTCATCCACTTTCGTGAGCAGCCCGACGCAGAGGCAGGGTGGGGCCGGCCGCGCGCCCGGGCCGGCAGATTCGCCGAATGCCGCCGGCTTGGAGCGGAGTTCCGTAACCGTCGCCGCTGATGCGGAGCGGGGCTTGTATCCGTTGTCGCTGCCTCCGGGCGGGGGTTGTCTGGGCCGAGAGGGGCTTCCTGAGACGCCGTCCGGTGGAGGTGGGGGTGCGGAGG
>NZ_SMKQ01000441.1 GCF_004348995.1 Nonomuraea terrae
CCGAGCTCCTCCGCCGCGCGGAAGACGTCCTCGTCGGTGTCGCGCATCTCGATGGACATGCCGTCGCTGGAGAGCACCTCGACGTTGAGGCACAGCGACTGCATCTCCTTGATGAGCACCTTGAAGGACTCGGGGATGCCCGGCTCGGGAATGTTCTCGCCCTTGACGATGGCCTCGTAGACCTTCACCCGGCCGAGAACGTCGTCGGACTTGATGGTCAGCAGCTCCTGCAGGGCGTAGGCGGCGCCGTACGCCTCCAGCGCCCACACCTCCATCTCACCGAAGCGCTGGCCACCGAACTGGGCCTTACCGCCGAGCGGCTGCTGGGTGATCATGGAGTACGGGCCGGTCGACCGAGCGTGAATCTTGTCGTCGACCAGGTGATGCAGCTTGAGGATGTAGATGTAGCCGACCGCGATCGGGTACGGGAACGGCTCACCACTACGGCCGTCGAACAGGCGGGCCTTCCCGCTGCGCTGCACCAGCCGATCCCCGTCGCGGTTGGGCATCGTGCTGGCGAGCAGGCCGACGATCTCCTCCTCGTGGGCGCCGTCGAAGACCGGCGTCGCCACGTTGGTACGCGGCTCGACCTGCCCGAAGCCCTTCTCCCGGAGCCGTTCGGCCCAGGCCTCCTCGACGCCGGAGATGTCCCAGCCCCGGGCGGCGATCCACCCCAGATGGGTTTCCAGCACCTGGCCGACGTTCATCCGACCGGGCACACCGAGGGGGTTGAGGATGATGTCGACCGGGGTGCCGTCCTCCAGGAACGGCATGTCCTCGACCGGCAGGATCTTGGAGATGACGCCCTTGTTGCCGTGCCGGCCGGCCAGCTTGTCACCGTCGGTGATCTTACGCTTCTGCGCCACGTAGACGCGGACCAGCTCGTTGACCCCCGGCGGCAGCTCGTCGCCCTCCTCACGGGAGAACACGCGCACGCCGATGACCTTGCCCTGCTCGCCGTGCGGCACCTTCAGCGAGGTGTCGCGGACCTCACGGGCCTTCTCACCGAAGATCGCGCGCAGCAGCCGCTCCTCCGGCGTCAGCTCGGTCTCACCCTTCGGGGTGACCTTGCCGACCAGGATGTCACCGGGCACGACCTCGGCGCCGATGCGGATGATGCCGCGCTCGTCGAGGTCGGCGAGGACTTCCTCGGAGACGTTGGGGATGTCGCGGGTGATCTCCTCCGGGCCCAGCTTGGTGTCACGGGCGTCGACCTCGTGCTCCTCGATGTGGATCGAGGAAAGGACGTCGTCCTGGACCAGCCGCTGGGACAGGATGATCGCGTCTTCGTAGTTGTGACCCTCCCACGGCATGAACGCCACCAGGAGGTTCTTGCCCAGCGCCATCTCACCGTTGTCGGTGCAGGGGCCGTCGGCGATGACCTGGTTGACCTCGACCCGGTCGCCCTCGGCCACGAT
>NZ_SMKQ01000442.1 GCF_004348995.1 Nonomuraea terrae
TGTCGGTGCGGGACAGGACGATGGCGCCGATCAGCGCGGCGAGCAGCAGCACAGACAACGCCTCGAACGGCAGCACCCAGGTGGCGAACACGCTGGCGCCCAGCTCCTTCGCGGCGCCCTGCCCTGGTGTGAGGGGGGTGTAGGCCGTGCGGAAGGCGTCGATCACGACCGTGACGAGGACGGCCGCGGTCGCGATCGCCACCACGGCGGCGACCAGCCGATTGCCGCTGTCGAGGTCGGCGGAGCGACCGATGGGGGCGCGGGTGAGCATGATGCCGAACAGCAGCAGCACGACCACCGCGCCCACGTAGATGAGCACCTGGACCCAGGCCACGAACTCGGCGGTCAGCACGAGATAGCCGCCGGCCAGCGCGCCGAAGCAGAGCACCAGCCACAGGGCCGCGTGAACCAGTTGTCTGGTCGTGACGACGAGCAGCGCCGAGCCGACCGCCACCGCCCCCAGCAGCAAGAAGACGATCTCTTGCCCGGTCGGTGACAGGTAGGAGGGCACCGCCTCGGTCACGACTCCTCCTCTGACTCCCCTGGTTCGTCAGGATCGAGCCGCCCAGGGGGGCGGATGGACCGTGGATCGGCCATCCTCCGCCTGCGGAGGCTCGCGGCAGAAGTCTGCTCCTCCGGCCCGGTGCCCGGCGGCGGCTCGCTCGAGCCTGTGGATAACTGGCCTGGAGGTGGCTCTCCTGTGGATGAACCCTTGTCCCGCGCTCCCGGCCCCTCCGATCGCTCCTCCGCTGAGGCGTCGTCCGCCGCGTTCTCACCCGGCGGAGCTACGGGCTCGACTGAGGAAGGGCCGGCGCCGCCCGACGGAGCTCCGGCGCCGGGATCCGTCTCCTCCGGCTCCGAGCCGGCGGCGGCCTCCCCGGGCTTCGCGGACGCGGTGGAGCCCTGCCCTTGGTCCGCGGGACCCGTGGCGGGTGGTTCTGTCGGCTGAGGGAGAGCTCCGGGCGGGCGGATTCCCCGTACGTTCGTCATCGGGCGTCGGGGGCGGCCGCCAGGAGTGCGGGGTCGCGCCGACTCCCCTGCGGGCTCGGACGTGGCCGGCTCCGGTGCCGGCCGGTCGCCCTCGCCGGTGGCCGGCGGCGTGGTGTGGCCACGTTGCGGCCCGGCCGTGCGATCAGAGCCGTCGGAACGGTCGGGGCCGTCGGTGCGGTCAGGTCCATCGGCCTGAGCAGGCCGGTCGGCCCCGGCTGAACGGTCGGCGGGCGTCGAGCGACCCGCCGGTGCCGAGCGGCCGGTGGTGGCCTGCCGATCGGTGGTGGCCTGCCGATCGGCCGGGGCCGGGCGGTCGGCCCGCGCCGGACGATCTGCGGACGCGGCGGGGCGGCGGGGGGT
>NZ_SMKQ01000443.1 GCF_004348995.1 Nonomuraea terrae
ACCCCACCATTACCGACACCGGGCCTCCGTTCCTCGACCACGAAGCCAACCCCAGCCGGCCATGTCGCCGTGAGCCCATCGCCACCCATGACACCGCCGCCCCGCCGCCCCGGCGCGGCGCCGCGACCATCGCCAAGGTCACCGTCAACCACCAAGACAGGTGACGAAGAAGACCTCCGCGCGCACATTGGTCATCCGCCGGAGCCGGACGAGCCGGCGCCCGCCGAGCAGTGGCCCCATGCCAAGACGGCCAACCGCAAGACGAACGACACCAAGACGACGGACTCCGTGACGACGGACTCCGTGACGACGGACTCCGTGACGACGGACTCCGTGACGACGGGCTGTGGCAGCGAGACGAACCTCGCGATCCTCTCGCTGAGCAGCTCGCTGAGCAGCCGCGGCGCAGGCTCTCGTAGGCGAAGTGGCGTGAGGCAACGGCACCCGCAGGTCGAACTTGGAGGCGCATAGACCGCCCATCGTGCCGACCGCCCAGCAGGCGTAACCACACAGAGGCCGTGCGCCCTATTCCTCCTCCCGGCCCTCCCCAGCGGCCGGCGTACCCGCATCGTGGTCCTCGGTGGGCAGCCCCGGAACCGCCCTCTTCGCCACAGGGAACAGGTTGATCTGCGCCTCGGCGATCCTGGCCCCCTCCGGCGCGGCCTCCTTGCTGCGGCGCTGGGCGATGTACGGCTCGATCAACTTCTCGATCTCTTCGCTCAACCGCATCAACTCCTCGGCGTCGACCCTGAGCCGAACCCGGTTGAACCGGGTTGCGTCCCGCCACTCGTCCGACTCCCGTTCGACGCTCGACAGAGCTCGATCCGCTTCTTCGTTCGCCTCTCGCCGGAACGCCTCCATCACCACGAACTTGGCGTCCTTGACCTCCGGCGGATCACCAGGCCGCACGCCGACGCTGAGGGCCTTGTCCACGGACTTCCAGACCCGCTCCCTGCCGTCGCCACGCGGCGGCGCGTCCTCCACGAACCCGTACTTGGCCAACATCCGCAGGTGGTAGCTGGCGGCACTGGGTGTGATCCCCGCGATCTCCGCCACTTCGGTCGCGGTAGCGCTGCCCTCGACACCCAGCCTGTTCAGGATCATCAATCTCGCCGGATGGGCCAGTGCCCGCATCGCCTTGGGGTCACTGAGCACTTCAGTGCGCCGCGTCATGCGCCAAAGGTACCCAATGCGTAGATCTGAAGAGTTGCCTTCATAACTGTGAAGGATTACCTTCACAGTTATGAAGCATTCCCTTCATAACTCCTCACCCTCCTCCGCACCCACCTCTTCTCCTGCGTTACCTCGCACGACGACCACGGCCGAACCCGCCCACC
>NZ_SMKQ01000444.1 GCF_004348995.1 Nonomuraea terrae
GCGCCGGGTTTCGTGGAGACTCGGCTACTTGGTTTCTGCCGCGGTCGCTGCGGCTTGTTGGTGACGGTAGTGGATCGCTTCGTACTCTGCGGGTGGGATGTCGCCGCAGGCGGTGTGCAGCCGGCGATGGTTGTACCAGTCGAGGTACTCCAGCGTGGCCAGCTCGACATCGTCCAGGCCCTTCCACGGCCCGTAGCGGCGGATCAGCTCCGCCTTGAACAACCCGTTGAAGGACTCGGCCAGAGCGTTGTCGTAGGAATCGCCGCGGCTGCCGACGGAGGCGACCGCGCCGGCGTCGGCCAGGCGCTCGGTGTAGCGAATCGATAGATACTGCACTCCGCGGTCGGAATGATGAACCAGCTCCGACAGGTCGGCGCCGGCGTCGTGGCCGCGACGCCAGATGGCCATCTCCAAGGCGTCCAACGCCAGGTCGGTGCGGAGATGGGTGGCGGTCTGCCAGCCCACGACCATCCGGGAGTAGACGTCGATGACGAACGCCGCGTACACCCAGCCCGACCAGGTACGGATATAGGTGAGGTCGGCGACCCACAGCCGGTTCGGTGCCGCAGCGTGGAAGTCACGCTGGACCAGATCCGCCGGCCGCTCGGTCTGGTCGCTGGTGATGGTGGTGCGCCGGGCTGTGCCGCGGACCAGTCCGGCGATGCCCATCTCGCTCATCAGCCGCTGGATGGTGCATCTGGCGACAGGCAGGCCCTCGCGACGGAGTTGGTGGTAGATCTTGCGGGCGCCGTAACAGGAGTAGTTGTCCTGGTAGATACGGGCGATCTCGGTCTTGAGGTGCTCATCGCGCACCGCCCGCACAGAGGGTGGACGGTTACGGGCCGCGTAGTACGTCGAGGGCGCGACCTGCAGAGCGCGGCAGATCGGCGCAACGCCGAATCGATCGCGGTGGGCGTCGATGAAGGCGTTCATCTGGGCGGTCGAGGGTCGAGTTCTCTGGCGAAAAAAGCCGACGCCGCCTTGAGGATCTCGTTGGCCCGGCGCAGCTCGCGGACCTCACGCTCCAACTCGGCGATCCGCTTGGCCTCATCGGTGCTGGTGCCGGGCCGCTGACCGCCGTCGATCTCGGCCTGCCTGACCCAGTTGCGCAGCGATTCGGCTCCGATGCCGAGCTGACGGGCGACGCGGGTGATCACGCCGAACGACTCCCCGGACTGCTCGACGGCTTCCTGCACCATCCGCACTGCCCGTTCCTTCAGCTCCGGTGGATAACGACGCTGGGCGGGGTGCGGGGAAGTGGATCGACCTGACATGGACTC
>NZ_SMKQ01000445.1 GCF_004348995.1 Nonomuraea terrae
TGGTCCATGAACTGCGACAGCTGCGAGGTGCCGAAGAACTCCTTGATCGACGCCACGACCGGGCGGATGTTGATCAGGGTCTGCGGCGTGATCGCCTCGACGTCCTGCGTCGTCATGCGCTCGCGCACGACGCGCTCCATGCGGGCCAGGCCCAGGCGGACCTGGTTCTGGATGAGCTCGCCGACGTTGCGCACACGACGGTTGCCGAAGTGGTCGATCTCGTCGGTCTCCACGACGATCTCACCGTTGGCGCCCGGCATCGAATCCTCGCCCGCGTGCAACCGGACCAGGTATTCGATCATCGAGACGATGTCGTCCTCGGTCAGCGTGCCCTGCGTGATCTCGGAGTCGACCCCGAGCTTCTTGTTGATCTTGTAGCGGCCCACCTTCGCCAGGTCGTACCGCTTGGGGTTGAAGTAGAGGTTCTCCAGCAGGGTCTGCGCCGACTCCTTGGTCGGCGGCTCGCCCGGCCGCAGCTTGCGGTAGATGTCGAGCAGCGCGTCGTCCTGGCCGGCCGTGTGGTCCTTCTCCAGGGTGGCCCGCATCGACTCGTACTGGCCGAAACGCTCGAGAATCTTGTCGTTGGTCCATCCCAGTGCCTTGAGAAGCACGGTGACGGCCTGCTTGCGCTTACGGTCGATACGCACACCGACGCTGTCGCGCTTGTCGATCTCGAACTCCAGCCAGGCACCCCGGGACGGGATGACCTTGCAGCCGTACAGATCCTTGTCGGACGTCTTGTCGACAGTACGTTCGAAGTAGACGCCCGGCGAGCGGACCAGCTGCGAAACGACGACACGCTCGGTGCCGTTGATGATGAACGTGCCCTTCGGCGTCATGAGCGGGAAGTCGCCCATGAACACCGTCTGGCTCTTGATCTCACCGGTGGTGTTATTGATGAACTCCGCCGTCACGAACATCGGGGCGGAGAAGGTCATGTCCTTGTCTTTGCACTCATCGACTGAGTACTTGGGCGGCTCGAAACGGTGGTCGCGGAACGACAAGGACATGGTCCCCGAGAAGTCCTCGATAGGACTGATCTCTTCGAAGATCTCTTCGAGGCCCGACTGGGTCGGGACGTCCTTGCGCCCGGCCTGACGAGCCGCCTCTACCCGGGCCTTCCACTTCTCGTTTCCGAGCAGCCAGTCGAAAGACTCGGTCTGCAGGGCCAGAAGGTCAGGAACTTCGAGAGGCTCCTGGATGCGCGAAAAGGAGACGCGACGGGGACCAGCGGGTACGGCGGAGGCGTTGCGCGAGGCTGCCAACAGATGTCCTTCCG
>NZ_SMKQ01000446.1 GCF_004348995.1 Nonomuraea terrae
GCCCGGAGCCAGACCGTACGACGCCTGGTGGCCCTGACGGAGTGGATCGGCCCGGACGGCCGCACCCTGACCAAGACGGGCCACCTCCGCCTCGCCGACGCCCGCGACCTGGCCGCCCACCTCGGCACCGGCGAGGAGAGCCTCCAAGCCCGCAGCAGCACCGAGCTGCACCACGTCACCCTCCTCCTCACCTGGGCGAAGAAGATCCGTCTCATCCGCACGAGCAAGGGTCGCCTGCTCCAGGTGACCAAGGCGGCCCCGCTGCTCCGCAACCCCTTCGAGCTGTGGCAACGCGCGTTCGAGACCCTCCCTGAGCTGGGCCGATCCGTCTGCACCGCCGAATCCGCGCTGGCGGGCTCGCTCCACGAGACGCTGCCCGACATCCTCAACTCGATGTACGGCCTCGACGCCATGCCCGTGGCCCGGCTGGAGGAGACGGTGTGGCTCGCTTGCCGCGACTACTTCCTGAGCCCCTACTTCCTGGGCGGCGACGACGCGCCGGGCCGCGAACTGGTCGCTGAAGACCTCCGGCGCACCTTCGAGGTCCTCTCCGACCTCGGCGCCGCGGAGCTGACCCGCGGCCCCGCCGACCCGCTCTACTCCACAGACCTCGACCACGAGGACCAAGAGCTGCCCTCGGACACCGTCGAACGCCTGCGCACCCGCCTGGCGGAACCAGACCTCCTTCTGGCCGACCTGACGCCACTCGGCCTGAACGCCGTCCGCAACCACCTACTGGCGGACGGCCGCGACGCCCCTGCCGTCGGCGAACTCGCCACCGCGTCCCCGGCCGGCCTCCTGGGCGTGATCTCCCAGCACTACCCTCGCGAGGACGCCACCACAGAGCTCAAGGGCTGGCTCGCCCAACCAGGTCACGACGTAGGGGCGTTGCTCCAGGCCGTACGCGACTGCCCGTTCCGCACCCGGACCGCCGCCCTCCTGCACGTCCTGACCGAGTCCCTTCCCGAGGTCCGCACGCTCCTCCCCGAGCTGCGCCACGACCCGATCCTCGGCCCCGCCGTCCTGAGCATGCTCGTGGACCAGGGAGACCTCGCCCCCGAGTCCCTGACCCAGCACGAGCACCTCCTGTTGGGCACCGAGAACTTCCTGGCCCTCCTGGAACTGTCCGGCCCCGAGGGCCTCATGGACCAGATCACGTCAATGGCAGGCCGCGACGCGTACGACCTCCTGGGGGCAATCGTCTCCTCCGGCCACCCCGACACCGTGGGCCTGAACGAAATGCGCACCCTGGTCCTGGAACC
>NZ_SMKQ01000447.1 GCF_004348995.1 Nonomuraea terrae
GAGCACGCCCCTGCCGCCCCCCGAGCTCATCAGGTGGTACGCGCCGACCTGCGGCGCGAGCCGTCCCGCCACCTCCGACATGGGCGCGAGCAGCGGCAGCGCCCCGTCGGCCGTCTGCACGGTCTCGTACGCGACCGCCGTGCATCCCGAGTCGAGCAGCGCCCGCGTGCAGCCCGCCGAGGCGGCCAGGTGCAGGTACGTGAAGAGCACCAGCCCCTTGCGCAGCCGGTGGTACTCCTCCGGCATCGGCTCCTTGACCTTCATGACCAGGTCGGACGTCCCCCAGAGCTCGTCGGGGCCGGCGACCATGACGGCGCCCGCGGCGGCGAAGTACTCGTCGGGTATCGCGGATCCGGTGCCGGCGTCGTTCTCGACGAAGACCTGGTGGCCCTGGCGTACGAGCTCGTGGACGCCCGCGGGCGTCAGCGCCACGCGATACTCGCTGTTCTTGACCTCTCGCGGAACACCGACCTTCATGGCCAACCACTTCCCGCCAGGCATGAGATCCTTCATCTCTTCTCACCTGTTTTCGAGGGTTGCGAGAGGATTGCCCGGCTGATTACCCCGGCGTGACCACTCCTCGATAGGCTCACCGGCAGCCCGACCGTCAGAATGGGATCGCCAACCGATGGACATACCGGAAGAGCCGCCGACCGCGGACCCGGGGGAGCCGAAGGCCAGCAGACTCACCACCATCGTGCTGATCGTCTCGCTCGTGCTCGTCGTGCTCGTCGCCGGCGTGGCCGGCACCGTCGCCGTCCTGATGACCAGGAACCCCGACGCTCCCCTGTTCGGCGGCACGCCCCCGCAGCGGCTGGCCGTGCCCGTCCACTTCGCGCCGGTCCGCGAGACCAAGCCCGCGCCCTGCCCCGGCGACCCGGCCGTGCTCGACGAGGAGCAGACCACCTGCTACCTCCTGGAGGACGGCGTCACGGTCAGCGCGGTGCAGCGGGTGGAGCCCGTGCGCGAGAAGGACGGCACGTACTCCGTGCGCATCGCCGTCGCGTCGGGCTTCAAGGAACGCCTGGTGCAGCTCATCGACGAGCTGGCGCCGGAGCAGCAGCAGGTGGCGGTCGTGCTCGCCCCCGAAGACCCCCAGCAGCCGAAGACGGTGCTGGTCGCGCCGGTCGTCACCCAGCCCATGGACGGCGACAGCCTGAGCATCGCAGGCTTCACCCAGCAGGACGCCGAGGCGCTGACCACCCGTCTGCTCGGCACCACTCCCACGTCGTCCCCCTCC
>NZ_SMKQ01000044.1 GCF_004348995.1 Nonomuraea terrae
CCCCCGCCCCGATCCGGCCCAGGCCGATCAGCCCGAGGGTGCGGCCGTGCAGGTCGGCGCCGACGGTGCTCTGCCACCGCCCGCCCGCGCGCAGGGCGGTCGCCTCGGGCACCAGGTGGCGGGCCAGGCCGAGGATCAGCGCCCAGGTCAGCTCCACCGTGGAGGTCGAACCGCCGGACGTGCCGCAGACCGTGACGCCGTGCGCCCGGGCGGCCTCAAGATCGATGGAGGCGTTGCGCATGCCGGTGGTGACGAGCAGGCGCAGGTTGGGCAGCCGGTCGAACACCTCGGCGGGGAACGGCGTGCGCTCCCGCATGGCGACCACGATCTCGCAGTCGTGCACGGCGGCCACGAGATCGTCGCGGCTCGTGAAGTGCTCGCGCAAGCTCGTCGCCCGCACCCGGGACCAGTCGGCGAGGCCCAGGGCCACGCCCTGGTAGTCGTCCAGCACGGCGCATCGCAGCATGACCCCACATGCTACGGAAGACCCCCCTGCTCCAGCTCCCCGGGGCGGCCGGGGAGCTGGAGCCCGTTCAGCCGGCGGCCAGGCGTTCCGCCTCTTCGTGCAGCGCGAGGACGAGAAGAAGCTCCAGGTCGAGCAGCTCCAGGTCGGGCGCCGCGAGACCGTCCAGAACGCGCATTTCAGGCCTCCTGATCGGTTGGACGTCTCAGAGGCCACAAAGGTTCACGAATCGTCAGATCTCGCTCCGGAACCTCTCCCACGCGCTCTGCCGGGTCATGCCGAGCGCCGCGCCGATGCGTTCCCAGCTGACGTCGCGGGTGCGCAGATGCAACACCCAGTCGTGCAGGTTGTCGTCCACCTGGGCCTGCACGGCGGCGATTTTCGGCAGGTGCTCGAGAATTTGCTCGTCGGTCATCGACTCCCACGCGGGAAGCCGGGGCTCGCCGGAATGTTGCTCGGCGGATTGTCGCTCTGTCTCCAGGATTTCGTGGCACAGGCCGACGCACTCATCGCAAATGTGCACCCCGGGACCGGCGATCAGCTTGTTCACGTCCGTGCTCTTCTTGTGGCAGAACGAACAGCGGAGCTTGTCCTTCCAGTCAGGCATGTCCTGACACTACGTCCGTCAGGCAGCACCTGACAAGCCTTCGATCCGGTCCCGTTCCATCTGGACCCGGAGGATGTCCTGCCGCTCCTCGTTGATCCGGCGCAGGATCGTCATGTACGCGTTCAGCACCTGGCAGTACTTCGTCCGCGCGGTCTCCAGCTGGTCGCGCAGCTCCACGGCGCGGGCGGCGTCACCGCGCTGCTCCGCCTCCTCCAGCAGCGCGCGCGCCTCGTCCACGATCTCCTCGGCCCGCAGTCTCGTACGGCGCAGCAGCGCAGAGCATTCGTACAGCTCTCCCAGTCGTGCCGAGGAGACGATGAACTCGGCCGTGTGCACGACCGATCCGCCGGTCACTTCCCCGCGGAGCTCCGATCCCATTTCCCGCCACCTCCCGCCTCAAGGTTGCCTAACTGTAGACGCGTATGTGCCGTCAGAGGATCACGCAGCGTACGCGGTGGTGTCGTAGTGATCCGCGCGGTGAGGATTCTTCTCCCAGGAGGGAAAACCTCATCCCTGAAACGCATTCGGTGCTGGCTGAATGCGGTAATTGGCGGGTGTGACGCCCTTTATTGGCTGATTGCCGCGATTCTCCGGTGTTAGCAAAAGGGGGGGATGAAGACCTCGGAACCGCCCCCGCGGGACCCATCGCTCGTCACATACTGAAACGGAATGGCAGCGCAACGTGACTCTGGAAGTGGCGGCGATGGTGGCGATGTCGGCGACAGGGAGCGGAGACGACGCGGTCGACGTCAGCGTCGTCATCCCCGTGCACAACTGCCGGGCCTACCTCGACCGGTGCCTCACGTCCGCGCTGGTGCAGCGGGTGAAGAAGGAGATCGTCGTCGTGGACGACGGCTCCACCGACGGCAGCGCCGAACTCCTCGACCTGTACGCCGAATACCACGGCGACACCGTCAAGGTCGTCCGCATCCCCGGCGGGAGCACCGGAGCCGGGCGGCCGCGCAACCTCGGCATCGAGCACGCCACCGGCCGTTACGTCTTCTTCTGCGACGCCGACGACTACCTCGGCCCCGAGGCCCTGGAACGCATGGTCGCCATGGCCGACAGGAACGGCTCCGACATCGTCCTCGGCAAGGTCGTCGGCCACGGCCGGCGGGCGCCGCAGTCGATGTTCCAGCGCAGCGCCGACCGGGCCGACCTGGGCGACAGCACGGTCTACAACAGCCTGAGCTGCTTCAAGCTGTTCCGCCGCGAGCTCATCGAACGCCACCGCCTCCGTTTCGGCGAGGGCATGCTCATCGGCGAGGACATCCTGTTCACCGTGCACGCCTACTGCCACGCCAGGGTGATCTCGGTGGTGGCCGACTACGACTGCTACCACCTGGTGTCGCGCCCCGACGGCAGCAGCATCATGCAGCAGCCCGGCAGCCGCGACCCGCTCGGCTGGCTGACCATGATCAGGGAGCCGATCCGGCTCATGGCCCGGCACGTCGGGCCCGGCCCGCTGCGCGACCACCTGCTGCGCCGGCACTTCAGGCTCGACGTGTTCGCCCAGCTCGGGCCGGTGTTCCTGGAGAGCGACGACGTGCGTCGCAAGGACATCGCGCGGGAGGTGGCCGCGCTGTGCGACGAGTGGTACACCCCCGGCGTCCACGAGCGGCTCGGCACCATCGACCGGCAGCGCGCCACCGCGCTCGACGACGTCGAGCGGCTGGTGCGCCTGGCCCGCATCGAGAGCGCCACCATCCGCCGGCGCCTGACCGGGCTGCGCTGGGAGGGCGACTGCCTGGTGGTCTCCGGCGCCGCCCGGCTCGCCGGCCATCCCAGGGACGACGGCCTGGCCGTGGTGCTGCGCGCCCGCCACGACCCGGCCCGCGAGCTGGTCCTGCCGGCCGAGCGCAAGGGCGGCGAGTTCACCGCCAGGATCGACGTCGGCGCGCTCGACTCCGGCGTGTGGGACCTAAAGGTGGCGGTCGAGATCGAGGGCGTCGTCCGGCTCGGCCGGCTCGGCGCCGAGCGCGACAGCGGCGTCGGACGTCCCCAGCCCCGGCTGGTCGGCGGCGTGGTGGCGGTGCCGTACTTCACCCGCGACAACGGCAACCTGAGCATCGACATGGGCGGCCACGTGGCGGCGGTGCCGGGCGCGGCGCGGCTCGTCCGCACCCGGTGGTCGCTCGGGCAGCGGCTGCTCGTCGACGGCGAGGTCAGCGTGGCCGGCACCGCCCCGGCGGCCTCGGCGATCCGGCGGATCGTCTGGCGCGAGCGGGCCACCGGCTACGAGCGCACCGACCGGGTGGTGGCCCTGCCCGGAGGCGGGTTCGTGGCCAGGCCCGCGGTGGGGCGGCTGGCGCCCGGCACCTGGGACGCCTACCTGGAGCTGGAATTGGGCGGGCCCCCCGCGCGGTTCAGGATCGAGACGGACGAGGACACCGTCGCGGCGCCGCGCGGCTGGTGGGCGGTGGCGCTGCTGCGCACGGTGCGGCCGTACGCGACGCCGGGCAAGGGGCGGCTGAGCGCGGTGGTACGGCGGCTGACCGCCCAGCGGCTGATTAAGAGGATAATTCGGTAATTGCCACATATGTGCAGTTGCAACACCATGTCCTACAGTGGGAGCGCTTGTCCGTTCTCTCGGCATGGAGGCCTGCCGTGCACGTACCCGATGGCTTCTTCAACGCGGTCACATCCCTGTCGGCCGGTGTGGTGGCCGCCGCCGGTGTCGCGGTCTGCCTGCGCGGGGCGCGCAGAGAGCTCGACGACCGCACCGCCCCGATGGCCGGGCTCGTGGCCGCGTTCATCTTCGCCGTGCAGATGCTGAACTTCCCTGTCGCGGCCGGCACCAGCGGCCACCTGCTGGGGGGAGCGCTGGCCGCGATACTCGTCGGGCCCTCCACAGGAGTGTTGTGCATGGCCGTCGTCCTGCTGGTGCAGGGCGTGTTCTTCGCCGACGGCGGCCTGACGGCGCTCGGCGTCAACATCACCATCATGGGCATCGTCACCGTGCTCGTCGGCTGGGGAGTCTTCCGGCTGGTCACCGGCCTGGCGCGGGGGAGAGTGGTGGTGGCCGCGTTCCTGGCCGCGCTGGTCTCCGTGCCCGCCTCGGCGCTGGTCTTCACGCTGCTGTTCTGGATCGGCGGCACGGCGCCGATCGAGGTCGGCGCGGTCGCGGCCGCGATGGGCGGCGTGCACGTCCTGATCGGCATCGGCGAGGCCGTCATCACGGCCCTGACCGTCAGCGCCGTGCTGGCCGTCCGCCCCGACCTCGTGTACGGCGCCCGCGGCCTGACCAAGCCGCTGGTCCTGCGCGGCGCCGAGGGCGCGACCACGACCACGACCACGACCGCGGGCGAGGAGCGGCCGGTGGCCCCCAGAGGCACGCTCAAGCCGTTCCTGCTCGGCGGCGTCGGCCTGACGCTGGTGCTGGCCGGCGCGGTGTCGTTCTTCGCCTCGCCCGAGCCCGACGGGCTGGAGGCGGTGGCCCAGAACCACGGCTTCATCGACCAGGAGAGCGACCACCTGTTCGGTCATTGGGCACTGGCGGACTACGGTGACGTGGGTGGAATCCCGGTCGGCGTGGCGGGGATCATCGGCGTCGGGCTCGTGCTGCTGATCGGCGGTGTCGTGGCCCACGCCGCCAGGAGTCGTGACAAGACCAAGGTGTGACACGTGGGCGCGGGCCATCATCACCAGCTCTACCTGCCGGGCGTTTCGGTCGTGCACCGGCTGCCGCCGCAGTGCAAGCTGCTCGCGGTGCTCGCCTTCGCCATCGTGGTGGTGGCCACGCCGCGCGAGCGGTTCTCGGCCTTCGCGGCGTACGCGGTGCTGCTCGCCGCCGTCGCGGTGGCCGCCCGGGTGCCGGCGGCGCACATCGTGCGGCGGATGGCGATCGAGATCCCGTTCGTGCTGTTCGCGTTCCTCATCCCGGTGATCGGGCTGGGGGAGCGCACGACCGTGCTGGGGCTCTCGCTGAGCGTGCCGGGCCTGTGGGCGGCCTGGAACATCCTGGCCAAGGCCACGCTCGGAGTGGTCGCCTCGATCCTGCTGGCGGCCACGACGGAGCCGCGGGTGATCCTCGTCGGGGCGCAGCGGCTGCGGCTGCCGAGCCTGCTGGTGCAGATCGCCATGTTCATGCTCCGCTACATGGACGTGATCGTGGACGAGATGCGGCGCATGCGGGTGGCCAGGGAGTCGCGCGGCTTCGAGGCGCGCGACGTCCGGCACATCCCGGTGCTCGCGCGCTCGGCCGGGGCGCTGTTCATCCGCTCGTACGAGCGGGGCGAGCGGGTGCACCTCGCGATGCTGAGCCGCGGCTACACGGGCGAAATGCCGATCATCCATGATATTTCGGCATCGGTACGCCAATGGGGCACTGCCCTCGCCCTGCCCGCCGCGGCCCTGGCAATATGGGGTCTACCGTGGTGAACTCACTCGAAGTCCGGCAGCTCGCCTACGCCTACCCCGACGGCACCCAGGCGTTGTTCGGCGTCGACCTGTCGATCGCCCGCGGCGAGCGCGTGGCCCTGCTCGGCCCCAACGGCGCCGGCAAGACGACCCTCGTCATGCACCTCAACGGCATTCTCACCGCCGGGCACGGCACCGTCACCGTGGCGGGCACCCCGGTCGCGAAAGACACCCTGAAGGAGGTCAGGCAGCGCGTCGGCCTGGTCTTCCAGGACCCCGACGACCAGCTCTTCATGCCCACCGTCCGCGACGACGTCGCCTTCGGCCCGGCCAACGCGGGCGTGCGCGGCGATGAGCTCGACCGGGTGGTGAAGGACGCGCTGGAGCGGGTGGGCATGCTGGAGTTCGCCGACCGGCCCCCGCACCACCTGTCGTTCGGCCAGCGGCGCAGGGTCGCGGTGGCCACGGTGCTCGCGATGGCGCCGGAGATCCTGGTGCTCGACGAGCCCTCGTCCAACCTCGACCCGGCCGCGCGCCGGGAGCTGGCCGAGATCCTGCGCTCGCTCGACGTGACGGTGCTCATGGTCACCCACGACCTGCCGTACGCGCTGGAGTTGTGCGAGCGCGCGCTCATCCTGTCCGGGGGCGTGATCGCCGCCGACGGGCCCACCCGCGAACTGCTGGCCGACACCGACCTGCTGGCCCGCCACCGCCTGGAACTTCCGTACGGGTTCGCCATTCCGGCCGGATGACCGTGCTTGACGGGAGTTTGGCGCCTGTTTGCGGGGGTCTTGCCGTGCTGCATCGGACTCTTCGTAGTTTGTGCATGCCCGCTATCCGGGGATGTCGAAGTACAGTGGCTCATCGAGGAGGGGCCAAATGAAGCTGCGGCTTGCGCGACACGCCCTGGGCGATGCCGTGGTGGTGGCCGTTGAAGGAGAGCTTGACCTGTTCACCGCCCCGTTCCTGCGTGACGAGGTGCGTGACGCCATCAAGCAGGACGGCGCCAAGCTCGTGCTCGACCTGCAGCAGCTGTCGTTCATGGATTCCAGCGGCCTGTCGGTGCTGATCGAGGCATGGCGGCTGGCGACCGGAGAGGGTGGCGGCGTGTCCCTGGCCGCGCCGCAGGCGCCGGTGGCGCGCATCCTCCGCACCACCGGGCTCGACCGGCGCATCAAGGTCTACGCCGACGTCGACACCGCCGTGGGAGAGATTTAGCCGCCCCCGAGTAGAACTTCATTCGGTTGGCGGGTTAGGGTCCGGGATATGGACGTGAACGGATCTGCAGCAATCATCTCCGGCGGTGCCAGCGGCCTCGGTGAGGCCACCGCCCGCGAGCTGGCCCGCGCCGGCGCCACGGTGGTCGTGGCCGACCTCAACGAGCAGCGCGGCAAGGCCATCGCCGACGAGCTCGGCGGAGTCTTCGTCAAGACGGACGTCTCCGACGAGGAGCAGGTGCAGGCGGCCGTCGACGCTGCCGTGGCCACCGGCAAGCCGCTGCGCGTGGTGGTCAACAGCGCCGGCATCGGGTGGGCCGAGCGCACGGTCAACCGCGATGGCAACCCGCACAACCCGGCCTCGTACCGCAAGGTCATCGAGGTCAACCTGATCGGCACGTTCAACCTCATGCGCATCGGCGCGGCGGCCATCGCCAAGACCGCGCCGGCCGACGAGGACGGCCAGCGCGGCGTCGTGATCAACACGGCGTCCGTGGCGGCGCTGGAGGGCCAGACCGGGCAGGTGGCCTACTCCGCCTCCAAGGGCGGCATCGTGGGCATGACCGTCCCGGCAGCGCGCGACCTGGCCGCCGTCGGCGTGCGGGTCAACACCATCTGCCCGGGCATCATCGACACCCCGATCTACGGCTTCTCGCCCAACTCCGAGGAGTTCAAGGCCAAGCTGGTGGCTCCGGTGGTCTTTCCCAAGCGGATGGGGCGGGCCGACGAGTTCGCCCACCTGGTCAGGTCGCTCATCGAGAACGACTACATGAACGCCGAGGTCGTCCGCTTCGACGGCGGCATCCGCTTCCAGCCCAAGTGAGGTCTCGTGTCTGACGAAGTGCTCGTCGAAGAGTCCGGCAATGTGGCGATTCTTACCCTTAACCGGCCCAAGGCTCGCAACGCCGTCAACGGGGCCGTGGCCAGGGGTGTCGCCGAGGCGCTGGACGCGCTGGACGCCCGTCCCGACATCTCCGCGTACGTCCTGACCGGGGCCGGCGGCACGTTCTGCGCCGGGATGGACCTGAAGGGGTTCCTGACCGGGGACATGCCGGTCGTGCAGGGCCGGGGGTTCGGCGGGCTGACGGAGTCGCCGCCGAAGAAGCCCCTCGTCGCCGCCGTCGAGGGGTACGCCCTGGCGGGCGGCTTCGAGCTGGCCATGGCCTGCGACGTGATCGTGGCGTCGTCCGACGCGACGTTCGGGCTGCCCGAGCCCAAGCGCGGGCTGGTGGCCGGCGCGGGCGGCGTCATGCGGCTGCCGCGGCGGATCCCGTACCACGTGGCTATGGAGATCGCCCTGACCGGCGACCACTACCCGGCCTCCCGCCTGTACGAGCTGGGCCTGGTCAACCGGGTCACCGAGCCGGGCAGGGCGCTGGAGGGCGCGCTGGAGCTGGCCCGCAAGATCGCGGCCAACGCCCCGCTCGCGCTCGCCGCGACCAAGCGAGTGATCATCGAGTCGCAGGACTGGTCGCTGGAGGAGATGTTCAAGAAGCAGGGCGAGATCATCAACCCGGTCTTCGGTTCCAAGGACGCCATGGAGGGGGCGGCGGCCTTCGCCGAGAAGCGCGCCCCTCAGTGGAAGGGCGAATGACCTGATCCCCTCCCGTCCTCACCTCGGGCGGGAGGGGCTTCTCCCTTTACACGCGCTTACGTCTTCCTGGTTACGGTAAAGAAAGAGAAGACGACCTACCGGGAGAGCGCATGGGCGACTATTCGGGTTCGAGGTTCAGGCGTGGCGCCGGAGCCCTCCTGTCCGGCGCGGTCAGCGCGTTCATCATCGTGGTCGCCATGCTGGCGGTGATGTGGATCGTCGAGGTCGTCGACTTCCTCATCACCCCCTACGACACCAGCTTCGGCCTGCTCGACCGGCAGTTCGGCATCGTGGGGTGGGACGGCGACGGCCTCATCGGCATCGTCTTCGCGCCGTTCCTGCACGGCGGCTTCGGCCACCTCATGGCCAACTCCGTGCCGCTGCTGATCCTGGGCTTCCTCGCGGGGTTGCGCGACGTCGGCAAGTTCCTCTGGGCGACCGTGCTGATCATCTTCATCGGCGGCTTCGGCACGTGGCTCACCACGCCTGACAACGTCGTGACGGTCGGGGCCAGCGGGCTGGTGTTCGGCTACTTCGGCTTCATCCTGTCCCGCGGCCTGTTCGACCGCCGGCTGCTCGACATCGCGATCGCCGTCGGCGTCGGCGTCGCCTACTGGGGCATCCTGGCGGGCCTGCTGCCCAACCAGCAGGGCATCTCGTGGCAGGGCCACCTGTTCGGCCTCATCGGCGGCGTGGTGGCCGGCTGGGTGCTGCGCCGCAGGCGCCCCGCCGTCACCGCCCCGTACTAGGGCTGGGGCGGCGGAACGTGCCGTGCCAGTGCGCCAGTGCGGTCTCCCTGGCGACCGCCGCGTCCTCGGCGCTGTCGCCGTCCGCGATGTGCTGCGACAGGACGGCGAAGCCGCCGAAGACGACGACCCTGGCGGCGACCTCGGGATCGACGTCCGGCCCCAGCAGGCCGTCGCGCTGGTCCGCGCGTAGTCGTTCGGCCATCGCCGTGCGGAAGCGGCTGAGCTGCGCGTTCCAGTAGGCGCGGACGGCCGGATCGTACGCGGCCGCCTCGTTGATCGCCCCGAGCAGCGCGCGGTTCTCCCGGTACAGGGCGATGACCTCCTCGTAGGCGCGTGCGAGGCCCTCCCAGTCCGCGTCCGGCCCCGCCTGCCAGCGGGAGACGATGTCGAAGGACTTCTGCTTGAAGGAGGCGGCGAGCTGCAGCAACAGCTCGCTCTTGTCCTTGAAGTGCATGTAGAACGAGGACCTGGCCACTTTCGCCTCGGCGGCGATGCGCTGCACGCCCAACTCGGTGAAGCCGACGCCCTCGGTCAGCAGACGCTGAGTGGTGGCCAGCAGTCTGGCTCGTACCGCGGTGCGGTCTTCCTCACTCTTGGGGGGACGCCGGGTGATCGAGGGCATCTCATGCTCCTTCGCTCGTCTGGTCGGGGGGATCAGCGGGCCTGGTGAATGAGGTGGAACTCGGTGAAGCCCTTCAGGCCCCACCGGCCGCTCTCCACACCGATGCCGCTCCACTTCACGCCGGCGAACGGCTCGTCGAGGCTCCGCGCGGTGTGGGTGTTCACCCACGTCGTGCCCGCCTCCAGCCGCTCGGCCACCGCCGCCGCCCGCTCGAGGTCCTCGCCCCAGACGGAGCTGCCGAGGCCGAAGTGGGTCGCGTTGGCCCGGGCCACCGCGTCGTCCAGGTCACGGTAGCCGATGACGGGCAGGGCCGGGCCGAACTGCTCTTCGTCGACGATTCGCACGCCGTCGCCGAGGTCGGTCAGGATCGTGGGCCGGTAGAAGTAGCCCTTGCCGTCGATCACGCCTCCGCCCGCGGCCACGGTGGCCCCGTGGCGGACGGCGTCGTCGACCAGCTCGGCGACCCGCTCCAGCTGGGGGCGGTTGTTGACCGGGCCGAGCTCGGTGCCGGCGAGCGAGCCGTCGCCGACCTTCGCGTTGCGCGCCAGCTCGGCGAGCGCCTCGACGAGCGCGGGCCGCAGTGACTCGTGGGCGTACACCCGCTTGGGCGCCACGCACACCTGGCCGCTGTTGGAGAAGGCGCGGGGGAAGACGCCCTCGGCGACCCGGACGGGGTCGGCGCCCTCCAGCACGATCACCGGGTCGTTGCCGCCGAGTTCGAGGGTGGTGCGCTTCAGGTCGGCGGCCGCGGCGGCGGCGATGGCCTTGCCCGTCGCGATGGAGCCGGTGAAGCTGATCTTGCGGATGAGGGGGTGCGTCGTCATGGCCGCTCCCGCCTCGTTGCCGCCGCTGATGACGTTGAGCACACCGGCGGGCAGCACCTCCCGCAGGACCTCGCCGACCTTCAGCGAGGACAACGGCGTGAAGGGGGAGGGCTTGAGCACCACGGTGTTCCCCGCCGACAGCGCCGGCGCGATCTTCGCCCCCGCGAGGGTGAGGGGGAAGTTCCACGGGGCGATGACCGCGACGGGGCCGAGCGGGCGGCGTACGAGCTGGACGAAGGCGCTCTCGTCGTCACGCAGCACCTCCCGCGGCAGCTCCATGTCCGCGTAGTAGCGGAAGAACATGGCCGCCGTCTGCACCTCCCGCGCCGACTCGGCGAGAGGCTTGCCCTGCTCGGCGGTCAGGATGGGCACGATCTCGTCCAAGGCGGCCAGCAGGGCGTCGGCGGCGGCGTTCAGCACCTCCCGGCGCGTCTTCGCATCGGAACGCCACGAGGGGTACGCCCGGGCGGCGGCCCGCACGGCCGCGTCCACGTCGGCCGCCGACGCGTCGGGCGCGGTGGCGAAGACCTCCCCGGTGGCGGGGTTCACCACGTCGAACGTCGCCGCCGTCGGATGGGCCTTCCCTCCGATGGTCGACGAGACAGAGACGGCAGCACTTTCGGAAACAGACAAGGGTCACTCCACAAAAGGGTCGAGCCCGGCCGTGCTGACCAGGCATTCACCAGCGTAACCCCGATCGGGGACATTTCGGACATGGTGTCCGACACACTGTCCGAACGGCGGCGCGAAAAAAGGGCGACCAGAGGCCGCCCTTGGGATGGATGGAAGGTGTCTAGAGGCGCTCGACCACGTAGTCGACGCAGGTCGTCAGGGCCTCGATGTCGGCCGGGTCGATCGCCGGGAACATCGCGATGCGCAGCTGGTTGCGGCCCAGCTTGCGGTACGGCTCGGTGTCGACGATGCCGTTGGCGCGCAGCACCTTGGCCACGGCGGCGGCGTCGACGGAGTCGGCGAAGTCGATCGTGCCGACCACCTGCGAACGGAACTCCGGCGCGGCGAACGGCGTCGCGTAGGACGACTTCTCGGCCCAGGTGTACAGGCGCTGGCTGGAGTCGGCCGTGCGGGCGGTCGTCCAGGCCAGGCCGCCGTTGCCGTTCATCCAGTCGAGCTGGTCGGCCAGCAGGAACAGCGTGGCCACGGCCGGCGTGTTGTACGTCTGGTCCTTCGAGGAGTTGTCGATGGCGACCGGCAGGCTGAAGAACTCCGGCACGAAGCGGCCGCTCGCGGTGATCTCCTCGACCCTGGCCAGGGCGCGCGGCGACATGATCGCGATCCACAGGCCGCCGTCGGAGGCGAAGCTCTTCTGCGGCGCGAAGTAGTAGACGTCGGTCTCGGCGATGTCGACGGGCAGACCGCCCGCGCCGGAGGTGGCGTCGACGAGCACCAGCGCGTCGTCGCCGCCCACGCGGGTGATCGGCATGGCGACGCCGGTCGAGGTCTCGTTGTGGGTGAGCGCGTAGGCGTCCACGCCGTCCTCGGCGACCGCCTTCGGGTACGTGCCGACCTCGGAGCCGATGACGCTCGGCTCGGCGAGCCACGGGGCCTTCTTGGTCACCGCGGCGAACTTCGAGGAGAACTCGCCGAACGACAGGTGCTGGGACTTCTCGCGGATGAGCCCGAAGGCGGCGATGTCCCAGAACGCGGTGGTGCCGCCGTTGCCGAGGACGACCTGATAGCCCTCCGGCAGCGAGAACAGGTCGGCCAGGCCGGAACGGACGCGGCCGACCAGGCTCTTGACCGGCTTCTGGCGGTGCGAGGTGCCCATGACGCTCGCGCCGGAGGCGGCGAGCGCGGCCAGCTGCTCGGTGCGAACCTTCGAGGGCCCGCAGCCGAAGCGGCCGTCGGCGGGCTTGATGTCAGCGGGAATCACGATGTCAGCCACGTAACGGAGCCTACCGACCTGCGCGGATGGGCCGGTAAGCGGTCCGGATCCTGAGACCTGCGCGCACAGCGAAACGGCTACCGCGGCGTGGGGAAACGCGCGCGGTAGCCGTCGTGACGGAGGCCGCCGGTCAGTACTTGCCGATGACCTCGTCGGCGCCCGGGACCTCGCTCAGGGGACGCGAGGTCGGGCCGATGTAGTTGGCGCTCGGGCGGACCAACCGGCCCGTGCGCTTCTGCTCCAGGATGTGCGCGGCCCAGCCGGCCGTACGCGCGCAGGTGAACATCGAGGTGAACATGTGGGAGGGGACCTCGGCGAAGTCGAGCACCACGGCCGCCCAGTACTCCACGTTGGTGGCGAGCACGCGGTCGGGCTTGCGGGCGTGCAGCTCCTCCAGCGCCGCCTGCTCCAGCGCCGCCGCGACCTCGAAGCGGGGCGCGTCGAGCTCCTTGGCGGTGCGGCGCAGCACGCGGGCGCGCGGGTCCTCCGCGCGGTAGACGCGGTGACCGAAGCCCATGAGGCGGTTGCCCTTGTCGAGCTCGCCCTGGACGTACTTCTTGGCGTCGCCGAGCTGCTCGACGCCCTCGATCATGTGCAGCACGCGGGCCGGGGCGCCGCCGTGCAGCGGGCCCGACATGGCGCCGACGGCGCCGGAGAGCGCGGCGGCCACGTCGGCGCCGGTGGAGGCGATGACGCGGGCGGTGAACGTGGAGGCGTTCATGCCGTGCTCGGCCGCGGAGGTCCAGTAGGCGTCGATGGCCTTGACGTGCTTGGGATCGGGCTCACCGCGCCAGCGGATCATGAAACGCTCGACGATCGTCTTGGCCTCGTCCACGCGGCTCTCGGGGACCATCGGCAGGCCGAGCCCGCGCGCGGACTGAGCCACGAAGGAGAGCGCCATCACCGAGGCGCGCGCGAGCTGGTCGCGGGCCTCGTCGTCGCTGATGTCGAGCAGGGGCTTGAAGCCATAGGCCGGAGCGAGCATGGCGAGCGCGCTCTGGACGTCTACGCGGATGTCACCGGAGTGGACAGGAATGGGGTACGGCTCCGCCGGGGGGAGACCCGGCTGGAACTGGTTGTCGACCAGCAGGCCCCAAACGTGCCCGAACGGGACACGGCCGACCAGCTCTTCGATGTCGACGCCCCGGTATCGAAGGGCGCCCCCTTCTTTGTCCGGTTCCGCGATCTCGGTCTCGAAAGCTACGACGCCTTCGAGTCCGGGTTTGAAGTCGGACATACTCGGCCGCCTCCCTTTCCTGCCATGTTTCGGCAATGCGATGCCTTGATGTCGAGATACCGGCGGGTCAATTTAACCCCGTACCAGGTGGTGCTCGGTCTCCGGACCCGCCGTTGAGCGGAAACCGCTGGTAGGCGAGATGCGCCGGGCGCCGGATCACGGCTGCCCTGGCGACCCGCTGGAGGCGGCCCGCATGAGATCCGCCACACGAGCGCGCAAGAATACCGTTTTGTGGATGCCACCCCGCGCCCGCCCTTGCTGGCGGCGCTTCGCCGTACGTACGAGGGCGAGCCGCTGCTCGAAGCCGACCTCGCGCCCGATCCGATCACGCAGTTCGCCGTCTGGTTCCAGGAGGCGCTCGACGCCGGCCTGCCGGAGCCCAACGCCATGATCCTGGCCACCGCCTCGGCCGGAGGCCGTCCGAGCGCGCGTACGGTGCTGCTGAAGGGTTACGACGAACGCGGCTTCGTCTTCTACACCAACTACGAGTCCCGCAAGGGCCGCGACCTGGCCGAGAACCCCCGGGCGTCGCTGCTGTTCCCCTGGCACCCGCTACGCCGCCAGGTGCGCGTGGAAGGCACCGTGGCGCGCGTCTCGCACGAGGAGTCCGCCGCGTACTTCGAGTCCCGTCCGTACGGCTCCCGCATCGGGGCCTGGGCCTCGCGGCAGTCGGCCGTCGTGCGCTCACGCGAGGAGCTGGACGCCCGTTACGCGGAGCTGGCGGCCCGGTGGCCGGAGAATCCGCCGGTGCCCGACTTCTGGGGCGGTTTCCGGGTGACGCCAATCGAGATGGAGTTCTGGCAGGGGCAGCTCGACCGGATGCACGACAGGCTCCGCTACCGGCGTACCCGACCCGGATGGGTTTTGGAAAGGCTTGCCCCTTAATCTGCTGCGAGTGGCATTTGGCGAGCTGGTCAAGCGGCATCTGGTGGACACGCGTCCACTCGGCGTTGCCGCGTTCCGGCGCATCTGGCTCGGGCAGACCGTTTCGAACATCGGCGTCGGCGTCACCGTCGTCGCCGTCGGGCAGCAGGTCTGGGAGCTGACCCACTCCTCCTTCTACGTCGGCCTGCTCGGCATGGCCAGCTTCATCCCGCTGATCGTCTTCGGCCTGTGGGGCGGGGCCGTCGCCGACGCCGTGGACCGGCGCAAGCTGCTGCTCGTCGGCTCGCTGATCGCCTGGGGCTCCACCGTGTTCATCCTCGTCCAGGCACTGGTCGGGCTGGACAACGTCTGGCTGATCTTCGCCGCGGTCGCGCTCAACTCCACCGGCTTCGCGATCACCGGCCCGACCAGGGGCGCGATCATCCCGAGGATCCTCACGCCGGAGCTGGTGCCCGCCGCCAACGCGCTCAACTCGCTGGTCTACAGCATCGGCGCGGTCGCGGGGCCGATGATCGGCGCGGTCGCCCTGGCGAACGGCGGCTTCGCGGCCGCGTACGGAGTGGACGCCCTGCTCTTCACCGCGAGCCTCTACGCGGCCCTCAGGCTGCCCTCACTGCCCCCGCTGGGCGAGGTGAGACGTCCGGGCGCCAGGGCCGTGGCGGAGGGCCTCAGATTCATCGCAGGGAGCCCGGTGCTGATGATGTCGTTCGTGGTGGACATCATCGCGATGGTGTTCGCCATGCCGCGGGCGCTCTTCCCCGAGCTGACCGAGGTCAGCTTCGGCGGCTCCCCGGTCGCCCTCGGCTGGCTGAACGCCGCCATGGCCATCGGCTCCGTCGTCGGCGCGCTCTTCTCCGGCTGGGTCAGCCGGGTCTCCCGTCAAGGGGTCGCCCTGGTCATCGTCATCACCGTCTGGGGCCTGGCCGTGGCCGCCGCGGGCCTGGCCGACAGCCTGTGGCTCGTGGTCACGTTCCTGGCCGTCGGCGGCGTCGCCGACGTGATCTCCTCGGTGTGGCGGCAGTCGATCCTGCAGCTGTACGCGCCCGACGAGATGCGCGGGCGGCTCCAGGGCGTCTTCACGGTGGTCGTGGCCGGCGGGCCGCGCCTCGGCGAACTGCGCGCCGGGGCCACCGCGACGATGTTCGGGCTGAGCGGCGCGTGGGTGGGCGGCGGCATCGCCTGCGCCATCACGGTGATCGCGGTCGGACTGTCGGTGAGCGGCTTCCGCAACTTCCGCGCCCACCAGTCCACCGCGCCGCGCTAGCCGCCGCCTCACGCGGCCCGCGCCTCACGCGGCTTCGCGGCCCGCGCCTCACGCGGCCCGCGCCGCCGCCTGAAGGTCGGCGAGGAAGCCCTCGTACGCGTCCTCCCTGTCGGGCGCGCGCAGCACCGCGGACGGATGCACGGTCGCCACCGCCAGCGCCTCACCGAGCGGCACCGGCTCACCCCGGTGCCGCGTCACCCGGAACTCGGGCCCGAGCAGCGACCTGGCCGCCGTCGCGCCGAGCACCACGACGACCTCGGGCTGCACGACGGCCAGCTCCGCGTCGAGCCACGGGCGGCAGGCGGTGATCTCGGCGGCCGTCGGCTTCTGGTGGATGCGCCGCTTGCCCCGGGGCGTGAAGGAGAAGTGTTTGACCGCGTTCGTCACATAGACGTCCTCGCGCGCGATGCCGGCCTCCTCCAGCCCGCGGTCGAGCACGCGTCCGGCCGGTCCGACGAACGGATGCCCCTCGATGTCCTCCCGGTCGCCGGGCTGCTCACCCACGAGCATGAACGTGGCATGCCCAGGGCCCTCGCCGAAGACCGTCTGAGTGGCGTTGCGAAACAAGTCACAGCCTTCGCAGCCGGCCGCCGCCGAGCGCAGCGCGTCCAGGTCGAGCCGGTCGGGAAGGAACTTCGCGGCTCCGTTGTTGCCCTTGTCAGCCATCGTCGGTCGTTTCTCCCACTAGGGTTCGTGTGACTTCTGTGCCCGCAGCGGACGGGCCCAGTCCCCGCTACGACCGCGTAACATTCAGTTGGGAGGACTGCCTTGACCGCACACGGCCTGATCGACACCACGGAGATGTATCTCCGCACGATTTACGAGCTCGAAGAGGAGGGCATCGTCCCCCTTCGTGCCCGCATCGCCGAGCGCCTCCAGCAGAGCGGCCCCACTGTCAGTCAGACCGTCGCCCGCATGGAGCGCGACGGTCTCGTCCGTGTCGAGGGCGACCGGCACCTGTCGATGACCGACCTCGGGCGCACGCTGGCCACCCGCGTGATGCGCAAGCACCGTCTCGCCGAATGCCTGCTCATCCAGGTCATCGGGCTGCCCTGGGAAGAGGTGCACATCGAGGCGTGCCGCTGGGAGCACGTCATGTCCGACTCCGTCGAGGCGCGGCTGGTGACGCTGCTCGACAACCCCACCGCCTGCCCCCATGGCAACCCCATCCCCGGGCTCGGTGAGCTGGGGGGCCAGGAGCCGGCCGAGGGCGGTGCCGACGACGCGCTGGAGACCATGTCCGACCTGGCGGGCCCGCGTGACACCGCTGTGGTCGTGCGGCGAATTAGCGAACAAGTGCAAAGCGATCCCGCTGTGATGCTTAAACTCAAGCAAGTTGGGATACAACCCGGACGCGAGGTGACGCTCGCGGCGAGCGACGACGGTGTGCGGGTGACAGGTGACGGTGACGCAAGAGACAATCCCGCGGAGCTTCCGCGTGATGTCGCGGCGCACGTATTTGTCTCCAAGCGCTGACGCGCGCGCAGCTGCTTGGTTGAATCCCCCTTGGGAGCCCCTCCACTCTCCCCTGGCCAAGACTGTTGCAGGAGCGCCCGTGGTCCGCTGTGCACACATGCCACCTCGAGGAGTGGTCTCCGGATGAAGCGTTGGGGGGAGCTTTCCCAGGAGGCGGCCGATCATCTCGCTGCCGGGTCGGTGCTCGACTACGCCGAGATGGCGGTGGTCGTCACCGACCGCTTCAGCAACCTCCTCTACTGGAATCCGTTCGCCGAGAAGCTGTTCGGCCGGCAGGGCGCGTCGGCCGCGCGTGAGACGTCCACCCTGTCCCTCGGGATCATGGAGAAGGACCACCCGCTCGCCATCGAGCTGGCCAAACACGTGCTCAAGGGCGGCGTGTGGGAGGGCACGTTCGACGTCCGCCGCGACGACGGCACCATCGTCTACGTCCGCGCCCAGGCCGTGCCGCTGCGTCACACGTCGGGGTCGGTCACCGGCATCGTGATCATGGCGCGCGAGGCGCTGCGCAGCAACGAACGCGAGAAAGACCGCTTCGGCCTGCTGGAGCGCATCGGCGAGCGGCTGGCCGGCTCCCTCTACGTCGAAGAGACGCTCAAGCGGGTCGCCGAGATGCTCGTCCCCCAGTTCGCCGACCACTGCTTCATCGAGCTGATGGAGGGTGACCGGCTCGTCCGCCGGGTCTCGCAGCACGTACAGGGATGGACGCCGCCGTCGGGAACATGGAAGCCGGTGGGGGCGGAGATCCGCTACCCCTCCGGCCACTACGCCGACACCGCCCTGCGCCGCCAGGAGACCATCCTCGTCGAAGACTTCGCGGGCAGCCGCTACCCCCAGCCCCACGAGGGCAGCGCCCGGCTGTGCGGCGAGATCGGCATGACCTCGGCCATCGTGGCCCCGCTGCTCGTCCGCGGTGAGACGCTCGGCCTGATGTACCTCGGCCTGTCCAACCTCACCGACCGGCGCAGCCCCCACTACGACGCCTTCGACCGCGACTTCGTCGGCGCCATCGCCACCCGCGTCGCGCTCGCCATCGACAACGCGCTGCTGTTCGAAGAGGAGCGCCACACCGCCGAGTCGTTCCAGAAACACCTGCTGCCGCGCGCGCTGCCCCAGCTCGACGGCCTGCAGATCGCCGTGCGCTACTACCCGGCGGCCCCGCTCGCCTCCCACGGCCAGGGCATCCAGACCCAGGTCGGCGGCGACTGGTACGACGTGATCCCGCTGTCCGCCGGCCGCGTCGGCATCGTCATCGGCGACGTCGAGGGCCGGGGCGCCAAGGCGGCCGCCATCATGGGCCAGCTCAGGGCGGCCCTGCGGGCCTTCGCGCAGGACGACAAGTCCCCGGCCGACATCCTGGCCAGGCTCGACGAGTGGACCCGCATCATCGCCACCCCCGAGCAGGACGACAACGGCACAGAAGTCAGTATCCCGCCCATCGTGACCTGCCAGTACCTCGTCTACGACGCCTGGTCGCGGCAGCTGTCGTTCGCCAACGCCGGGCACGCCCCGCCGCTGCTGCTGGTCGACGGCCAGTGCGTCGAGCTCGACATCGAGGAGGTCGGCCAGCCGCTCGGGGTGCGCGCCAAGGGCCTGCACGCCGACCTGGTCTACAAGGAGGAGACGCGCACGCTGCCGCCGGGCGCCGCGCTGCTGCTCTACACCGACGGCCTGGTCGACCGGCGCCCCAGCCGCGACGGGCAGATGCCGAGCGAGGCCGAGACGCTCGGCGTGCTCTGCGAGAAGCTGGCCAAGATGTCCGACGCCGAGGTCGAGCGCATCGCCGACGCCGCCACCGTGGCCGTGCCCGGCGAGATCGACGACGACATGGCGATCCTCGTCGTCCGCTCCAGCGACGTCGACCTCGACGTGGAGGAGCGGACGTTCCCCGCCCAGCCGATCATGGTGGGGGAGGCGCGGCGCATGGCCGCGGAGGCGTTCACGGGCTGGAACGTGCCTGAAGAACGCGCCGAGCTGGCCTGCCTGCTGGTCTCGGAGGTCGTGACCAACGTGGTGCTGCACGCGGCGAGCGCCGGGGTGCCGCGCCGGGAGCTGGTGATCGACGGGCCGCCGCTGCCGTTCGAGGACTCGTGGGACATGCCGGGCCTCGAAGACGACGTGGTCGGCGACAAGGAGTTCACCCTGCGGCTGCGCAGAGGCGAGGAGGCGGTCTGGGTCGAGGTGTTCGACCAGGACCTCCGGCTGCCCCGCATCCGCAGCGCGGGCGAGAACGACGAGGGCGGGCGCGGCCTCTACCTGGTCGACCAGCTGGCCCGTCGCTGGGGATCGCGTCCCACCAGGGAAGGCAAAGCCGTCTGGTTCGAGATTCCCACCCGCGGCAGATGAGTGGTTCACTGGCCGCATGGAGCTGGCCTTCGAACGGCGGGGCAGCGGCGAGACCCTGATCCTCGTCCACGGCATCGGCCACCACTGGCAGACGTGGCTGCCGGTGCTTGACCGGCTGGCCGCCGTGCGCACAGTGATCGCGGTCGACCTGCCGGGCTTCGGGGCCTCCGCCGGGCTGCCCGAGCCGGTCCCGTACACCGCCGAGTCGCTGGCGGACGCGGTGGAGTCGTTCTGCGCGCGGCTCGGGGTGCGGGAGCCGCACGTGGCGGGCAACTCGCTGGGCGGTTACATCGCGCTCGAACTGGCCTCGCGCGGTGTCGTCCGCTCGGCGACCGCGCTGGCGCCGGTCGGTTTCTGGACTCGGCCGGAGCTGCTCTACTGCCAGACGGTGCTGCGTGGGCTGCGTGCGGCCGCGGCGGCGGGAGATCCGCTGCTGCGCGGGCTGTCGGCCGGGCTGCTGGTGGCGCATCCGTCGCGGCTTGAGCCTGACGCGCTGGCCGCCGCGTCGCGGGCGCTCGCCGAGTCCACCGGGTTCGAGCCGACGCTGGAGTCGTTCGGCGGGGTGATGCCGCCCGCGCCGCCCAAGTCGCCCATCACGATCGCGTGGGGCGAGCACGACCGGCTGCTGCCGCGCCGTCAGGCCGTACGCGCGGCGCGGTGGTCGGGGCAGCGGGTCAAGCTGCTCAAGGGCTGCGGGCACGTGCCGATGAGCGACGACCCCGAGCTGGTGGCCCGGGTCATCCTGGAGGCGTCCGGCGGGTGAGGGTCAGCGGATGGTCTGGCCCCACAGCAGCAGCATGACGATGACGAACACGATCACCACGCCCGCGTAGCCGACGGGGCCGAGGCGGAACGCCCGGCGTAACCGGTTGAGGCCCCAGGCGAACAGCAACGCCAGGAAGACCAGGAGGATCAGGCCGCTGTCCATGCTGTCCAGTATGAGGCGGAAGGCGGGTCGCCGCGCGGGTGACGGTTCAGACGCTGCTAACGGCTTTCTGCGGCCTTCGGGAGTCTTGGACATCCGCGACCAGTCGAGCGAAGGCTCCGCGCCTCCCTACTGCCGTGCCAGTGGGAACAGGACTGGGCCGCCGACATCACCCTCATCCCCCTCCCGCATCGAACTCGAGGAGCGCATCAGCGAAGCCGGCGTGCCGCTGTCCTGGCAGCGCCTCGCACTCGTGGCCAGTGACCACGTGGTCGGCGTCACGACGCCGACCTACGACGCGGTGCGCGGCATCTACCGGCTGAAGGCGTTCATCGAGAACGAGAAGCAGCGCGCCGCGGACTGCGCTGCCGGTCTACCAGCGCCTTCCATCCTTGGGGTGGACAGGCAGCCGGACGGCTCGGAGGTCATCGTCACCGGGAGTGCGTCCGACCGGCCCGCCTTCCGCTTTGACCTCTGATTTTCACGTTTGTCCTGGCAGCGGCCAATGGTGATGGAACGCGCATAGCGGGCTGTGGCCGTGTGGAGATTCGATTCGGGGCAAGAGGTGACCACCGACTTGCCGTCGAGGTGTGCATCGCCGCGTTCGAGATCGGACTGATCGTCTTAGATCGGTAGGATTTGCCGGATGAAACGGCGCGATTACGAAGGGCCCGGCGACCTGCGCACGATGCAGGACCTGACCCGGCGGCTCTGGTCGCCCGAGAGCCGTTGGCACATCGGAGACCTGGCCTGGTCCCGCTTCCAGCACGTCGGCGGAGAGCCGGAGTGGCCTACGTCGTTGTGGGAGCACGACGGTCAGGTCGTCGCGTGGGCGTGGGCGCAGCGCCCCGGCACTCTCGACCTGCGGCTCGACCCGGCCTACCCCGAGTTGGCGGAGGAGATCTTGCGCTGGTTCGACGGCGCCGTCGAAGGTCTGGAGCGCGACGTCACGCTGCTGGAGTCCGAGACGGACCTGGCAGAGGTCCTGCGCCGGCACGGATACCGCGTGCAGGAGTCCGGCGTGTTCTTCACCCACATGCGCCGCGGCCTCGACGCCCTGCCCGAGCCGAAGGTCCCTGCCGGCCATACCTTGCGTGCCGTGCGCGGCGAGCAGGATGCCGAGGCCAGGGCGGCGGTGCACCGGGCCGCGTTCTCGCTGCCGGGCCTGCCGCCCTCGCGGGTCACCGGTGAGAGCTATCGCCAGGTCATGCGGGCCTGGCCCTACCGCGCTGAGCTCGATTGGCTGGTCGAGGCGCCGGACGGCACCCCGGTGGCGTTCTGCCTGGTCTGGCTGGATGAGGAGCACCGGGCGGCGCTGCTGGAGCCCGTGGGTACCGATCCGGCGCACCGCCGGCTGGGCCTGGCGAGCGCCGCTACGCTCGCCGCCCTGCACGCCGCGCGGCGGCTGGGCGCGCGGTGGGCCTTCGTGGCGCCCCGGGGCGACGACGGCCATCCGATGGCGCGCAAGACCTATGAGTCGCTGGGCTTCCGCGGCTTCGCGCGCACGATGACCTTCGTCCGCTGAGATCGTCTTCTCGACCTCGAATCTTCCTGTTCTCGGCGACGGGATCCATCAAGGTCGCACAGCGCGTGCCCGGTCAGGCAGGCGAACCACGCTATGCGCGTTCCATCGGGCTGAATTCGTATCAGTCCGGGTCATAGACGCGGCGGACGCCCGCCTTGGTGTCCTTCACCTGTAGGCGAGCCCTTCAGAAGCCGAAGGAGCGGCCGATGATCTCCTTCATGATCTCCGTGGTGCCGCCGTAGATCGTCTGGACGCGGCTGTCCAGCCACGCCTTCGCGACCGGGTACTCGGTCATGTAGCCGTACCCGCCGTGCAGCTGCAGGCAGCGGTCGATGACCTTGGTCTGCAGCTCGGTGGTCCACCACTTGGCCTTGGCGGCGTCGACGGCGGTGAGCTCTCCGCCGTTGAGCGCGCGGACGCACTTGTCGACGTAGTGACGGGCGATCTCCGTCTCGGTCGCCAGCTCGGCCAGGACGAACCGGGTGTTCTGGAACGACCCGATGTTGCGCCCGAAGGCCTGGCGGCTCCTGCAGTACGCGATGGTCTGCTCCAGCACGGTCTCGGCTGCCGCCACCGCCGCCACGGCGATCGACAGGCGCTCCTGGGGCAGGTTGTTCATGAGCTGGACGAAGCCCTCGCCCTCGGCGGGACCGAGCCGGTTGGCGACCGGCACCCGTACGTTGTCGAAGAACAGCTCGGCCGTGTCCTGCGCCTTCATGCCGATCTTGTCGAGGTTGCGCCCGCGGCCGAAGCCCTCCATGCCCCGCTCCACGACGATGAGCGTGATGCCCCGCGCGCCCGCGGCGGGGTCGGTCTTCGCCACGACGACGACCAGGTCCGCGTTGACGCCGTTCGTGATGAAGGTCTTCTGGCCGTTGAGCACGTAGTGGTCGCCCTCGCGCACGGCGGTGGTCCTGATGCCCTGCAGGTCGCTGCCGGCGCCCGGCTCGGTCATGGCGATCGCCGTGATCAGCTCGCCGCTCACGAACCCGGGCAGCCACCGCTGCTTCTGCCCGTCGTCGGTCAGATCCACCAGGTACGGCGCCATGACGTCGTTGTGCAGCGAGAACCCGAGCCCGCTGGCGCCGTGCCGGATGATCTCCTCGACGACGACGGTGTTGTAGCGGAAGTCCGAGACCCCCGAGCCGCCGTGCTCCTCGGGCACCGAGAACCCGAACATCCCCAGCTCGCCGGCCTTCTTCCAGACCTCGCGCGGGACGATGCCGTCCTTCTCCCACTGCGGGTGGTGGGGCACGACCTCGCGGGCCATGAACTCGCGTACGGTCTCCCGGAAGAGGTCGTGCTCCTCGTCGAAGAGGTCCTGCATCGGGCTCCTCCAGCCGCAGAATTCTATTCTGTTACCGACAGGTATACCCCTTTCGGCTCTGCCGCTACAGCTGCGGACACGGCTTCATCACAAGTGCCAGACGAAGTGCGTTTTCGCATACGTTGCAGGGGTTTTGGACCCTAAGATCTCCATCGGTCTGTCGTGGTTGATCGGAGTCTCCCGTGAATCGCTTGGGCAAGGCGTTGATCGCCGCATCGGTCGGGGCTGTGGCGACGTTAGGCATGGTGGTTCTTCCTCAGGTGCCCGCGTCGGCCGCGCCGGCCGACCTCATCATCCAGTACCAATGCAACGCGGTCGGCGATAACAGCATCGCCCGGAACGGCCCGGTCATGCTGACGACCAACCTCACCTTCGCCACGGACCTGTCGGTCGGCGGTCCGCTCAACCTCGAGTGGACGATGAACTACACCGGTGACCCCAGGCGACTCCTGTCGCCGGGCTACTTCCGGAGAGGCGGCCAGGTGCACGCCACCGGCCACGTCGACATCCGCGGGGACTGGACGGGCGTCCTCATGCCTCGGGGCGTCTCCGAGCCCGAGCGCAGGCTCCGCCCCGACTCCCCGCTCGGACTGCCGGAGATGATGAGCGATCCCGCTCTCACCAGCACGGCGGGGACCATCAGGCTCACGCCGAGGGACATTGACCTCGACTTCTTCCCGCCGGACGGTGAGGTGGTCTACAACGACGGTCCCGACGCGGACAATCCGAGCGGCATGGGGATCGTCTACAGCAACGACTGGGTGTCGAAGGATGACCTGCCCACCTCTGAGAGGCACGTGCACAACGACCTGCACGAGACCACTGTGGAAGGTGCCTTCGCCGAGCTGACCTTCGTCGGCACCGGCGTGAAGTACATCGGGCCGACCGACAAGGACGCCAGCCCGGTGAACATCCACATCGACGACAGACTCGTCGCCACCGTCAACCCCTCGCGCAACGGCAACGACGTTCCGGTCAACCACGACATGGCCGGCGGCAAGACCCTGTGGGAGATTTCCGGGCTGGACTACGGCGAGCACAAGATCAAGATCGAGAAGGTCGGCGGTCCGGGCTACATGTGGCTGGACGCCTTCGAGGTGTCGACCACCACCCCCGAGACCCCGACCGGCTTCCACGGTGCGAAGTGCAGCCCGGTCGGCCCCCCGCCGACGGTCCAGGTGACCATCGGGGAAGGCGCCGACCCGACGGACGACCCGACAGACGACCCCACTGATCAGCCGACCGATCCCGACGACCCCGACGACCCGACGGATCCGGATGACCCGACGGACCCTGACGACGACCCGCCGGTTGACGACGGGAACTCGGACAACGGGGTGGATAACGTGGTGGTCAATCCGCAGGCGTCCGGCACGACGTCGCCCACGCCGACGACCGCCAGTCCCACCGCGACCAAGTACTACCGGGCGCAGGTGGCCAAGACGCCCAGTGGTGGCGTGGACACCGGTGTCGCGCCGGATGAGCCGGAGCGGCCGTACGCGCTCATGGCCGGTGGGATGGCGCTGGTGCTGGGAAGCGCGGGCGGCGGGCTGCTGCTGCGGCGACGCAGGGCCGAGCACGCGGGAGGAACGCTCTGATGACCGAGCAGAAGACCCCCATGCAGCGCGCGCTGCCCGGCCTGCTGATCGCGGGCTCGCTCGGCGGCGTCGGCATCGTCATGGTGAGCCTGCTGACGCTGGCGCCCAAGGTGGACGACGGCTCGGCGCCGATCGCGGCGACGGCCCAGCCCACGCCGACCACGGTCGGTGTGCAGAACGCGGGCGCGTTCGTCCTCGCGCCGACTGTCGGGCCGGGCGGCAAGGGCGCGCCGCTGACCCCGGCCCGCCTGGACGCGCCGCCTCCGCTCCCGGCGGTGCCGGTCGTCGCGCCGATCCCGCCGGCCAAGACCAAGGCGGCCAAGACCGGCAAGGCGACCAGCGTCCGGCCGATCCGCATCAAGATTCCCAAGATCAAGGTGAACGCGCCGATCGGCGGGGTCACCATGGGCAAGGACGGCAAGCTCGGCACCCCGCCGCTGACCAAGCGCAACCAGGCCGGCTGGTACCGCCTTTCCCCGCTGCCCGGCCAGGCCGGCCCGGCGATCATCAACGGCCACGTGAGCACTCGCCAGGGCCCCGCCGTCTTCGACCGCCTGCGCGAGCTCGCCAAGGGCGACCAGATCTACGTGTACCGGTCGGACGGCAAGGTCACCCGGTTCACGGTCAGCGGCATCGAACAGGCCAGCAAGAACGCGTTCCCGACCAAGCGCGTGTACGGCGACGTCGACAGTGCCCAGCTCAGGGTGATCACGTGCGGCGGTGTCTTCAACCAGAAGGCGCACAGTTACACGGACAACATCGTTGTGTACGCAACGCTGTCGAAGAAGGCCGGTTGATGGGGAACTTGTGGCTGTTTTGGCCGTTTGGGTGAAGTTGACAGGGACAGTTCGTAAGATCTCAACCTAGCTGTGACCAATGGCTGGCAGTCTGGCACGACTGTTGACACTGCTTGGAAACGGAGAAGGACCCGTGCTTAAGTCCCAGGCGTGGCGCCGCCGCGCCCGCAAGACGTCCGCATTGGGATTGATGAGTACGCTCGTCGTCTTCGTTTGCTCCGTCTTCTTAACCGCCACCCCGGCCTCGGCTGCGGCGACAAGGCAGTACACCTACTCCTGCACGGCAGGCGGTCCCTTCACCAACACCTCGATTGTCGTCGGGCTCAGCGCTCCTGACACGGCGACGGCGGGGCAGAGCTTCAACCTGACCGTGAACATTCCGACCCTGACGCTGGCCACGGCTCCGACCACCACCCCTCCTGGCAATGTGCAGGTCACCTTGGAGCTGGCGCCGACGACAGGTGCGACCGTCTCGGACGAGGCTGCGAAGTCCGGAGCGCCGCTCACAGTCAATGAGAGGACTGTGCAGGCGGGAAGCGTCACTTATCCGGTCCAGGTGGCCGCTGGCACGACCGCTGATGTCGGATTGACGCCAGGCGCGCTGACGCTGGGCCTGCCCGGCACCGCCGGGGGCGCCACCGAGACGAATTGCACCACAACCACCCCTCAAGCGCTTGAGGTGCCGATCGGCACCGGCAACGGAAACGGTGACGGCGACGAGACCGACATCGTTGCCTACAACTGCGTCCTTCAGCCCACCGGCACCACCGACGCCAACTACCCGGCCGAGGTCGACATCCGGGTCGTGATGACGCCTCCGACGAGCGCCTCGCCCAACCAGGACGCGTCGGTCACCTGGACGGGGACCATCCAAAACACCGGTGATTCGCTCACGCTGCCGACGGGATTCCCGACCACGAGCGCCAAGACGTTCGTCACGGTAAAGGCGAGCGGCGCCGGAGCTCCAGCCACAGTGACCGGTGAGGGCAACCTGGCCAGTGTCACGGCGGGCTCGGATCTCACCACGCTTCCCAGCGTCACCCTCAAGGTGCGGCCCACCACGACGGGCACCGTGACGCTGACCGCCGGCGACATCACTTTCGGCGCGACCACGACGGGCACCGCCACTTCGCCGGTGATCAAGTGCACCGCACCCACGACCGGTCTCAAGGAGTACAAGGTCACGGTCGGCAACGGGACCGGGAGTCCGAGCCCTTCGCCGACGACGACGAGTCCGCGGCCGACGCGGACCGCTACCGCGACGGTGACCATCACGCCCTCGTCCTCGACGACCACGCGTAAGTCGCAGACCCCCGTGGCCGGGGCGGACACCGGGGCCGGTGGGATGATGGGGCCGGACGGGCGGATGTTCATCCTGACCGGCACCGCGCTGATCACGGCCGCGGCCGTGGGCGGGCTGGTCATGCGACGACGTTCCATCAGGAGCTGATCGAGCGTGGCGGGCTACTATCCGTACGGCGGCGGCCCTCCTGTGCCGCCGCCGCCCGAGGAGCGGGCGAGCACGGCGCTGCGCACCGTGCTCATCGTGGCGGCCATCGCCGGCGTGGCCACGGTCGTGGCGGGCCTGCTGATCGTCCTCAGGTCGCCCGAGGAGTACGGCCTGGCCGCCAACCGCGACAGCCTGCAGGTGCAGGCGCAGCCGAAGCCGAGCGGCCAGCCGGAGCAGGCGTTGTTCCAGGCGGCCCCCGACGTGCCGCCGCCGCTGCCCGAGATCAAGCCGGCGCCCGCGATGCTGCCCTCGACGCCCGTACGGCTCGTGGTCAAGCGGCTGGGCATCAACGCGCCGATCAAGTCGGTCGGGCTGGCCAAGAACGGCACGATCGAGGTGCCCCCGATCGACAACCACAACCTGGTCGGGTGGTACCGCAACATGTCGACCCCCGGAGAGGCGGGGCCGGCGGTGCTGCTCGGGCACAAGGACACGCGGACGCGCACCGCCGTGTTCGCCCGCCTGCCCGAGCTCAAGAACGGCGACATCATCGAGGTCAAGCGCCAGGACAAGACGACCGCGGTGTTCACGGTCGGCGGCGTGGAGCAGGCGAGCAAGCAGACGTTCCCGACCCAGCGGGTGTACGGGCCGCAGGAGAACGCCCAGCTCCACCTCATCACCTGCGGCGGCACGTACAACCGCAACACTGGGCATTACACCGACAACGTCATCGTGTACGCGACGATGACGAGCTCCTATCGAAGTTGATCTGCGGAGGCGGGCATGGGCTGGATGGCGAAGCGGAGACTGCGTACTGGCCCCACGGCGGCGCTGCCCGCCAAACCGGCGCTCGACGAGCTGCTGAGCGTCATCCAGCTCGCCGATCCGAACGCCAGGCGCGAGGGCGACGACATCGTGGCCACCGACGTACGGGTGTGCGCGCCGGTCGAGGCCGACTCCGACCTGACGGGTGGCGTGCTGGAGAAGGTGTGGGCGGTGCGGGTGGCCGCCGAGGGGCCGCTGCCGCTCGACTACTTCGACCGGTATCTGGCGGAGGGGCTGGCGTTCCGGCTCGGCGGGCTCGCGGTGTGCCGGGGAGAGGTGAGCGACCCCGCCGACGAGGGTGAGGGCACCGGCCCGGCGGTGATCCTCCCGGTCCGCCCGTCCGCCGAGGAGCTGGCGCCCCTGCTGGAGCAGGACGAGGAGTTCACGTTCACGGCGGGCGACGTCCGGGCCGCGCTGGTGCCGCAGAAGGGGCAGCCGCCGGCCGTACAGGAGCTGCTGCCCTTCGCCACCGAGCTGACCGCGATCGAGCTGCGCGGTGAGGAGCCGGTGAAGCTGGGGGCGCTGGCGCTGGAGCTGGCCGAGTCGCTGAACGGCATCGCCGTCGACCGCTGGCGCTTCCGCATCGACGCCCCTGAGGACCTGGCGGCTCCGGCGAAGGAGAGCGCGGAAGAAGAGGCCGCGGAGAAAGACACCGCAGCGGAGAAAGCCGCGGAGGAAGCCGAATAAGGCCCAGGAAGCCCCAGAACGTCGTTCTGTTGTACTCTGCCCTTAGTAACCGAATAATGCTCGGTTTCCAGGAGGCACTGTGGCAGAGGCGTACATCGTCGGGGCGGTCCGCACGCCCGTCGGCAAGAAGAAGGGCGGCCTTTCCACCGTCCACCCCACTGACCTGGCCGCGCACACGCTGAAGGCGCTGATCGACCGCACCGGCGTCGACCCCGCCGCGGTCGAGGACGTCATCATGGGGTGCGTCATGCAGTTCGGCCCCCAGAGCATGGATATCGCCCGCAACGCCTGGTTGTCGGCGGGTCTGCCCGAGACCACGGCCGGGGTCACGATCGACCGGCAGTGCGGCTCCTCCCAGCAGTCGATCCACTTCGCCGCCCAGGGCGTCATGTCCGGCACGCAGGACCTCGTCGTGGCGGCGGGCGTCGAGTCGATGAGCATCGTGCCCATGGGCTCCTCCATCAAAGCGGCCCTCGACATGGGCATGCCGTTCCCGTTCGGTGAGAAGTGGGGCGAGCGATACGGCAGGCAGGAGATCTCGCAGTTCCGCGGCGCGGAGCTGATGTGCGAGAAGTGGGGCTTCAAGCGCGACGTGCTGGAGCAGTTCGCGTTCGAGTCGCACCAGCGGGCGGCCAAGGCCATCGCCAACGGCTACTTCAAGGACCAGATCGCGCCGGTCAACGGCGTCGAGGACGACGAGGGCCCGCGGCCCGACTCGACGCTGGAGAAGATGGCCTCGCTGAAGACGCTGAAGGAGGGCGGGCAGATCACCGCCGCCACTTCCTCGCAGATCTCCGACGGCTCGGGCGCGCTGCTGATCGCTTCCGAGCAGGCCGTCAAGGACCACGGGCTCACGCCGCGCGCCCGCATCCGCCAGCTCGCGCTCATGGGCGACGACCCGGTCTACATGCTGACCGCGCCGATCCCCGCGACGCAGCTCGCGCTGAAGAAGGCCGGCATGTCGATCGACCAGATCGACGTGGTCGAGATCAACGAGGCGTTCGCGCCGGTGCCGCTGGCCTGGATCAAGGAGCTCGACGCCGACCCGGCCCGGGTCAACCCGAACGGCGGCGCCATCGCCCTCGGTCACCCGCTGGGCGGCACGGGCGCGATCCTCATGACCAAGCTGCTGCACGAGCTGGAGCGCACGGGCGGCCGGTACGGCCTGCAGACGATGTGCGAAGGCGGCGGGCAGGCCAACGTCACCATCATCGAACGGCTGTGAGTGATGCGGGCGCCGCCTCCAGGCGTAAGGGGAGGCGGCGCCCGCGTTGACTACCCATCCAGGTAGTTGATCTAGCGCCCCTTGGGCGGGATGCGACGGGGCGGCGCGATGGGCCGCTGCGGCATCTTGGGCATCGGCCGGACCACCGGAAGCTGGGGCCGGGCCTTCTTGGATGAACGGGCTCGCATGAGGAAGCTCCTTTACGTAACTCACGACGCGGCTCGGCTCGGAGAAGCGCGAAGGCCGGTCGACAAGCTCAGTTGCCGCGTCTGGACTGGACGGACTGGACAGAGCTGAAGCCGAGGGCTGTGGAAGCCCCGCGAATTACGGGTAAAGGCGCATGCCCATGAGGCTACGCAGCCGTACCGGACCCGTGCAACCGAATTAACGGCGGTCCGCGGCGGTGATCACCGTGTCGAGGGCCGCGCGGGACTCGCTCAGGGCCGCCATCGCGCGGTCGATCCGCTCCCGCTCGGCACGCAGCTGCCCCAGCACGTCGGGGCAGGTCGGGGCCAGACGTTCGCCGTCGGTCTCCAGGCAGGGCAGCACGGTCGCGATGGTCGAGGTGCCGAGCCCGGCGGCGAGCAGGGTGCGGATGCGGCGGACGGCGTCGACGTGGGCCTCGGTGTAGACGCGATAACCGCTGGGCAGCCGCTCGGGCCGCAGCAGCCCCTGCTCCTCGTAGTAGCGCAACAGCCGCTCGCTCACGCCGGTGCGCCGGACGAGCTCTCCGATCCGCATGTCACCACACCCTTGACTCTCACATAGATGTGAGACTTTAGCGTACCCGCATGATGAAGAAGGGCATGGTGGTGCCGACCGCGCTCATGGTGAGCGTGTTCGTGGTCGGCACGTCGGAATACCTGGTCGCGGGGCTGCTCCCGCAGCTGGCCGCCGACCTGGGGGTCTCGGTGGCCACGGCGGGGCAGGCCGTGACGGCGTACGCGCTGGGCGTGGTGGTCGGCGGGCCTCTGGTGACGATCGCGACCGTGCGGCTGCCGCGCAAGGGGCTCGCGCTGGGCCTGCTGGGCCTGTTCGCCGCGGGCAACGCGATGTGCGCGGCGGCCGGGTCGTACGAGGTGTTGATCGCCGGGCGGGTGGTCGCCTCGCTCAGCCACGCGGCCTTCCTGACCCTGGCGCTGATGGTCACCGCGCGGGTGGTCAGTCCGGAGCGGGTGGGCACGGCCATCGCCGCCGTCGGCGCCGGTTTCTCCGTGGCGACGCTGCTCGGCGTCCCGGTGGGCGTGCTGCTGGGGGAGGACGCGGGCTGGCGGACGCCGTTCGCGGTGCTGGCCGGGCTCGCGGTGGCGGCGCTGGGGCTGCTCGCGGTGGTGCTCCCGCGCCAGGACGCGCCCGCCACGAGCGTCAGGGCAGAGGTGGCGACGGTGATGCGGCGGCGGGTCCTCATCGTGATCGCCACCACGGCGGTCGGGCTGGCGGCCACCTCGACCGTGTTCACCTATCTCGCGCCCGCGCTCACGAGGATCACCGGCTTCACCCCCGCCGGGGTCTCCACGCTGCTGCTGGTCTACGGGGCGGGCAGTCTGGCCGGCGGTCTGGCGGCGGGACGGCTGGCCGACCGCTCGCTGCCCGCCACCGTGCGCGGCACGTTCGCCGGCCTGGCCGTGGTGCTGGCGCTCTTCCCGTTCGCGGTGCCGTGGAAGGCGCCGGCCGTGCTCGTCGTGCTGGCGTTCGGGCTGCTGGCCTCGGCCACCACGCCGGTGTTGCAGAGCCTGCTGCTGCGGCAGGCCGGGCAGGCGCCCACGCTGGCGGTCTCGGTGAACGTGTGCGCGTTCAACATCGGCATCGCGTCCGGCTCGGCGCTCGGCGGCGGCCTGGTCGCCGTGGACGGCCTGCGCTGGCTCGGCCTCGCCGCCGCCGTCCTCAGCCTGGCCGCCCTCGCGATCAGCTACGCCGCGATCCCGCGCCGCGCGGTGCTCGCGGGCTGACCGGCCGGCGCAGGGCGATCACGCGGGCCGCCGCCACCGCGACTCCCGCGAGCGCCGCGACGAGCAGCGTGATCGACAGCGGCGCGGGGAAGTACGTCATCTGCGCCCACGTGACCGTCCGCCCGTTCGTCAGGACCGACACCCAGTCGGGGTACGTGGCCAGCACCACCGCGGGGATCAGCACCGGCACCAGCCGCACCGCCGCGCGCCACCCCCGCCGCCCGGCCCGGCGGGCGGCCCAGCGCCGCGCCCGTGCCGCGCCGAGGGCCCCCAGGCCGGCCGAGAGCAGCGCGATCCCGCCCAGCACCGCCTCGAACAGCTGCCGGTCACCCCCGACCGGCTCCGGCGTCCGCCCCTCGGCGAGCGCCGTCAGGCCGAGCATGATGGCGTACGCGTCGTCGTACAGGGCGGCGCTGTTCGTCATCACGGCGAAGCCGTAGCCGGTCTCGGGGGAGATGGCCTGCGCTGCGGTGTAGGTGAACAGGTTGCCCGAATGCGTGAGCAGCCCGGTGTCCTCGTCCGTCCCCCACCCCATGCCGTACGGGCGCAGCACGGTGGAGCGGTGCATGGTCTCCAGGCTCGCCCTCTTGACCAGCGGCCGGCCGCCGCCGGTCTGTGTGATCAGCCATTTGCCCATGTCGGCGGCGGTCGTGACGACCCCGCCCGAACCGGTGCCGTCGAGGAAGGCGGGCAACTCGGCACGCGGCAGCCAGGCGCCGTAGACGGAGTTGTACCCGTCGGCGACGGCGTCGGCGGAGACCGAGCTGGAGGACATGCCGAGCGGGCCGAACACCTTGTCGCGCAGGTACTCCTCGAACGTTCGCCCGCTCGCCACCTCCACCAGGCGCGCCGCCAGGTCGTAGTTGACGTTGCAGTACTCCCAGTGTGTGCCGGGGTCGGCGGCGAGCCGGGAGTCCGCCAGGCGGGCGGTGTAGTCGGCGAGCGAGGTGGCGCTCTCCGTGGCGGGGATGTCCACGGTGCGGTCCGACAGTCCGGAGGTCTGGTTGAGCAGCTGGCGCACGGTGATCCGGGCCGCCCGCGGGTCCGCCATCGTGAAGCCGGGGAGCTGCTCGGCCACCGGCTCGTCCAGCGCGATCCGGCCGCGTTCGACGAGCGTCATGACGGCCATGGCGGTGAACGACTTGCTCACCGACGCCACCCGCATGGGGGTGTCGGCGGTGACCGGCCTGCCGCCGGAATCATGGCCGTACCCGGCCGCGTGTACCACCTCGCCGTCATGCGTGACGACCACGGAAAGGCCCGGCAGTCCCGTCGCCTCCATCGCCGCGCGCACGTAGGCGTCGAAGTCGGCGGGCGAGGGTTGCAGCGTCAGCGCGGCGGACAAACCGAGCACAAGAGACTTCAAGGATTTCTCCGTTCAAGGGTGATATCGGAGAAACCTAGGGACTCTGGGTGCCGCCGCGGATGGGCCGTCCGTCAGGTCACGACCCTGACGAAAGTCAGGTCTCGGGCAGCAGGCTCGGGAAGGGTTTCTGCACCTGCTGGTAGATCACCGACGTGCGGAACCCGACGATCTCCTTGCGCTTGCTCAACCGGTCGAGCAGGAACGCGTGCAGGTGGTCGAGGTCCTGCACGGCGACGTGCAGCAGGAAGTCGTCCCCGCCCGCCAGCACGAACACGCTGAGCACCTCCGGCATCTCGGCGGCCGACGCCTTGAAGGCGTTGATCACCTCCCGGCTCAGCGGCCGCACCTGCACCGCGACCATGGCCTGCACGCCGCGGTTGAGCGCGGCCGGATCGATGTCGGCGTGGTAGCCGCGGATCACGCCGCGCCGGGTGAGCGCCCTGACCCGTTCGAGACAGGTGGAGGGCGCGACGCCGAGCTGCCGGGCGAGCTCCCGGTTGGACTGCCGCGCATCTGTCTGGAGCAACCGCACGATCGCCGAATCAAGTTCGTCCATGACGCCAGCATGGCAGGCGATTCCGGTCAGATGTTCGGCGATCCGCCATTCATCCGAACAAATGGACTAACTTCGCCGCCATGAGCGGACGTATGGGAACAGCGCAGGGCGCGGCGCTGCTGGTGGGCGCGGTGCTGGGGCCGGGGATGCTGGTACTGCCGCACCTCGCCGCCGACGCGGCGGGGCCGGCGTCCGTGCTGGCGTGGGCGGGCATGCTGGCACTGAGCGTCCCCGTCGCGCTGACGTTCGCCGCGCTCGGCGCGCGCTACCCGGGCGGCGGGGGAGTGGCCGCCGTGGTCGGGCTCGCGTTCGGCCGGCACGCCGCCGCCGTGGCCGGGTGGTGGTTCTTCGGCGCGGTGCCGATCGGCACCGTCGCCGGGGTGCTCGTGGGCGGCGCGTACGTCGAGGCCAGCCTCGGCGTGGACGCCACCCTGGCCGCCTGGCTGATCCTGGCGGCCGCGTTCGCCGCCAACACCGCCGGCCTGCGCACGTCCGGACGGCTGCAGATCGGCCTCGTCGCCCTGCTGGTCGTGCTGCTGGCCACCGCCGTGCTCACCGCCGCCCCGCACGCCGACGCCGCCCGCTTCACCCCCTTCGCCCCGTACGGCGCCGCAGGCGTGGCGGGGGCGGCCGGGGTGCTCATGTTCGCGTTCGTGGGCTGGGAGGCGGCCAGCCACCTGTCGGGCGAGTTCGCCGACCGGCGCAGGGGCCCGCTCCGCGCCACCGTGGTGACCCTCGTGGTGATCGGCCTGCTGTACGCGGGCGTCTCGGTCACCTCCGTCGGCGTGCTCGGCGCCGACATGCCGGACGTGCCGCTCACCGCACTGCTGGAGATCGGCGTCGGCCCGGTGGCGCGGCCGGTGACCGGGGTGGTGGCGGTGCTGCTGACGTTCGGGGCGGTCAACACCTACCTGGCCGGGGCCGGGCGGCTCGGCGCGGCGCTGGCCCGCGACCGGGCTCTGCCGGGCTGGTTCGGGAAGGGCGGGGCGCCGGGGGAGACGCCGTACCGGAGCCTCGGGCTGCTCGCCGTGCTCTCCGTGCCCGTGCTGGTGGGAGGCGATGACCTCGACCTGCTCATGCGGGCGACCTCGGCGTGCCTGGCCGCGGTCACGACGGCGGGCGTGGCGGCGGCGACGCGGATGCTGCCCGCGGGCCGCCACCGGGTCACCGCCGTGGTGGGCACCGTGATGTCGCTCGTCGGGCTGGCGTTCTGCGGGGGCTACCTGGCGGTACCCGCGGCGCTGGCGGTCGTCGCGCTGCTCGTCCTCAAGGCCAACGCTCGCCGTTCCTACAAAATCGGGCTATAAACGGCGCAGGACGTCGTGACGCGGGCAGTACTCCTACCACAAGACGGCGCAACGTCGGGAGAGTGCCATGACCGAGCAGAAGACCGCGCAGGCCAGGACCGAGCTCAAGGCGGAGCAGGCCGGGTACGCGGAGTCCAGGGAAGTCGGCGAGCAGGCACGCGAGAAGGAGTGGACGCGCCCCAGTTTCGGCAGGCAACTGTTCCTCGGTGACTTCCGGCTCGACCTCGTGCACCCCGTCCCCGTCCTGTCCGCCGAGGCGGCGCAGCGGGGCGAGGAGTTCGTCCGGGCGCTACGCCGCTTCCTCGACGCGCACGTCGATCCCGTGCTCATCGAGCGCACCGCGCAGATCCCCGACGAGGTGGTGAAGGGCCTGGCGCAGCTCGGCGCGTTCGGGATCACCATCAAGGAGGAGTACGGCGGGCTCGGCCTGCCCTACCTGTACTACTGCCGCGCTCTCATGCTCGTCGGCTCCTACAGCCCCGCGCTGGCCACGCTGCTGTCGGCGCACCAGTCGATCGGCGTGCCGCAGCCGCTCAAGCTGTTCGGCTCCGAGGAGCAGAAGCGGGAGTTCCTGCCGAGGTGCGCGCGGGGCGAGATCTCGGCGTTCCTGCTGACCGAGCCCGACGTCGGCTCCGACCCTGCGCGGCTGGCCACCACCGCCGTCCGCGACGGCGACGACTACGTGCTCGACGGCGTCAAACTGTGGACGACGAACGGCGTCGTCGCCGACCTGCTGGTGGTCATGGCCAGGACCGGCAAGAAGATCAGCGCGTTCGTCGTCGAGGCCGACTCTCCCGGCATCACGGTCAGGCGGCGTAACGCGTTCATGGGCCTGCGCGGCATCGAGAACGGCGTCACCGAGTTCCACCAGGTCAGGGTCCCGGCCAGGAACCTCATCGGCAAGGAGGGCCAGGGCCTGAAGATCGCGCTGACCACGCTCAACACCGGCCGCCTGTCCCTGCCGGCCACGTGCGCGGGCAACGCCAAGTGGGCGCTGAAGATCGCCCGCGAGTGGGGCAACGAACGTGTCCAGTGGGGGCGCAAGGTCGGCCGGCACGAGGCCGTGGCCACGAAGATCGCGTTCATCGCGGCCACCGCGTACGCGCTGGAGGCCGTCATGGAGCTCACCGCCCGGCTGGCCGACGACCGGCGCAACGACATCAGGATCGAGGCCGCCCTGGCCAAGCTGTACGCCTCCGAGATGTCGTACCAGGCGCTGGACGAGCTGGTCCAGATGCGCGGCGGGCGCGGCTACGAGACCGCCGAGTCGCTCGCGGCGCGCGGCGAGCGCGGGGTGCCGGCCGAGCAGATGTTGCGCGACTCCCGCATCAACCGCATCTTCGAGGGCTCCTCGGAGATCATGCATCTGATGATCACCCGGGAGGCCGTGGACGCCCACCTGTCGGCCGCCGGCGAGCTGATCAACCCCGACGCCTCCCGCGCCGAACGCGCCCAGGCCCTGCGCCAGGCGAGCGCCTTCTACGCGAAGTGGCTGCCCACGCTCGTGGCCGGCACCGGGAACCTGCCCACCTCGTACGCCGACTTCGGCCCCCTCGCCGGTCACCTGCGGTTCGTGGAACGTACCAGCAGGAAGCTCGCCCGATCGACCTTCTACGGCATGTCCCGCTGGCAGGGCGCGCTGGAGCACAAGCAGTCGTTCCTCGGCCGGATCGTCGACATCGGGGCCGAGCTGTTCGCCATGACGGCCGTCTGCGTCAAGGCCGCGGAAGACTCCAAGGACCTCGGGCGCAGGCCGTACGAGCTGGCCGACACCTTCTGCCACCAGGCCAGGCGGCGCGTGGACGGCCTGTTCGAACGGCTCTGGGACAACAGCGACAGCCAGGACGTCCGCCTGGCCGGTTACGTGCTCGACGGTCGTTACACGTTCGTGGAGGAGGGCATCCTGGACCCGTCGATCGACGGCCCGTGGATCGGCGCGCCGGAGGGCGGGGAGAACGTCCGCCGTCAGATCATCTGACGCGCGGTCTAGACCGGTCGTGAGGATTCTTCACCCTTAGTGTTGCCAAACCGAGACGAGCCGGTATAGACCGCCTGCTGAATCCGGGCTTACGCTGACGCAAACGCGAGCGAGCCGTGTGTTCGCGCGCCCCCATCCCCCAGGGCGGGGCAGCCGGCTGGTACGGACCAGCGTCGCCCGCCCGACGAGAAGGCGGTATCTCCAGTGAACATGAAGCTTGTGGGCGGCGCCGCTCTCGGCCTTGCCACGGTGCTGGTCCTGTCCAGTTGCGGCGGCTCGGGCGGCTCGGGAGGCGACACCCCGGCGGCAGGCGACGGCGCGGTCACGCTGAAGATGGTCGCCGCCGACTACGGCGACGGCCCCGGCAAGCCCAACTCGGGCGAGACGTTCTGGAAGGGCGTCGTCGACGAGTTCCAGGCCGCCAACCCCACCATCAAGGTCGACGTCCAGGTCATCAACTGGAACGACATCGACAAGCAGGTCGCCACCATGATCCAGAACGGTCAGGCGCCCGACATCCTGCAGACCGGCGACTACTCCGGCTTCGTCCAGGACGGCCTGCTCCACAAGGTCGACGAGGTCCTGTCGCCGAACGTCTCCGGCGACCTGCTGCAGAAGTTCGCCGACTTCGGCAAGGTCGACGGCACCGCGTACGGCATCCCGTTCGTCTCCTCGGCCCGCGCCCTGTTCTACAACAAGGACCTGTTCAGCAAGGCCGGCATCGCCGAGCCGCCGAAGACCTGGGACGAGCTCAAGGCCGCCGCGCAGAAGCTCAAGGACGCCGGCGTGACGCAGCCGTTCGGCCTGCCGCTGGGCCAGGAGGAGGCCCAGGGCGAGTCGTTCCTGTGGATGCTCGGCAACGGCGGCGGTTACAAGGACGCCTCCGGCAAGTGGGCGATCAACTCGCCGCAGAACGTCGAGACCTTCACGTACCTGAAGGGCCTGGTCGACGCCGGACTGACCACCCCCAACCCGGGCACGAAGGACCGCAAGACGGTCTGGGAGGACTTCGGCGCGGGCAAGGTCGGCATGGTCAACGGCGGCCCCATGTCGATCCCGATCTTCGATGCGGCCGGCCTGAAGAACTACGGCATCGTGCCGATCCCCGGCAAGACCGGCCCGCTCGACACCACGCTCGGCGTCATGGACTGGATCATGGCGTTCAACCAGAACGGCCACGCCGCGGAGATCAAGAAGTTCTTCGACTTCTTCTACACCGGCGACGCCGCGCAGAAGATCTCCGACACCTACAAGCTCCTGCCCGTCACCAACGGCGGCATCGAGAAGCTGTCGGGCGACGAGAAGCTCAAGCCGTTCCTCGACGCGCTGCCCAACGCCAGCTTCTACCCGTTCCAGGACCCGGCCTGGACCTCGGTGAGCCAGTCGGTCAAGCAGACCGTCGGCGGGGCCGTCGAGGACGACCCGGCCGCCGTCCTCGGAGAGCTGCAGAAGACCGCCGAATCGGCGGCGAGCTGATCCATCGGGACCCCGGTACGGCCGGCGCCTTTCGTGGGCCGGCCGTACCGTCCCTCGAAAGGTGTCTGATGTGAGAAGGTTGCGCGCCCTCGAACCCCTCGCCTGGGTCGGGCCCGCCATCGTGCTGATCGCCGTGGTCGTGATCTGGCCCGTGATCGAGATGGTCAGGTCCTCGTTCCTGGAGATCAGCCGGTTCGGCGTGGTACGCGGGTGGGCCGGCTTCGCCAACTACGACGAGCTCTTCGCCGAGAAGGACTTCGCGGACATCATGGTCCGCAGCGTCATCTGGGTGGTCGCGGTCGTCGTGCTCACCGTGGTGATCTCGCTGGCCCTCGCCCAGCTGTTCAACCAGCGCTTCCCGCTGCGCAAGGTGGCCCGGTGGGCGCTCATCGCGCCGTGGGCCGCGTCTGTGCTGATGACGGCGATCATCTTCAAGTGGATGCTCGACCCCGAGGTCGGCGTGATCAACCAGATCCGGCTGAAGCTCGGGCTGATCGACGCGATGGGCGGAGCCGCGGCCGACCAGCTCGGCAACGCCTCCACCGCCATGCCGTGGCTGGTGTTCGTGGCCGTCTTCGTGTCGGTGCCCTTCACCACGTACGCGCTGCTGGCCGGTCTCGCGACGATCCCCGGCGACGTGTACGAGGCCGCCAGGATGGACGGCGCGGGCCGCTTCCGTACGTACTGGTCGATCACGCTGCCGCTGCTGCGCCCCGCGCTCACCGTGGCCGCCCTGATCAACATCATGAACGTCTTCAACAGCTTCCCGATCATCTGGGCGATGACCCACGGGCAGCCGGGCTACTCCACGGCCACGTCCACCATCTTCATGTACATCCTCAAAGGCTCCGACATCGGCGAATCGGCCGCCATGTCCGTCATCAACTTCGGCATGGTCATCGTGCTGACCGTGATCTTCCTCAGGGTGTCGCGGTGGAACAAGGAGGTCGCGTGATGGCCGTCGACACGATGCCGGCGAAGGCCCGGCCGCGACCCCAGGCCCGCCCCGACCGGGGGGCGCCGCGCCGGATGCCGAAGCTGAAGACCGTCGTCATCGCGGCCTCCGCGTACGTCATCGCGTTCCTGTTCCTGTTCCCGTACCTGGTCATGCTGCTGACCTCGCTGCGGTCGCAGGGGTCGCTGCGCGACGTGTCGTTCTGGCCCGACGAGTGGGTGTGGTCGAACTTCACCGGCTTCTGGACCAGCGGCCTGGCAGGCAACCTGTGGGTGACGATCAAGGTGGCCGCGGGCTCGACGGCGCTCGTGCTGCTCGTGGCGCTGCCGGCGGCGTACTACTCGGCCCGGCACCGCTTCCGCGGCCGCACGGCGTTCCTCATCCTCGTGCTGATCACCCAGATGTTCCAGCCCACCGCCATGGTGGTCGGCATCTACCGCGAGTTCTTCCAGTTCGGGCTGGTCGACTCGATCTGGTCGCTGATCCTCGTCAACGGCGGGTTCAACCTGGCGTTCGCGGTGTGGATCCTGAACGCGTACTTCTCCTCGATCCCGCGCGAGCTGGAGGAGGCCGCCTTCATCGACGGCAACGGCCGCTTCGGCGCGTTGTTCCGGATCACCCTGCCGCTGGCCATGCCGGGCGTCATCACCGCGCTCATCTTCACGTTCATCGCGGCGTGGAACGAGTTCGTGGTCGCCCTGACGCTCACCACGTCGACCGAGAACCAGCCGCTCCCGGTCGCGCTCAACTCGTTCATCGGGCAGTACCAGGTGGACTGGCAGAACCTGTTCGCCGGCTCGGTGATCGCCACCATCCCGGTGATCATCCTGTTCGCGCTGATCGAGCGGAAGGTCGTCAGCGGTCTGACCGCCGGCTCCATCAAGTAGGCCCGCCCCTTCCCGGGGCGGGCGGCTCAGCGCTGCTTGGGCACGCGCGCCACGCAGAACACCGTCTGCCCGAACGGCACCCGGAAGAAGCGCTCGATGAGCCGCGTCAGCGGCACCACCGTACGGTCGTAGATCTTGACCAGCCGCGGATCGGGGTAGCCCACGCCGCCCCGGCGCACCGCCACCCACCAGGCCAGGCCGCCCAGGAAGTTGATCGGCTTGAGCACCTCGACGTCGAGCCCGGCCCTGGCCACCGTGGCGCGCAGCGTCTTCGGCGTGTAGCGCTGGACGTGGCCCACCTTGCGGTCGAAGTCGCCGTAGAGCTGCATGTAGCCGGGCACCCAGATGATGATGCGGCCGCCCGGCAGCGTGACCTTGGCCAGCGAGCGCAGCGCCTCGGCGTCGTCCTCGATGTGCTCCAGGACGTTCATCATGACGACCGTGTCGACCTTGTCCTCCAGCGGGATGTCGGTCGGCAGGCCGAACTGCAGCACGCTGATGTCGTCACGGTCGGCGAAGCGCTTCTCCAGCTGCTCGACGCAGTAGGGGTCGAAGTCGCTGACGACGAGCCGGTCGAGCCGCGGCAGGAACTGCTCGGCGAAGTGGCCGAGCCCCGAGCCGATCTCCAGCAACGAACGGCCGACGTGCGGGGCGACCATGTCGAACTCGTACTGCCGGTAGTTCCTGGCCTCATCCCCACCCAGGTGGTTCTCCAGGGCCTCGTCACCGGCCGCCGGTTGCACTACACGGTCATACCCAGAAGACATAATCCCGTTCCTTCGAAGGCCTGGCGGATTGCCCGAGTCTAATGCCCCGGGCAGGGGCCAGGCTCACACGATCGGTCAAACACCCTTCCCTGTACGGCCTCTTTTGCGGTGGAATCTGTCTCGCCATGGACGACGACGAGGCCATCGCCCGTTCGCTCGATGGCGACTTGGCCGCCTACGAGGCGCTGGTCGCCCGCTACAGCGCGCTCGCTCACCGGACCGCCACCATGCTGGGCGCCGGCGACGAGGCCGAGGACGTCGTCCAGGAGGCGTTCGTCAAGGCGTACCGCCACCTGGCCAAGTTCCGCAGGGACGCGCCGTTCCGGCCCTGGCTGCTGCGCATCGTGGCCAACGAGACGCACAATCTGACCCGTTCACGTGGCCGCCGCTCCGACCTGACGCTCCGGCTCGGCGCCACCGCCGACCCGGCCGCTCCCGACGACCCGGAAAGCGCGGCCCTGAGCACCGACCGCCGCACCCGCCTGCTGGCCGCCGTACGCGCCCTGCCCGATCGGGAACGTCAGGCGGTCATCTGCCGGTACTTCTTGCAACTGTCGGAGGCGGAGACCGCCCAGGTGCTCGACTGGCCCATCGGCAGCGTCAAGTCCAGCACTCACCGCGGACTGGCCCGACTGAGGGAGGAGGTGGGCAATGAACTCACATGATCCGCACAACGATCTCGAGGCCGAGCTGACGGCACTCGGCGACCTGATCGACGTACCGGCCCCGCCTCCTGCCGACGTCGCCGCCGCCGTCCGCGCCCGCCTGACCGCGCTGGACTCCACGGACTCCACGGACTCCACGGACTCCACGGACTCCACGGACTCCACGGACTCCACGGACTCCACGGACTCCACGGACTCCACGGACTCCACGGACACCGACGACAATCCCGCCGTCTCCACAGCCACCCCCGCCCGACAGCACCCGGAGGATCCCGCCGGCGCGGACGCCCCGCTTCGCGGCAGCTCCCGGGCGCCGGGTCGGCGAGTCGATGGGCGGCGGCCTTCGGTGCGGCGTGGTCGGCGGAAGAGGTGGACGATCGTGGCTGCGGTGGTCGCCGCCGTCCTCGCCGTCATGGCGGCCACCCCCCAAGGCCGGGAAGCCGTGGCGCGGATCCTGCGGTTCGCGGGCGTCGAACTGCGGATCAGCGAAACTCCGGCTCCGGCCGTCACCGCCACCGCCCCGCTGCCCGGCGAGCGCACCGTGCCCCCGTCCGAGCTCCCCAGAACGTTCCAGGTCAGGACCCCCGCCGCGCTGGGCGAGCCCGAACGCGTATCGGAGGCCGACGGCGGCAGGGTCGTGTCGATGTTCTGGCCGGACGGCATCCGGCTCGACCAGTTCGAGGGCGGCCTCGACCCGATCTTCTTCAAGAAACTGACCCCGCTGCCCGCCTACACCGAGGTCTCCGGCCGTACCGCATGGTGGATCCCCGGGGAGCACCCGCTCGGCTACCTCACCCGCGCGGACGGCACAGAGATCCCCCTGCGCCAGGCCGCCCCCACTCTCATCTGGCAGGACGGCACGCTCGACTACCGCCTGGAGGGCGTACGCACGATGGCAGAGGCCGTCAGGATCGCCGAGTCACTCAGGTGAGGCCTGCCAGTCGTCGATGCCCTTGAGCAGCTCCTTGCGCACCGACTCGGGCGCCGCCGACGACCGTACGGACTGGCGGGCCAGCTCGGCCACCTCCCGGTCGTCGAACCCGTAAACGTCGCGAGCCAGCTCGTACTGCCGCAGAAGCCGCGTCCCGAACAACAACGGGTCGTCGGCCCCCAGCGCGATCGGCACCCCGGCGTCGAACAGCCGCCGCACCGGAACCAGTTCGGCGCTCTCGGCCACCCCCAGCCCCACGTTGGACGTCGGGCACACCTCGCAGCAGATCTGCCGGTCGGCCAGCCGATGCATGAGCCGCTCGTCCTCCGCCGCCCGCACACCATGCCCGACGCGGTCGGCGCCGAGGTCGTCGACGCACTGCGCCACGCTGCGCGGCCCCATCAGCTCGCCGCCGTGCGGCAGCGCCAGCAGCCCGCCGCGCTTGGCGATCCTGAACGCCCGCTCGAAGTCCCGGGCCTGCCCGCGTCGCTCGTCGTTGGACAGGCCGAAGCCCACGACGCCCTTGCCGGCGTACTGGGTGGCCAGCCGGGCGAGGGTGTTCGCGTCGAGCGGATGCCGGGTGCGGTTGGCCGCCACGACCACCGCGATGCCGATCCCCGCATGCCGGGCGGCCTGATCCACCGCGTCCAGCACGAGCTCCAGCGTGGCCGTCAGGCCGCCGAACCGCTGGGCGTACCCCGACGGGTCGACCTGGATCTCCAGCCACCGCGAGCCGGCCGCCACCTCGTCCTCGGCGGTCTCGCGCAGCAGCCGGTAGACGTACTCGGGGCGGGTCAGCACGGACCTGGCGATGTCGTACAGCCGCTGGAACCTGAACCAGCCGCGCTCGTCGGTGGCCCGCAACTTGGGCGGCCAGTCCTCCTCCAGCGCGTCGGGAAGGTGCAGCCTCTGCTCCCTGGCCAGCTCGATCAGCGTCGAGTGCCGCATCGAGCCGGTGAAGTGCAGGTGAAGGTGTGCCTTGGGAAGCGCGTGCAACGGCCTTGCCATCCGCATATCTTGCCACCTGGCCCTCGCCGAGTCGGCCGGTTCGCAGGTCACCGGCAACCAAGCGAACGCATGGTATGGACGCGCCCAAGATTGGGGATCAAGCAGGAATGATCGCCGAGGGGCAGAACATCGGGCAGGGACGTCGCGCGGCGCTCGCGGCGCTCGCGTTCGCGGTGACGGCACTCATCATCTACGCGCTCTTCTCCTCCGGCTTCGGGCGCCCGCCGCGCGCCCCGATGGAGACACCCCCGCCGGTCGCGGTCCCGACGCCGTCCACCACTCCGTCACCGGACCGGCCGGCCGCCGCCGGAGCGGCGGAACCGAGCCCGATCGCGGTCGTCTCCGACCGCTTATGGCTGACGTACCTGCCCCGCGGCCTCGAACGCAGCGGCGGCGGCACGATCGAGCCCACCCCAGGTGCGGAGGGCGCCCGCGCCCGGTACGGCTCCGCCACCAGATTTGTCGAAGTCCAGGTCGAACACGGTACGGTGGCCGCCGACTGGGACGGCTTCCGCGAGCGGATCACCGTGCTCGACTCCCGCGCCACCACCGTGCGGGGCAAACCGGCCGTGGTCGGCAGGCACCCCGACGGCGGGCGCGTGCTCGCCTGGCTCGAACGTCCGGGCACGGGCGCGTGGATCAGGGTCAGCGACTCGCTCAGCGGCGAACTCGTCCGGATCGCCGCCTCCGTCAGGGCTCCTGTAGGAGACTAGGGAGCCTTTTCCGGGAACCACTCGCGTACGGGGGGACGATGCGGCGGCCGGCGGTGATGCTCGTCATGTGCGTGTTGGCCCTGCTCACGGCGTGCGGCGGCGGCCACGCGACGCCGCGCCCTGAGGTCACCTGGGCGGCGCACACCCCCGACGTCACCCGTGAGGGCGTCACCCTGTCGTGCGACGGCTCCGAGGTGCGGCTGCCCGCCATCTCCGGCCTGGAGGAGGCGGGCTCGTTCGCCCGCCTCGACTCACTCAGACGGCCGCTCGAGGTCGAGGGCAGGATCTGGAAGGAGAACGACGAGCGCGTCTACGTCGGCGTCGTGTGCGGCGTGCGCAGGGCCGAGGAGTTCGCCACGCTGGTCGCCAGGTCGCGGCTGACGGTCTACGAGGGCAAGCCCGCGCTGCGCTGGGTCACGCGCACGGGCGTGCGCAACTTCATGTGGCTGGAACGGCCGGGCACCGCCGTCTACATCGGCGCGACGCCCGGCCTCGCCACCGAGGTGAGGCCGATCGCGAACGACATCACCTCGGGCTGAGCTCAGCGTGCCTCGGCGAGCAGCTTGCCCAGCCGGCTGACGCCCTCGGCCAGGTCGTCGTCGCCCAGCGCGTACGACAGCCGGAAGTAGCCCGGGGTGCCGAAGGCCTCGCCCGGCACCACCGCGACCTCGGCCTCCTCCAGGATCAGCTCCGCCAGCTCTCCCGACGACTGGGGCCGCCGGCCGCGCAGCTCCTTGCCGATCAGCTCCTTGACCGAGGGATATACGTAGAACGCCCCCTTCGGTTCCGGGCACAACACGCCCGGGATCTCGTTCAGCATCCGAACGATCGTCTGCCGGCGCCGGTCGAACGCCGTACGCATCTCCGCCACCGCCGACAGGTCACCGGAAACCGCCGCCAGCGCCGCCATCTGGGCGACGTTGGAGACGTTGGAGGTGGCGTGGGACTGCAGGTTGGTCGCCGCCTTGACCACGTCGGACGGGCCGATCAGCCAGCCCACGCGCCAGCCCGTCATCGCGTACGTCTTCGCCACGCCGTTGAGGATCACGACCCGGTCGCCCAGCTCGGGCACGGCCGTGGCGATGCTGGTGAACTCGGCGCCGCCGTACACGAGGTGCTCGTAGATCTCGTCGGTGACGACCCACAGGCCGTGCTCGGCGGCCCAGCGGCCGATCGCGACGGTCTGCTCGCGCGAGTAGACCGCGCCGGTCGGGTTGGACGGCGAGACGAACAGCAGCACCTTCGTCCGCTCGGTGCGCGCGGCCTCCAGCTGCTCGACGGTCGCGAGGTAGCCGGTGGTCTCGTCGGTCACGACGTCGACCTGCACGCCCCCGGCCAGCTTGATCGCCTCGGGGTAGGTCGTCCAGTAGGGCGCCACGACCATGACCTCGTCGCCCGGGTCGAGCAGCGTCGCGAACGCTTCGTACACGGCCTGCTTGCCACCGTTGGTGACGAGGACCTGCGCGGCCTCGGCCGCGTAGCCGGAGTCGCGCCGCGTCTTGGCGGCGATGGCCTGCTTGAGCTCGGGCAGCCCGCCGGCGGGTGTGTACTTGTGGAAGCGCGGGTTGCGGGCCGCCTCGACCGCGGCCTCGACGATGTAGCCGGGCGTCGGGAAGTCGGGCTCGCCCGCGCCGAAGCCGATCACCGGGCGCCCGGCGGCCTTCATCGCCTTGGCCTTGGCGTCCACGGCGAGCGTGGCGGACTCGGAAATCGCGGAGATTCTGGCGGAGATGCGAGGTCGGGTGGACATGTGTCCATGCTCCCACGAGGGGCTCGTACGCACGTGAGCTGGGCGATCGGATTCGAGTTCGACGTAACGGGGAATCACCCGTATGCTTTCGCCTGGTCCTTCCGCCTCAAGTCGCTGAGCGGTTCGGTCCGGGCAGTGAGTCGATCAGGGTAGTCTGGTCAACGACATAGGGCACTGGCGCAATTGGTAGCGCACCGGTCTCCAAAACCGGCGGTTGGGGGTTCGAGTCCCTCGTGCCCTGCGAGTGCGGTCCGCGCAATAATTGGCGTGTAAGCGCGCCGCAAAACTGCGTTGGATACGACAGATCAGGTGAGGACTGTGGCGATCGACACGCGCGGCGAGACCGCGGACAAGCCCAGTGGCGAAAAGAAGACGCGCACTTCTCCTGCCCTCTTCTATCGGCAGGTCGTCAACGAGCTTCGCAAGGTCATCTGGCCGACACGCAAGGATCTGATCACCTACACCACGGTCGTTCTGATATTCGTCCTGATCATGGTCGCGATCGTGTACGGGCTCGACGCCGCCCTGGGATGGGCGGTCCTCCGGATCTTCGGCTGACCGAGACGCCGCCGGTGCACGCCTGACGGAGTCGCCATTCGATTCGACGATACGACGAAAGAGGAAGAGTCACCGTGTCCGATTCTTCAGTTCCGGCGGAGGACCCCCGCGACGAGTGGGGCGACGAGCTGGAAGAGGCCACTGAGGAAGCCGCCGAGGCGGCTCTCGAGGAGGCCGGGGTCGCGGAGAGCGACGAGGCGCCCGATGCCGAGGCGCCCGCCGTCGAGGACGGTGCCGTTCTTCCCGACGTCGACCCCGTCGAGGAGTTCAAGACTTCGCTGCGCGGCCAGCCCGGTGAGTGGTACGTCATCCACTCCTACGCCGGCTACGAGAACCGCGTGAAGTCCAACATCGAGAGCCGCAACGTGTCGCTCAACATGGAGGACTACATCTACCAGGTCGAGGTGCCGACGCACACCGTCCAGGAGTTCAAGAGCGGCAAGAAGGTGCCGGTCAAGGAGCGCGTGCTGCCCGGCTATGTGCTGGTGCGCATGGAGCTGACCGACGAGTCCTGGGCCGCCGTGCGCAACACGCCCGGTGTGACCGGCTTCGTGGGTCTGTCCAACAAGCCGAGCCCGCTCAGCCTAGACGAGGTCGCCAAGCTCCTGGCGCCCGAGCCGAGCGAGGAGACCAAGAAGGCGGCGGCCAAGACGGCCACCGGCCCGACGGTCGAGTTCGAGATCGGCGAGTCCGTCACCGTCATGGACGGCCCGTTCGCCACGCTGCCCGCCTCGGTCAGCGAGATCAGCCCCGAGTCGCAGAAGCTCAAGGTGCTCGTCTCCATCTTCGGCCGCGAGACTCCGGTCGAGCTCTCGTTCAACCAGGTCTCGAAGATCTAAGACGATCACATACACTTAGACGTTCGGTCGGCCGCCTCTCGCGAAGGGCGGCCGCCGACATGTCCGGGCCGCGCCCGCGGGCCGGATGCATCGCTATCAGGACCCGGAGAAGGACTCATGCCTCCGAAGAAGAAAATCGCCGCACTGGTGAAGGTCCAGCTCCCCGCTGGCCAGGCCACCCCGGCGCCGCCGGTGGGTACCGCCCTCGGTCCCCACGGCGTCAACATCATGGACTTCGTCAAGCAGTACAACGCCGCGACGGAGTCGCAGCGGGGCAACATCATCCCCGTTGAGATCACCATCTTCGAAGACCGCAGCTTCACCTTCGTCACGAAGACGCCGCCGGCGCCCGAGCTGATCAAGAAGGCCCTGGGTCTCGACAAGGGCAGCGCGGTCCCGCACCGCGACAAGGTGGGCAAGCTCAGCCGCGAGCAGCTGCGCAGCATCGCCGAGACGAAGATGCCTGACCTCAACGCCAACGACATCGAGGCAGCCGAGAAGATCATCGCCGGCACCGCCCGGTCGATGGGCATCACGGTCGCCGAGTAGGACCTTTCCCAGAAGTCGTGGGAGGGCCGCCAGCCGGCCCGCACACCACTAGGAGTCAAGAATGCAGCGCAGCAAGGGCTACAAGGACGCGGCCGTCAAAGTCGACCGCGACAAGCTCTACACGCCCGTAGAGGCCGCGAAACTGGCCAAGGAGACGTCGAGCACCAAGTTCGACGCCACCGTGGAGGTCGCGCTCCGTCTGGGCGTCGACCCTCGCAAGGCCGACCAGATCGTGCGCGGCACGGTCAACCTTCCGCACGGCACCGGTAAGACCGCCCGGGTCCTGGTCTTCGCGACCGGTGACCGTGCCGAGGCGGCCCGCGAGGCGGGTGCCGACATCGTCGGCGCCGACGAGCTGATCGACGAGATCGCCAAGGGCAACCGGCTCAACGAGTTCGACGCCGTGGTGGCCACGCCCGACCTGATGGGCAAGGTCGGCCGCCTCGGTCGTGTCCTCGGCCCGCGTGGTCTCATGCCCAACCCCAAGACCGGCACCGTGACGCCCGACGTCGCCAAGGCCGTGACGGAGATCAAGGGCGGCAAGATCGAGTTCCGTACCGACCGGCAGGCCAACCTGCACTTCATCATCGGCAAGACGTCGTTCGACGAGCGCCAGCTCGTGGAGAACTACGCCGCCGCGCTCGACGAGGTGCTGCGTCTCAAGCCGTCGGCCGCCAAGGGCCGCTACCTGAAGAAGGTCACCTTCTCCACGACGATGGGCCCGGGCGTCCCGGTTGACCCCAACGTCACCCGCGGACTGACGTCCGAGCTGGAGAGCTGACCCTCCCACCAGCACAGAAGGCCCCCGCCCGGTTTTCCCGGGCGGGGGCCTTTTCCATTCCCGACTTCCACTCGACCCCTCCGCCCCGGCCGCCCGGCGAACGTCGTCCTGCCCGACGCCGCCGGGCCGTCGACGGCCCGGCGGCGTCGGCAGACACCGCACTCGCTTCAGGACCGCATCCGCTTCCCTGCGACCGCCGCCCCGCCCTCGTCTCGGACTCCTCGTCGCGGCTTTGCGCCGCCTTCTGGGCTCGGACTGCTCATGCGCCATCCTCTGCGTCTGGAGCATCTCTTCGCCGGGATCCTTCGGGGAGCTCGGGCTGCTCGTTAGTGAGCTCTGCGCCGTCCCCTGGAGCCGGAGAGCCGGTCTGGGCGGCGCCGAAACTCCTTGGGAGCACCGTCCTTTCGGTGGCGGGGCACAGCCGTGGGTCCGCGCCCTCCTCGATGGGTGCCGACCTCTCGTGGCTTCACCGGGCGTGGTGCCGTACAGGAGGGTTCTCACCGTTCTCTGGGGCGGCTCCTCGTAGTCAGACATGTGTGACAAGTGAGGTTGACGCCTACTTGCCAGACAGACATCCGGGGGTTTTCCGGCATGTCAGCCATGTCAGGTGCACCGCCTCGGGCTCGACCAGTCCACCCCCGTGGCCGCGGCAGTACGACAAGTACAAAGCGATCCGGCCCGCGTACGTCTTCTCCGCGTGGAACGCCCGACCCGCCGCGTGAGCCCCGCCAGATACGCGCACGCCTCGACTTGTAGTCCGGGGTCCTCACCACCCACGACACCGACTCGTCGGCGGCCACCGCCCGCTCAGGCCGGAAGCACGGAGGGGACACGGCCGACGTCGATGTGCTGCCGCGGGAGACGTTTTGAGTGGTGGGGGGCGGGGTTCGACCGGTTCCGCGGCTCCGGCGAGTCGGCCGACGCTGGACCTGGCCGATCTGGGTGCCCGGGGGCAAGAGCGGCAAGCCCGGCGACCTGATCATCTCGTTCGGACTGACCAGGCCCGTCCGCGGCGCCCAGCGTGCGTGCCCCCACACGATGGGCGCTTCGCATGCATGGCCCACGGGCCGGCCACCCTCGGGTGGCCGGCCCGGGGATTCTACGGGTGGCCATCGTGCTGCGGCGGTGACGTCAACGTCTCGCCTTGACGCCGGATGCGCCGCGCGGAAGGGAGCGTGCGCTGTGGCGCCTTACCGTGACCGGCGTTTCGGGACGAACCCGCCCGGCAACTCGCGAACGTTTTCGCGCAGCCCGGCCCCCGAGACGCGCTCGCCGCGTCCCCGCTTGCGACGTGCCCGCGTGACGCCGCCGCACCGACGTGGTCGGCATCGCCCCCGGCCGATCAGCGATCATCCGGGCCGGGAGCATCGTCATGTCCGACCCTCTGCGGCTCGCAGTGGCCCGCCCCTTCTCACCTTTCGGGTGCTCAGCGGGCGCTGTTGCCGGGGTGGCGGCGGGCTCGTATCGGCGTGCCGCCGTGGCCGGCCGTGCTTTCGCCATTGGCGTAATGGGGCGAGTAGGCGCCTGTCGTGCCCTCTGAGCGCGCGCTGCGCCTTCGGGCCGTTCGGTGGGTGGGCGTTGCTGTGCTTGGACGGCGTGTTTCCACCCGTCGTGGCCGTTGTGGTGGGGATGGTGGCGGCGGTCAGGTCCGGGGAG
>NZ_SMKQ01000448.1 GCF_004348995.1 Nonomuraea terrae
GGTGCTTTCCAGCGGTGGTTGCGAATCACCTGGTAGAGGCCTGTGTGATCCATGTTCTCATGGCCTCGGCCGGAGTGCGGTCGCCAAGGACGAGGCGAGGGCGGTGGTTGAGTTCCCGGGCGATCTGTCGTAGATCGCGGGCAGTGTGATGAGACAGATCGCTGCCCTTGGGGAAGTACTGCCGCAGCAGCCCGTTAGTGTTCTCGTTGGTGCCGCGCTGCCAGGGCGAATGGGGATCGCAGAAGTAGATCTGGAAGCCGGTCAGGGCCGCGATGTCCTCGTGCAGCGTCATCTCTCTTCCTTGGTCCCAGGTCAGCGTCTGGCGCAGTTCCGGCGGAATGTCAGCGGTCTGAAGAATCAGTGCGTTGCGCATTTGAGGTGCCTTCCAGCCGCTCGGCAGGTGGATGAGCCGGACGTAACGGGTGACGCGTTCGACCAGCGTTCCGATGGCCGAGCCTTGCCCGCGGCCGATGATGAGATCGCCCTCCCAGTGTCCAGGCGTCCGCCGCTCGTTGACTTCGAGCGGGCGCTGGGCGAGTGGCGTCATGTTCTTGATCTTGTTGAGGTGCGGGACACCGCGGCGGTGAGGTTTGCGACGGGTCCGGCCGGTGCGCAGCTTGCCCGGCTTGCGGCCGAGCAGACCGGCGAACAGAGCGCGGTAGATCGTCTCAGGGCAGACCTGCATGCCCTGCCGCCCCGGGTAAGTCCGCCTCAAAAAGCGCGATATCTGCTGCGGCGACCACTTGTCGCGTAGCTTCTCACGCACCAGGGCGCGCAATGGCTGGCCGGCCCGGATCCGCTCCGTCTTGGGCCGCTTCCTTCGCAGCAGGGCCTGGTTATGGGCCCACCAGGGCTGATAACGGCCGTCGGGCTTACTGTTTCGTTTGATCTCCCGATATACGCTCTGGAAGCTCTTGCCGATGGAGGCCGCGATCGCCTTGACGCTCTGCTTGGCCTGCAGCCCATCGGCGATGGCGATGCGGTCGCCCTGGGTGAGGAAACGCGGCGATACGGGGCCGGAATCAGGAACAAGCATCCCGCCAGCATCGAGGAACCACAGTGATCCGCAGCTGGTCGACACGCCGACGACACGTGCCGCCGCCGCGCCCTTATAGCCCTGTCGCAGCAGCTCGAAGTAGCGCTTCTTGGTAGCAGTCGGCATCTTGTTGTGGGCCCAGCGAGGCATGCGAATGTCCCTTTCTGCAGCATTCGCATTCACCGATAGAACTCAAGCC
>NZ_SMKQ01000449.1 GCF_004348995.1 Nonomuraea terrae
TACCGGATGATGGAGATCCGGAGACAAGGAGTTCCACGTGGCGATGAAGTCGTATCCGCCGGAGTTCAAGGCGGACGCCGTCGCTTTGTATCTGTCCGATCCGGGACGGACGTTGGCCTCGGTGGCCGAGGACCTGGGGATCAGCCGGGAGACGCTGCGTAACTGGGTGCGTCAGGCGCAGGCGGAGGGCACCGCGGGTGCCAAGGCGCGGGGCCCGGCCAGGAAGCCGGCGCGCGGCCCGCTATCGTCCGACGACGTGCTGGAAGAGGAGAACAAGCAGCTCAAGGCCCGGATCCGGGAGCTTGAGCTGGAGCGCGACATCCTGCGCCGGGCGGCCAAGTATTTCGCGGGAGAGACGAACTGGTGAGCCGCTTCGAGTTCGTCGACGATCACCGGGACGCGTTCGGCGTCAAGCGGCTGTGCCGGGTGTTGAAGGTGTCCCGCTCGGGCTTCTACCGGTGGGTCAAGGCGGCGCCGGCCCGGGCGGAGCGGGCCGCGGCCGATGCCGCGCTGGCCGAGGAGATCACGCAGATCCACGCCGCGTTCGACGGCACCTATGGCAGTCCGCGCGTCACCGCCGAGCTGCGGGCCCGGGGCCACACGGTCAACCACAAGCGGGTCGCGCGGGTGATGCGCCGGACCGGCATCGTCGGGCTGCACCTGCGCAAGAAGGTGCGCACCACGGTGCCGGAACCCTCGCATCAGAAGGTGCCCGACCTGATCGAGCGGGACTTCACCGCGCCCGCTGTGAACCGGCGCTATGTCGGTGACATCACCTACCTGCCCGTCGGTGAGGGCCGGTTCTTGTATCTGGCGACCGTGCTGGACCTGGGCTCACGCCGGCTGGCGGGCTGGTCGATCGCCGATCACATGCGCACCGAGCTTGTCGTCGACGCGCTGCGCGCGGCCGCTGCGACGCGGGGCAGCCTGCACGGCGCGATCTTCCATGCTGATCATGGGTCTCAGTACACCTCGGCCGAGTTCGCCAGGGTCTGCGCCGAGCTCGGCGTGCGCCAGTCCATGGGAGCGGTCGGGTCCAGCGCCGACAACGCCGCCGCGGAGGCGTTCAACGCCACGTTGAAACGCGAGACACTGCAGGGTGCCAAGGGCTGGTCCTCGGCGCGTGAGGCTCGCCTGGCCGTCTTCAAGTGGATCACCCGCTACAACACCCGCAGGAGACATTCCGCCATCGGCTACCTCAGCCCGATCGACTACGAGCAGCA
>NZ_SMKQ01000450.1 GCF_004348995.1 Nonomuraea terrae
GTGCAGAGCCAGTCGTTCATCGAGCCGGGGAAGCCTGAGGGTGGACCGACCTTGAGGCAGGTGATCTCGCCCGTGCCCGGGGTGGGGCCTACCTTGAGGTGGCGGACGCCGGCGGCATGGCCCCGCTCGCCCGGCTCGGTGTCGTACGGGGTCAGGCGGACGCCGAAGGGCAGGTCGCCTTCGGGCCGGTCGCCTTCGGGCCGGTCGGAGGGGTGGATGTGGAGGAAGTCGTCGATCACGCGGGTGGTGGCCTCCGGGTGGGCGGCCAGGTAGGCCAGGTGGTCGGTGGCGAGGTGGGTGGCGACCCTACGCAGGAGGTCGGTGGCGCACAGGTTGTGCGCGCAGGCGGCGCCGTCGAGGGTGATCTCGGGGAGGGCGAAGCGGCGCAGGCCGCGCGACGTGACGCGCAGGCAGTCGCACAACCCCGGGTCGGCCGGGCCCCAGGGCGGGCAGGTCGTGGCGTCGTGGACCTGGACGTCCCATGACACCCAGTCGTCGTTGAGGCGGAACGCCGGGGGCTCGGCCGCGCACCTGCCGCACGTGAGGACGGCTGCGCCGGTCAGCGGGTCGATGAGCAGGCCGTCGCACTCGCGGGCCAGGGCTCGGGCGGCGGCCCTGGCGACCTGCGCGGCGGCCGGCAGCCTGTGGGGCGGCGCGGTCGCGGAGACGACGACGTGTTGTCGGGTGCGGCGCAGGCGGCGTCTCTCGTCGCCGGTGAGCGTGGTGCCGGTCGGTTTCCACGGGGTTCGGTGGTGCGTCACGGTCAACGTGCCGTTGGTGATCGCGTCGATCGCCGCCCGTCTGTACGGGCCGCCGACGCGCCAGGGCACGTACGAGCCGGCCTCGAACGGCAGGTGCTCGACGGCGACGATGAACACCGACGTCATCGTGGCGGGCAACGGAAGGACGATCTTCATGGTGCCTCCGCACGGAAGGAAAGGGGAGGCCCTCAGCATGGACTCGACGCCGGTCGGCACGAGCTGTCGAACGCGATTCTGTGGATGAGCGTTCCGTCCCACGACTGCCCTGTGGATAACGCCTCGCCCTGGGCCTTCTCGCCGGGTGCACACGACCTTGTGTGCCTCTCACGAAAGGGGCGGGGTCAGGCGAGGAAGGGCTGGGAGTTGGGC
>NZ_SMKQ01000451.1 GCF_004348995.1 Nonomuraea terrae
GCTCCGGCCTGAGCCGCGACCCCTCCGACCCCGAGCACCGCTTCGTGACGGCCGGCCAGATCAGCGGCTCGCGCACCCCGCCGCCCGAACGCCAGCAGGAGCTCTGGAACACCGTCTTCGGCGACAACTACCAGGCCATGGGCGACCAGGACTCCCTCGACGACGAGGACGGCAAGCCCATCTGGATGTACGCGCTCGGCGGCTCGGTCGCCGTCGCGCTGGTGATCGCGCTGCTGTGGGCGTTCCTGTGGGGCCCGCTGTCGGGCGAGGAGTCGTCGAGCGCCGGCGTCGCCGGGGAGGCCACGGCCGCGCAGCAGCAGCAGCAGCAGCAGCAGCAGGAGAAGCCCAGCACGAAGAAGATCCCCACGCTGCCGAAGTACCCCGGTGACCCGTCACCCGTCGCGGGACGCGTGACCGACGCCGCGGCCGGGATCACGGTGCCGCGTCTGGGCGGCGAGTGGCAGCTCGACCAGCGCTCCACGGTCAAGGGCACGTACGGCTACGACACCCGCCAGTACGTCCAGGTCGCGCCGGAGCGGTACGCCGTGCTCATGTCGGGACCGCTGCCGCAGCGGCTGGCGCAGTACTACGAGCCGGACAACCTGGAGCCGGCGATCAAGCAGGTCGTGTTGAGCGCGCGCGACAACTTCTTCCCGCCGGACAACAAGGTCCGCAAGATCGCCCAGCAGCCGATCAAGGTGGGCGACCAGGTCGGGCGGCTGATCGCGTACTCGCTGACGTCGAAGACGGAGAAGGCGACGGTCGTGACGATGGCCGTGCCCACCGGCGCGAACGTCCCCGCCATCGTCTACATGGCGATCCCGGCGGAGAAGGAGGAGCTCCTTCCCGACATCCGCACGGTGATGAACCAGATCAGGCTCGTCTCCCCGTCGTCCTGACCCGGAGGCGGCGCCCGGCTAGAACGTGCACTCCAGGTGCTTGATGCCGTTGATGAAGCTGGAGTGCAGGCGGTCGGGCGTGCCGCCCTCGATGTGCGGCATCCGGCGCAGCAACTCCCGGAACATCACCGTGATCTCGCGCCGGGCCAGGTGGGCGCCGAGGCAGAAGTGCGGGCCAGGGCCGCCGAAGCCGAGGTGGGGGTTGGGG
>NZ_SMKQ01000452.1 GCF_004348995.1 Nonomuraea terrae
GTTGTGGGCAGACGAGTCGAGAGTCGGCTGGTCAGCTAGGCTGCGCGCGTGAATTTCGACCTTCTTGTCCACGAAGCCTGGCCCGCGTATGAGCAGCAGTCGCACGACGGGTGGCTGCTGCGATACGCCGGCGGCGTGACCAAGCGGGCCAACTCCGTACTGGCGCTGAACCCGCCCGCCGACCTGGACTCCGCCATCAGAGCGGCGGAAGCGTTCTACGGCGGGCGTGGGGAGCGCTGCGTCTTCTCAGTGGGGCCCGGCGCCGCGCCCGGGTTGGACGAGGAACTGGAGCGCCGGGGCTATGAACTGGTCGATCAGACGTGCATCATGACACGTCCTCCCGAGGCCGGCCCCAAGGCCGGTGGCCCGCTCGACAAAGAGGTGCGGATCGAGGACCGGCCGTGGCGGGGCTGGCTGGAGACGTGGTGGGCCGTGGACGGCCGATACGGCGACGGCCTGGAGGCCGCCGAACGGGTCTGCACAGGCGTGCCGGCCTGGTACGCGGCGTTCGAGGAGGAGGGCGTGGCGCTGGCGGTCGGGCGGGCCGTGCCACAGGGGGACACGCTGGGCATCTACTGCATGGCCACCCTGCCCGAGGCCCGTCGCCGGGGCCTGGCCCGGACGGTCCTGCGCGCTCTGACACGGCACGCAGGCACCGCATCCGCCTACCTGGTCGTAACCGTCGGTAACGAGGCTGCCCAGACGCTGTACCGAAGCGAGGGCTTCCAGTTCGCCGGCCGCTACCACTACCGCATCCGTTGACCTCCACGGCCACGCTGGCCTGGTGCGAGGCGTGTCACCGCCGTGACGAGGCAGCGCCGGCTCTGTATCGAAGCGAGGGCTTCGATCTCACCGGCTGCTACAACTGCCGCGTCCGTTGACCTCCGCGGCCTCGTCGGTCTTGCAGGTGGCGTTCGAGGAGGACGGTGTGGTCACAACTACAACCCCGTCACGACAGCAGAAACCAAGTAGGTAGCTGTCCATCAAACCCGGACGGGTTCAGAGAGGCCCTTCGGCGGCCGGTGGGAAGTCGTTCGGGCAGCGGAGAGGTCGTAGGGCAGCCGAGAGGTGGGTGGG
>NZ_SMKQ01000453.1 GCF_004348995.1 Nonomuraea terrae
GCCCCTGGGTGGTCAACGTGCTGACGATCGACCCCCGTAAGACCCGCGGCCACCTGGAGGCCACCTACGGCCCCGACCTGGCCCGCACCGAGAAGACCACCGACCTCGTACGCCTCTCCGGCGCGCTGGCCGGGGTGAACGCCTCGTTCTTCACCTTCACCGCCAGCCAGCAGTACCCGGGCGAGCAGGTCGGCCTGGGCCTGTTCGGCGGGAAGCTGCTCAGCGAGCCCATCGCCGACCCCGCCGAGGCGAACTTCGTGGTGGACGCCAGGAGCAACCGCGTCATCATGGGCAAGCTGAGCTGGTCCGGCAGCGTCCGCAACAAGCAGACCGACGCCACGCTGCCGCTCGAGTTCGTCAACCACCCGCCGGTGGTCCCGGCCGAGTGCGCCGCCCTCGCCGACCAGACCCAGTGCACCGTCCCCGGCGACGTCGCCACGTTCACCCCCGAGTTCGCCGCCGCCACCCCGTCCGGCCCTGGCGTGGAGGTCGTCCTCGACTCCCGCGGCTGCGTGGTCGACACCCTGACCACCCGCGGCACGACGCTCGCGCCGGACCAGACGTCGCTGCAGGCCACCGGCCAGGACGCCGCCTCCCTGCTCCAGGTGGCCGCGGACGGCTGCCTCAAGGAGACCTCCACCCTGGTCGACGAGCAGGGCGACAAGCTCCCCCTGCGCAAGGCCCTGTACGGCGTGACCGGCCGCTACCGCCTCATCGCCGACGGCCAGGTCGTCGTCCCGCCCGGCTCCGGCAGCTTCTTCGACCGCAACCCCCGCACCATCGCCGGCACGACCGAGGACAAGAAGATCGTGCTCGCCACCATCGACGGCCGCATGACCAGCAGCGTCGGCACCACGATGGACGAGACCGCCGCCGTGGCGGACGCCCTCGGCCTGCACGACGCCATCAACCTCGACGGCGGCGGCTCCACCGCCATGTCGGTCCGGGGCGCCCTCGTCAACAAGCCCAGCGGCTCCGCGGAACGCGCCGTCGGCGACGCCCTCGTCTTCATCGACTCCCCCTACCGCCC
>NZ_SMKQ01000454.1 GCF_004348995.1 Nonomuraea terrae
AGTTGTGACCCTCCCACGGCATGAACGCCACCAGGAGGTTCTTGCCCAGCGCCATCTCACCGTTGTCGGTGCAGGGGCCGTCGGCGATGACCTGGTTGACCTCGACCCGGTCGCCCTCGGCCACGATGGGCTTCTGGTTGAAGCTCGTGCCCTGGTTGGAGCGCTTGAACTTCGCCACGCGGTACGTCGTCCGCGTGCCGTCGTCGTTCATGACCGTGACGTAGTCGGCGGAGACCTCCTCGACCACACCGGCCTTCTCCGCGCTGATGACGTCGCCGGCGTCGGTCGCGGCACGGTACTCCATGCCGGTGCCGACCAGCGGCGCCTCGCTCTTGAGCAGCGGCACCGACTGGCGCTGCATGTTGGAGCCCATGAGCGCGCGGTTGGCGTCGTCGTGCTCGAGGAACGGGATCATGGCCGTGGCCACCGACACCATCTGGCGCGGCGAGACGTCCATGTAGTCGACCTCGGAGGCGTGCGCGAGCTCGGTCTCGCCGCCCTTGGTGCGGACGAGAACGCGGGCCTCGGCGAACGACCCGTCGGCGTTCAGCGGGGTGTTGGCCTGAGCCTTGACGAAGCGGTCCTCCTCGTCGGCGGTCAGGTAGTCGATCTGGTCGGTCACCTTGCCTTCGACGACCTTGCGGTACGGCGTCTCGACGAAGCCGAACGCGTTGATCCGGCCATAGGTGGCCAGCGAGCCGATCAGGCCGATGTTCGGGCCTTCAGGGGTCTCGATCGGGCACATCCGGCCGTAGTGGGACGGGTGCACGTCACGGACCTCGAAGCCGGCCCGCTCACGCGACAGACCACCGGGGCCCAGCGCGGACAGACGCCGCTTGTGCGTCAGGCCGGCCAGCGGGTTGGTCTGGTCCATGAACTGCGACAGCTGCGAGGTGCCGAAGAACTCCTTGATCGACGCCACGACCGGGCGGATGTTGATCAGGGTCTGCGGCGTGATCGCCTCGACGTCCTGCGTCGTCATGCGCTCGCGCA
>NZ_SMKQ01000045.1 GCF_004348995.1 Nonomuraea terrae
GGGCGGGGTCGTCGGCTCCATCCGGGGGGCGTCGCGGAGGGCGTCGGCGACGGCGTACCGCGAAGCTCGGATGAGCAAGGCGCGTTCAGATCAGTCAGTTTGAAGACGACCTCGGGAATCAGTGCAGAGGACTTCAGAAACCGACAGCCACTGATCACCTGCCCATGAAACCCGCCGGGCAGACGGCGAGGAAGGCACCCGTGAGAGGTGCGCTGACAGGACCCCCCTGCCAGCTGCCAGGTCGCACAGCCTCGGGAGGGTGGACAACCGCCGCGAGATCCGTGAGTTCCTGACCTCCCGCCGGGCCGGGCGACCTGGCCGGGGCTCCGACCAAGTCCTGGACGCCCTGGCCCGCCGCTGCGGTTGAACGAAGCAGAACGCACCCACCTGGAGCCTCTGGCCCGGGCCGCCAGTTCGACGCCACCCCCGACCACACCCGCTTCATCTTCCTCGACCCCCGCTCCCGCCGGTTCTGGGGCGACTGGGACCGCGCCGACGACGACACCGTCGCCCTGCTGCACGCCCAGGCCGGCCGCAACCCCTACGACAAGGACCTCGCCGACCAGGTCGGCGAGTTGCCGACCAGGAGCGAGGACTTCCGTACCCGCCCGGCACGCCACGACGTCCGCCAGCACCACCTCGGAGCCAAGCCCTTCCACCACCCCGTCGTCGGTGACCTCCACCTCACCTACGAATCCATGGACCCGCCCGCCGACGGTCTCACCCTCGTGGCGTACGGCACCACACCGCCCGCTTCCGGCTGGCCGTCCGCAAGCAGGGCTCGGCCTTGGCGAAGGACTTTCCCGCTTCCGGGGGAGTAGCACCGAATGACTCCGCCCGTACGACGACGCGGCCTGGTCGCGGCGGCGATAGTCGATGTCCGTGACCACTTCAGAAGGGCATCTGACATGTCGTCTCTCATCCGTCACATCACCCCCGTCGCCCCCGACCGCGCCGACGGCGTGCTGGCCGAGGTGTACGCGCAGGTCGACGCCGAGTTCAGCAGCATCGGACCGGCGGTGATGATGATGTCCCCGGCGCCGCAGCTGATGGCGGCGGGCTGGTCGCTGATGCGCGAGGCCCAGCTGGCCGGGGACGTGCCGCCGGTGGACCGGACGGTGGTGGCCCTGGGGGCGGCGCGGGCCAACGGGCTGGCGTACGACGTCGAGGCGTACCTGTCGGTGCTGCGACTGCTGGGCGAGGCGGAGCTCGCCGACGCGGTCGCGCGCTGGGAACGCCCGGCCGACGACCGGCTGGCGGCGCTGCTGAGCTGGGCGTCCTCGACCGGCGTGGCGGGCGGGGAGCCGGAGCCGTTCCCCGGCGGGCCGGTCGCCGAGCACGTCGGCACGCTGCTGTTCACGCACTTCGTGAACCGGGTGGCCGCCGCCATGCTGCCCCCGGGGCTGACGCCGGGCACCATGGACCCGGGTGACGAGCCCGCGTTCGAGGGCGCCCCGGTGCTGCACGGCCTGCGCCGCGCGCTGCCGCCCGGCACCACGCTCCCGCTGCTGGAGGGCCTGCCCGCCGGGAAGGAGCCGGCGTGGGCCGCCGGGCTGCCGATCGGCACCGCGTACGCCGCCCTGACGGCCACCGCCGCCCAGGGCGCCGGCCTCCTCTCCCCCGCGGCGTCCAAGACCGCCGAACGTGTGCTCGCCGACCACCGCGGACGCCGCCTGACCGCGGACGCCTCCTCGGACGACACGCCGCCAGGCGGCCCGCTGGACGACGCGCTGCAGGGCTTGCCGGTGGCGGAACGGGCGGGGGCGCGCCTCGCGATCCTGGCCGGGCTGGCCCCGGAGACCATCACGGACGCGGAGGTCGCCGCCTGGCGGGCCACCGACCGCCGCCTCAGCGACCACTGCACGGTCCACCTGCTCGCGTACGGCGCCATGACGGCGGTCACCCACATCGAGTCCGACCTCACCCTCTGACCCGCCGGCGGATGCGGTGCGCCTCGCAGTTCGGCCGGCCGGGAGGCTCCGGGTGAGCTGGGTGGTCGGTGGCCCTCGGGAGGGATGCTCCGCGAGCGGTCAGGTCCGTTGCCCCAGCCGCATCCCACGAAGTACGCAGAGCACCGCAGCCCCACACCCCTCCCGAAGGACCTCAGCCGAAGGACGGCCTGCTGGCGGAAATCATCGCTTTGGGACCGGATCGCCCCGGTGTGCGCGGTTAAGCTGATCGCTTAACTCATATATCGCGCAAAGGGAGACGAAGTGGCGCCTCTGCCGAAGGGCTCGGCCCTTGTCGTGGAGTCGATCGCGGACCAGCTCTACCGGATCCTCTGCCACCGGATCACCGGCGGGACCTACGCCCCCGGCTCCCGGCTCGACCCGCAGGCGATCGCGACGGAGTTCGGCGTCTCCCGCACCCCCGTCCGCGAGGCGCTCGCCCGCCTCGAACACGACCAGCTCATCGTCACCCGCCCCCGCTCGGGCACCTTCGTCGCCCGGCCGGGCGTCACCGACGTCCGCGAGGTCTGCCAACTGCGCAAGGGCATCGAGTGGGTCGCCACCGGGATCGCGGCGAAGACGATGCCCCAGGATCGGATCGCCGACCTGCGCGACGAGGCCGTCGAGGCGCTGCGGCGCGCCGAACGCGGCGACTACGAGCCGTTCTTCGCCAGCGACAGCCGCCTGCACAACGAGATCGTCGCCGCCACCGGCAACGCCCGCCTGGTCAAAGCACGTTCATCCGCCGAGCCGTTCGTCCAGTGGCTGCGGGCGCTCGGCGCGACCGGGCGGCGCCGCGTCGCCGGCTCCACCCGACGTCACCTGGAGATCCTCGACGCCATGGCCGCCCGGGACGTCGAGGCCGCCCAGCGCGCCGCCGCCGTGCACCTGGACGAGGTGGAGGAGCAGATGATCGCCGACCTGGGTTGAGCTCACAGCCCGTCCAGGAACTCGCGGACGGCACGGGCGAACCCGGCGGGATCGTCGTCGTGCACCCAGTGGCCGCAACCGGGGAACTCGCGCAGCACGGCGCCCGGCCGGCGCGCGGCCATCCGCCTGGCCAGCGCGGTGGGCAGCACGAAACTGTCCAGGCCGTGGACGAGCAGCGCCGGGCAGGCCGAGCCGAGCCAGTCGGCCCACCAGTCGCCGACGAGCGCCCGCTGCGAGGCCATCATGTCGTCGAGGTCGAACAGCAGCCCCCACCCGTCGGGGCGCTCGACGGCGCTGTCCAGGAAGTAGCCGGCGTCGGGGATGCCGCGCGCCTCGATGGCCCGGCGCAGCGCGTCCAGCGTGGGGGCGCGGCGCGGCCAGTCGCTCACGTCCAGCACGGGGTCCGGCACGTCCGGCGGCCGGTTGACCGCCCCGCCCTCCTCCACGACCAGCGCCCTGACCAGCTCCGGGTGCCGGGCGGCCAGCCGGAACGCGACCACCCCGCCCATGGAGTGCCCGAGCACCACCACGGGCCCGGCCCCGAGATCACGCAGGAACGCGGCGGCGTCGGCCACGTACGCGTCCGGGCCGAAGTCGCCGTCGCGGCCCGAGTGCCCGTGCCCGCGCTGCTCCAGCGCGATCACCCGGTAACGCGGGCCCAGCGCGCCGGCCAGGTGCGCGAACATGCGCGCCCGCCCGAAGTGCCCGTGCAGCGCCAGCACGACCACGTCACCGGCGCCCGCGTCCAGCCAGGCCAGGCGCAGCCCGCGGACGGTCGCGTACCTCTCCGTCATGAACGTCATCGGACCGGCCGCTCCTTTCCCGATCCGCGAGCATAACGACCGTCATGTGAATGGCGCAAAAAAGTCGTCATGCGCATAGGCTGACCGCCCCGGAGCCCGACAGGGAAGGTGACGACGTGGCCAGGCCCCGCGATCCGCAGCGCCGCACCGAGCTGCTCGACGCGATCCTCGCCTACCTCACCGAGCACGGCATCGCCGGCCTCTCCCTGCGTCCCCTCGCCAAGGCCCTGGGCCACAGCACGTACGTGCTCACCCACCACTTCGCCGGCAAGGACGAGCTCATCAGCGCCGTCCTCGCCCATCTCGACCGGCGGCAGCAGGAACGCCTGGCCGCTCTGCCCCGGCCGGGCGAGACCGGCGGCGGCCTCGGCGACGTCGTCCGCGCCTCCTGGGCCTGGCACATCACCGAGGACCTGCCCATGGTGCGGCTGCTGCACGAGATCGAGGGCCTGTCCGCCGCCGGCCGCCTCACCGGGCCGTACGTGCCCAGGATGCTGGGCGAGCGCGCCGAGTACGTCGCCGAGGTGCTGCGCGCCCACGGCGTGCCCGCCGACGTGGCGCTGCGCAACGCCACCCTGCTCAACGCCGCCTACACCGGCCTGCAGATCGACTACCTCACCACGGGTGACACGGAACGCGTCGAGGCCGCGCTCGGCGCACTGGCCGACACCGCCGACTCCTGGACCCGCTGACCCCGGCCTCAGCCGTTCGCCGCGCGCTCGTGGAGCGCCGTGATGGCCAGGCCGTAGCCGGCGATGCCCAGGCCCACGATGATCCCGGTCGCCACGGGCGAGATGTACGAATGGTGACGGAACGGCTCGCGCCGGTGGACGTTCGAGATGTGCACCTCGATGACCGGCAGCTCGACGGACTCGATCGCGTCGTGCAGCGCGACCGAGGTGTGGGTGAACGCGCCTGCGTTGAGCACCGCGCCGATCGACTCCCCCGCCTTGACCCGCGGCCCCTCCTCCTGGATCCAGTCGATCAGCTGCCCCTCGTGGTTGGACTGCCGGAACTCCACGTCCAGCCCCAGCTTCTCGGCCGTGCCGCGGCACAGGCGTTCGACGTCGGCCAGGGTGGCCGAGCCGTAGATCTCCGGCTTGCGTGTGCCGAGCAGGTTGAGGTTGGGGCCGTTGAGGACAAGCACCGAAGGCATGGAGTCTCGCTTCACGATCGTGCGGGCGCGCCGCCGGCGCGCTGACCTTGATGGAACCGCTTGCACCCTAACGACCCGCCGATCCCCCCGCCACCGCACGGACCCTCTTGTCGACGTATGCCGCGAGCCAGTTATCATCGCCATATGGCGATGAATCATGATTCGGTGCTCGCGTCGAGTCCGGGCCGGCGTGCCGTGCTGCGGCGCCGCATCCGGCTGCTGGTCGCCGCCACCATCGTGTACAACGTGATCGAGGCGGTGGTGGCCATCACCGCCGGCACCATCGCCTCCTCCGCCGCGCTGATCGGCTTCGGCCTCGACTCGGTCGTCGAGGTGGCCTCGGCCGCCGCGGTGGCCTGGCAGTTCTCCGCGACCGACCACGAACGCCGCGAGAGGACCGCGCTGCGGATCATCGCGGTGTCCTTCTTCGCCCTGGCCGCCTACGTCGCCTTCGACGCCGTCCGGGCGCTGCTCGGCGCCGGCGAGGCCGAACCCTCCACCCCCGGCCTCATCCTGGCCGCGCTGTCCCTGGCGGTCATGCCGTTCCTGTCGTACGCGCAACGCCGCGCCGGCCGCGAGCTCGGCTCCGCCAGCGCGGTGGCCGACTCCAAGCAGACCCTGCTGTGCACGTACCTGTCGGCGGTGCTGCTCGCCGGGCTGGCCCTGAACAGCGTGTTCGGCTGGGCCTGGGCCGACCCGATCGCGGCCCTGGTGATCGCCGCCGTCGCGGTCAGGGAAGGCCGCGAAGCCTGGCGCGGCGACACCTGCTGCGCCGTCCCGACCGCCTCCGCGCCGCCCTGCGATTGTTGCTCGCCCGCTCAGGAGGACCCGCGATGAGCGGGTCGTCACTCTTCGGCGTGCCGCTGGAGCATCGCCTGGGTCAGGACGTCCCCGCCGATGCCCCAGCCGCCGTCGGCGACCTCCTCGACCAGGACCATGGTGTTGGCCCAGGCGCGCTCGCCGTAGATCTCGACGTACAACTCGGTGGCACGGGTGACGATCGTCTGCTTCTGCTTGTCGTCGAGGGTTCCGGCGGGGACCTTGAAGTTGGCGAACGGCATGGTGGCTCTCTTTCGATGGGCGCTCACGGGAAACCGCCTGCGCCGTGCAGGCCGTCCCGCCAGAATGGCCCGATGAGCCCGCCGGAAAGCACGCTGGCCAGGTGAAGCACCGTAGGGAGCGTCATCTTTCGCTCCACGCGGAGAAACGGCAGGGAGCCGCCTTCACCGCTCAACCCGCCGCGCTGGCACAGCCGGTAGTTGCGTTGCATGGTCACGTCAGCCATATGTCCTTTTCTCAGGGTCTGCTCCGTTTTGGTGATCAGCCGAAGCGAAAGCGCCGCCAGATCCATATCGCGGTTACTCGATGGGGTCTGTCCGGCCGGCATGCTCGACCAGACAGACCCATCAGGTGTGAACGCGATGCCGCTCAGCCCGTCCAGGGCGTGGAACCGCGCACGGCGTTGTGGGTGACGCGAAGGGAACCGACCAGCGGAACCCAGCCGCTGCATACGAACGCGACCTCGCCGACAGCGGGAAGACGTGTGATTCCTACGACTTTACGACACGATCCAACTTTCGGGTGAAGTCGGAGTCGTTCTCGATGTCGAGAACACGCCTAACGACGAAGTCGAGCTCCTGCAAGGGCTTCGCGGGGTCGCCGCCCCGGGATAACCAGTTCGAGTAGCAGCAGATCGAGTAGGCCCAAAGCTCGGTGCAGATGCTGGCTAGGCAGGCGCTGTCGGGTGGTGACGGGTTCTCGTCCTCGTCGTAGCTGGGGGTGGCGATGATGTAGCTGTCGGGGCCGGTGCGGTACAGGCCGAGGCCGCAGTTACTGGTTGGCTCGTAGGCGCACCCGATGGCAGCCATCAGTTCCACGGCCTGGGCCTGGCCGAGGGCTGAGTTGTAACTAGCGAGGTTTCCCTCATCCCAGTCGAAGATGGGGCGGAGGTCGTCGGTGACGAGCAGTTTCCCTGAGGGAACCTCAATCGTGATCGTTGTGGTGATGCCATCCGGGTAGGGGCAGGGGTCCTGCACAGAGACGGCGTGTTCACTGACCTTGAATTTCATCCAGTGATCACACGCTGCGCACCGGTAAGGGCCACCTGAGATGTGGGGCTCCCCGCTGCCGAACAGCCGGAGGACCTCCACCTCGCTCTCGTGTGGCAGGTGGCCGTTGGCCTTCACAGGCAAGGTCTGAAGAGTCAATTAGGTGTCGCGCTTCCTTCGATTGCCGTGCTGCAGCTGACGCTGAGGAGAGTTGGTCCAGCGCCTCGTCGTAGTTCAGGTTTTTCGTTCGCTCGTAGGTGATCCCGGGCTGGAGCTCGAGCAGCATCTGCAGGATGCGCAGGCCGAGGTGGCGCTTCTGCAGGTCGCGACGGCGGTTGTAGGAGCTTGGTCCGGGTCCGGTGAAGCGGATGGTGGCCGATCAGACGTCGCGGTGGGGGACCTGCTGACGAACTGGACATGCTCGTGGCTGCCGCGCCGAACCTGGGGCGGCGCGGTCACATCCCGTCTTTTCGCTGCTGGCCAAAAGCAGCGGACGAGTATCGAGTGCCGGGCTGATCACCACCCGACACCCGCACCGTGTGGGCGCTCGGCAGCGGCCGCACGCCCGGCGGCGTCGAGGGCGGTCCTCGCCGAGTTTGGGGAACTGCTTCTGAGGTAGGAGAACACCCTGGTCAGCGCGCTACGGGGGGTGAGCGATGGCCTCCACGGCGACGGGCGCCAGGGACTGGACCCGGCGCAAGACCGCGAAACTCGAGCGACTCGAGGCGGTTCGCCCGTACGTTTCGGGGCGGGAGCTGGATGCCGGGCGTATCGGCGGCGCACTCGAGGCCCTGCTGCGTCCCGGTGACCGGGTGGCGATGGAGGGCGACAACCAGAAACAGGCTGACTTCCTGGCCGAGGCACTGGCCGGCTGCGATCCGGACGTGGTAAACGACCTGCACCTGCTGATCTCCTCGATCAGCCTGCCAGCGCACCTTGACGTGTTCGAGCGTGGCGTGGCTCGCCGTCTCGACTTCGCGTACGCCGGCCCGCAGAGCGTGCGCATGGCGCAGTTGCTGGCCGATGGCAAGGTCGAGGTCGGTGCGATTCACACCTACGTCGAACTGTACGCGCGCATGTTCGTGGACCTCACGCCGAACATCGCGCTGCTCTGCGCGGAGCAGGCCGACCACGACGGTAACCTGTTCACCGGGCCCGGCACCGAGGACACACCGACCATCGCCGAGGCGGTGGCGTTCTCCGGCGGCGTGATCGTGGTCCAGGTGAACGAGCTGGTCGACAAGGTTCCCAGGGTGGACATCCCGGGCGACTGGGTGGATCTGATCGTCGAGAGCCCGCGGCCGTTCGCGCTTGAGCCGCTGTTCACCCGCGATCCCCGTCACATCGGTCAGGTGGAGATCCTGATGGCCATGATGGCCCTGCGCGGGATCTACGAGCGGCACGGCGTGGTCACGCTGAACCACGGGATCGGCTACGACACCGCGGCGATCGAGCTTCTCCTGCCCACCTACGGCGAGGAGCTGGGACTGCGCGGGAAGATCTGCCGGCACTGGACGCTCAACCCGCATCCGACGCTCATCCCCGCCATCGAGAGCGGCTGGGTGGAATCGGTGCACTGCTTCGGAGGCGAGCCCGGCATGGAGCGGTACGTCGCCGCCCGGCCGGACGTGTTCTTCACCGGCCACGACGGCTCCCTGCGGTCGAACCGGGTCTTGTGCCAGCTCGCGGGGCAGTACGCGGTGGACCTGTTCATCGGGTCGTCGCTGCAGATCGACGCGTACGCGAACTCCTCGACGGTCACCGAGGGCCGGCTGACCGGGTTCGGTGGAGCGCCCAACATGGGGCACGACGCGCGCGGCCGCAGGCACCCCTCCGCCGCGTGGCTGAACCTCCTGACCGGCCAGGCGCCAGCGGTGCGCGGGCGCAAGCTCGTCGTGCAGATTACGCAGACCTTCCGCTCGGGCGGCACTCCGGCCTTCGTGGAGTCGCTGGACGCGATCCAGGTGGGCAAGGATGCCGGTATGCCTATCCCGCCGATCATGATATACGGCGAGGACGTGACCCACGTGGTGACCGAAGAGGGGGTGGCCTACCTCTACAAGGCCGAGGGTCCGGCCGAACGGCGAGAGGCGGTGGCCGCGGTCGCGGGCGCCACCCCGGTCGGCCGCCGTGCCGACGAGCGGCGTTTGGCGGCACTGCGCCGTGACGGCCTGGTAGCGCTGCCCGAGGACCTCAAGGTGGACGTACGCAAGGCGCGGCGCTCCCTGCTGGCGGCCCGCAGCATCGAAGATCTCGTGGCCTGGTCCGGAGGACTCTATGACCCGCCCGCCCGGTTCCGGACCTGGTGACCCGTCGGTGCGGGCGGACGTACTGGCTGACACGGCGGTGCGGGCCCTGCGGGCGGAGGCCCTGCTGAGCCCCAAGCCCGGCCTGGTCGACGCGCGGGGCAGCGGCGCGCACGACGACATGGACCTGCCGCTCCTGCTGGCCTCCGCCGAGGCGCTGCGCCCCACGTTCCGCGCCGTCGCGGACACGGCGAAACGCCTGGTCTTCGGCGCCGAGCTGCGGGAGGAGCTGGGCCGGCTCGGCCGTGCGGGAGATCAGGCGATGTCGCGAGCCACCGGTGAGGTCAACACCCATCGCGGGGCGTTGTGGGCGCTCGGCCTGCTGGTCGCCGCCATCGCGGGCGGCGCCGGCGACGAACGGTGCGCGGCCGGCGGTGCGGCCGGGCTGGCCGCGCTTCCCGACCAGTGGATCCCGGCGGGACAGGCTTCCCATGGCGAGCTGGTCCGGCGGCGGTACGGAACCGGCGGTGCGCGCGGTGAGGCCGAGGACGCCTTCCCCCACGTCATCGAGGTCGCGCTGCCGCGGCTGCGCCGGGCGAGGGCGGACGGCCGTAGCGAGGAGGTGGCCAGGCTGGACGCGTTGCTGGCGGTGATGAGTCTCCTGAACGACACGTGCGTCCTGCACCGTGGCGGCCGCGCGGGACTGCGCGTCGTACAACTCGGGGCCTCACATGTCCTGGCCGAGGGAGGCGCGGGCACGGACCGCGGCCGATCCGCGCTCCTTGAGCTGGACCACCGGCTCCGCGGACTGCGGCTGTCGCCGGGCGGGAGCGGCGACCTGCTGGCCGCCGCGCTTTTCCTCGACATGCTGCCATGGCCGGGGCGACGTCTCCGCGCCGAACTGGAGGTGACGGCATGCAGACGCTGACCTACGAGTTCCCGGCGGACCGGCCGCCCGCCCGGCGTACGCATGTGGGGGTGGTCGGCTCGGGCGATCTTGAGGTCCTGATGACGCCGGCGAACGGTACCGCGCGAGTGCGGGTGCGTACGAGTGTGGACGGGTTCGACACGGTGTGGCGAACCGTGCTGGAGCGGTTCTTCGCCCGGCACCCCGTCTCCGCGAGCTTCGAGCTCAACGACTTCGGGGCCACACCGGGCGTGGTCACGCTGCGCCTGTGGCAGGCCATCGAGGAGGGCAGGGCATGACGTCCGCCACGGACTGGGCGGCGCGACTTGCGCGTACCAGCTTCATCGAACTGGACGCTCGCGCCCGGGCCGCGGCGCTGCTCGACGACGGCGCGACCCACGAGTTGTGCGGTCCGTTCGACCGAATCGAGTCGCCTTGGCTGGAGCCACAGGGCGTGGTCCCGCAGTCCGACGACGGGGTCGTGGTGTTCAGGGGACGGCTCGGCGGACGCCCTGCGGTCGTGATCGCGATCGAGCAGGCATTCCAGGGCGGAGGCATCGGCGAGGTGTCCGGCGCCAAGATCGCGACCGCGCTGTCCCTTGCGGCCCGCGACAGCCGCGGTGGCGCCACGACCGCCGCGGTACTGCTGCTGGAGACCGGGGGCGTGCGCCTTCAGGAGGCCAACCTGGGCCTGGCCACGGTCGCCGAGGTGTGCTCCGCCCTGTTGGAGCTACGGCCCCTCGCGCCGGTCGTCGGCGTCATCGCTGGAGCGCTGGGCTGTTTCGGCGGCATGAGCATCGCCGCCGGGCTGTGCACCAAGCTGATCATGACCGAGGAGGGCCGGCTCGGGCTCGACGGCCCGGCGGTGATCGAGTCGGAGGCGGGGGTGGCCGAGCTGGACGCCTCCGACCACCCGCTCATCTGGTCGATCACCGGCGGGGGAACGCGCACCCGGACCGGCCTGGCGGACGAGCTGGTCCTCGACGACGTCGCCGCGCTGCGGTCCGCGGTGATAGGCGCGGTGGCGCAGGGCGTACCGGCCGAGCACCGCTCCCAGCGCAGCGAGTTGCGGGCGCGCATCGAGGCCGCCCGCCCGTCCGGGACACACGACGTCGTGGCCGGGGGAGCCCCACCGATGAGCCGCGGGCGGGCCTGGACTCAGGCACTCGCCGACGGAGGCGTGAACGGCGGCGTCCCGTCCCTGATCACCGCGGACCTCACACTGGGCGACGACATCGCCCGCATCCTCACCGTCGTCCCCGACCCGCACAGCCCGTACCATCGGGCCCGCCGGGGCCAGGTCGGCCTCCGCGAGGGGCTCGCCCTCGCCTCCGAGGTGACCAGGACGGTCACGGAGGACGCGCACCTGCCTGACGAGCGCCGCCGCCCGATCGTCGCGCTCGTCGACCTGCCCAGCCAGGCGTACGGGCGCGTCGAGGAGACGCTCGGCATCCACCAGACGCTGGCCGCCGCCGTGGACGCCTACGCCACCGCCCGCACGGCCGGGCACCCGGTGATCGCCCTCATCGTCGGCACGGCGCTGTCCGGCGGACTGCTCGCGCACGGCTTCCAGGCGAACCAGATCCTGGCGCTCGACGACCCGGGCGTACTGATCCATGCCATGCACAAGAAGGCAGCGGCGCGGGTGACCTTGCGTACCGTGGCCGAGCTCGAGGAGCTGGCCGGGCGTATCGTGCCCCTGTCCTACGATGTCACCGACTGGGCGGGGCTCGGCCTGTGCGACGAGCTCCTGACGGTGGAGAACGCCGGCGACCCGACCGAGAGGGACGTGCGCAAGGCAAAGGACGCGCTCACCGCGGCGGTCGCACGGGCGCGGCGGGGCCCGCGTGACCTGAGCAACCGGCTCGACTCGCCTGGTGCGCGCCGAACCCGCGCGGCCTCCCACCGCGTCCGCGAGGCGTTGACCTCCCAATGGGACTGATCGTCCGTCCTCACGACTTGCTGCTCCTCGCCGGCGGCGGGTCGTGGGAGGCCGCGCTCTCCGACTGGGCGCGCACGTCGCTCGCCGGCTGCCCCTGGGCCGTCGTACGCCGGGCGCTGTGCCCGCCCGGCCTGATCCCGGTCGGCGTACGCGGTCCGAACCGGTCGCAGCGCCACGCCGCCCTTGTCCCCACCGCAGCGGTGATCCGCCGCGTACTGCCGGAAGCCCTGCGCTCCCATCCGCGCCTGCCCCATCTGGCGGCCACTCTGTCCGCCGTCGCCCGGCTGCTGGACGGCGTCGCCGTCTGGGGCCCCACCGGCGGCGTCGGCTTCGAGCTCGCCACCGGGCGCTCGGCCACGCACGCCGCGAGCGATCTCGACGTGCTCGTCAGGGCGCCGTACAGGTGGGACCAGGCTGTGGCCACTCGCCTCGCCGAGGCATTCGCGGCGCTGCCCGCCCGGGTCGACTGCCTGCTGGAAACCCCGCGAGGCGGTGTCAATCTCGTGGAATGGTCCCGTGCCGGCGGTTCCGTCGTGGCCCGCACCGCCCACGGCCCGCAGCTCGTGACCGACCCGTGGGACGCGGCATGAAGGTCGCCTTCCTCTACCCCGGCCAGGGCACCCAGCGCCCCGGGATGCTGCACGACCTGCCGGCCCATCCGGCCGTCGCCGAGACCCTCGCCGAAGCCGAACACATCCTGCCCGGCTCGTCCCTCCAGGACAGCGCGGAGGCGCTGAGATCGTCCGTCACCGCGCAGGTCGCGCTCTGCATCGCCGGGGTGGCCGCGACCCGCGCCCTCGATCGCGAAGGCGCCACGCCCGACGCCGTGGCCGGCCACTCCGCCGGGGCGTTCCCCGCCGCCGTCGCTTCTGGAGCCCTGACCTTCACCGAAGCTCTCACGGCCGTGCGTAAACGGGGCGAGTTGATGCGGGACGCGTATCCCCGCGGGTACGGCATGGCCGCCGTCCTCGGCCTGAGCGTGCCCCAGGTGCGCCGTGTGGTGGAGAAGGTGGCAACCGAGGCCGACCCGGCGTACGTCGCCGTCATCGACTCCGACCAGCAAGTCGTGGTCGCGGGCGGGGCGCACGCGCTGGAACGCCTCGCGGCGACGGCCGCCGAGGCCGGCGCGCGGCACGTACAGCGCCTGGACATCGCCGTCCCCTCGCACTGTCCGCTGCTCGCCGGCGTCGCCGACGCCATGACAGACCACCTCGCCGCGGTACCGCGGCGTCGCCTCACCGTTCCGTACCTCAGCGACTCCACGGGCAGGCTGCTCCACGACGCCGGCGCCATCTTGGACGACCTTGCGCGCGGCGTCGCCACCACGGTGCGATGGCGCGACGTCACCGCTCTGCTCGGCGAACTCGGCATCACCCTGTTCGTCCAGACACCGCCGGGACACGTCCTGGCCCGGTTCGCCCGCGCGGCCCACCCGGACGCGCGCGTCGTGGCTCTGGCCGGCACCCGCATCACCGACGTGGTGTTCCTCGCTCGCCGTGCCCGGCGACCACCTCAGACACACGATCCGGTCAAGGGGGAAAGACGATGAGCCGTCCAGGTACTGGAACGACGATCGCATGCCTCACGGTGCTCACCGCGACCATCGCCGCGCAAGCGGCCACGGCCCACGCGAGTGGACCGCTGCCCTGTCCGTCAGCGGGCACGACCAAACCGACGGTCGTCCTGGTCCATGGAGCATGGGCCGACACCTCCAGTTGGAACGGAGAGGTGGACGCGCTGCGCCGGGCGGGCTACCCGGCACGCGCCATCGGCAACCCGCTGCGCAACCTCGACGACGACGCGGCGACCGTCGCGGACTTCCTGACAACCGTCTCCGGCCCGGTCGTCCTGGTGGGGCACTCCTACGGCGGCTCGGTCATCACGAACGCCGCCGTGAACGCCCCCAACGTCAAAGCCCTGGTGTACGTCGACGCGGCGGCACCGGACACGGGAGAGACCACCGCCCAGCTCAGCGGATCCGGCTCCGCGCTCAACGGCGACCCGGACACCCTGTACGACAAGGCTTCCTACTCGAACGCGCCCCAGGGCGCGAGCGACCTGTACCTCAAACGGGACGTCTTCGTCGGCTCGTTCGCCTCGGGCCTGCCGCGCGACACTGCCGTACGCTTGTGGGCCTCGCAGCGAGCCGCGTCGACCAGCGCGTTCCAGACCCCGTCACGGGCCGCGGCGTGGAAGAAGATCCCGTCCTGGTACTTCGTCAGCACCGGCGACCGGATCATCACGCCGGCGTCGCAGCTTTCCATGGCACGGCGAGCCCACGCGAAGGTCACCAAGTTCTCGGGCGGGTCCCATCTCACCCTGATCTCGCACCCGGACGCGGTCACGTCGGTGATCGCATCGGCAGTCTGCTCCGTGAAGGGGGATTAGGCGATCTGTCGTCAGCGCCGGTGAACCTCCACCGGGCGCGCCGTCTGTTCGGTGCGGTCGTCCAACCCCTGATCAGTCTGGGCCTCTTCAGCCCAGAAGGGATTGTCACAGTCCTGATCAAGCGCATGACAGGTGTTGGTGATCCGTACCCCGCCGTTGTCGCGTACGTCGTGTGCGAGGGGAGAGCGGACCATGCAGACCATGGTCGGGCGCGTCAGCCAAGAGCGTTACGACCAGATCGTCACCCGCGCCCAGGAACTGCGGGGTCAGCGATGTAGGCGATCGGTGATCGGGTGATGGCCTGGTCGGTGGCGCGGTTGTGCCGGATGGCCGCGGCCGGCCACGCGGAAGTGATCGCGCCGGCTCCCTGAATGTGCAGATCTACGTAGATCGTTACGCACCTCGATGGTGGGATACGACATCGAGCACATTTCTGGACAAGAACGTCATCGCAGGTAAACGGGGGACGCCTTGACGAGCACTGAAGGACTTTCGTGGCAGCGGCGGGACGTGCCGTCGCCGCTCGCCGATCCACATCGCCCGGGCACCGCGCCCAACGGGCGGCACACGGCCGTCCGGCTCGACTCCTTCCGTACGCTCGGCAACACAGGTTTGCGGGTGAGCCCTCTGGCCCTCGGCGGACTGACGTTCGGCGACAGCGTTGCCGGCTCCGACGACTACACCACCTACGCGATCCTCGACCGCTACCTCGGGGCGGGCGGGAACCTCATCGACACGGCCAACATCTACACCGGCGGGCGTTCCGAGGAACTCATCGGCACCTACTTCGGCAGTCGGCCCAGCCTGCGTGACCGCGTCGTCATCAGCACCAAGTTCGCGGGCACCCTGTTTCCCAACGACCCCAACGGCGGCGGCGCGGGCCGCAAGGCGATCATGCAACAGGCCGAGGAGTCGCTGCGCCGGCTGCGCACCGACTACATCGACCTGTACTGGCTGCACAACTGGGACCGGCACACTCCCCTCGAAGAGACGATGTCGACCCTGAACGACCTCGTCCACCAGGGCAAGATCCGCTACATCGGCCTGTCCGACACGCCGGCGTGGGCGGTCGCCCGGATGGCGTCCATCGCCGAGTTCCGCGGCTGGGCGAACGCCGCGGCGATCCAGGTCGAATACTCGCTGCTGCAGCGCACCTCCGAAGGGGAACTGTTCGGCGCCGCTCGCGAACTGGGACTCGGGGTGATGCCCTGGAGCCCGCTGGCGAACGGAGTGCTGTCAGGCAAGTACACGCGCAGGATCAACGCCGTCAAAGAATCCGGCCGTGCCGGCGCGTGGGTCGCGCCGTACCTCAACGAGGCGACGTTCACCCTGCTCGACGCCATGCGGCGAATGAGCGACGATCACGGCGTGCCGGTGGCGGCCATCGCGCTCGCGTGGGTACGGCAGCAGACCGAGGTGACCACGATCGCCATCGGGGTCCGCACCACGGCGCAACTCGAAGCGAACCTCACCTCGCTGGAGGTGAACCTGACCAAGCGGCAACTCGCCGAACTCGACACGCTCACCCGGCCGAACCTGAACTTCCCGGCCGACTTCCTCTCCCGGCATGCCGCCTCCACCCAGCAGGGCGGCACCACCATCAATGGCGTGCTCTCCCCCGGACCCGTGCACCTCGGCAGCGCGTCCGCGGACGCGACCGTGCAGTTCCCGGTGCAGGCGCGGATCCGCTAGCTCGCGATCACGTCTCAGACAAGATCATTGCCGGGGATTCTCAGAGGTACCTTACCCGGCCACCGTCCTGCGGATGCTGCGCGAACACGACACCAACGCGGTAGCGGCGCCTGTCGCGTTGCTGGGGTCTGTTCGGGTGGCGTGTGGAAGGTGGCAGCTGATGTGGTCGATCGTCGCCATGATGTTTTCAGGAGTGGTCGCCAGTACCTGCATGGGTGGCACCTTCAACTGACGTGAGAGCCGCTTCAACGAACGCGGTGATCCTGAACCATCGGCATGTGATATGATCATTTTGTCATGACCCTTCATGACGATGCTCAGCCTCGCCTGGTTCTCACCGGCGACCCCGGCAATCCCGCCGTGCAGTTCGTCGCGGCGATGAACTCCGGCGATCCCGACGCGTTGGACCACGTCTACGAGGACGGCGCCGTCCTCGTGCCGGTGCCGGGCCACCCCGTCAGCGGCCCCGCCCTGGCCGCCGCCAACCGTCACCTGCAGAGCTTCGGCCTGCCGATCGAAACCCGCCCCCGGCACGCGTACGTGGCCGGGGACATCGCCCTGCTCATCGTCGACTGGTCGATGCGCGGCACCGCGCGCGACGGCAGCGCGGTCGACCTGAGCGGCACCGCCACCGACGTCGTCCGCCGCGGCCCGGACGGCCGATGGCGCTACGTCATCGACAACCCGCACGGCACCGCGTGACCACCTGTCACGATCGTGAGTCGGCCAGGAGCCGGGACCGGTCCACCTTGCCGGTCTGGTTCCTGGGCAGGGACGGCACGAAGACCACGTCGCGCGGCACCTTGAACCCGGCCAGCTCCTCCTTGACGGCCTGCTTCAGCTCGTCCGCCGACAGCGTGACCCCTTGCTCGGCCACCACGTACGCGGCCAGTCGCTGCCCGAACTCCTCGTCCGGCACGCCGAGCACCGCCACGTCGGCGACGCCGGGGCGGCGGGCGAGCAGGTTCTCGACCTCCTGCGGGAACACGTTCTCGCCACCGGAGACGATCATGTCGTCGTCGCGGCCGTCGATGAACAGCAGGCCGTGCTCGTCCCGGTGGCCAAGGTCGCCGGTGGCCAGCAGGCCGTCCTCCCCGCGCGGTGCCGTCCCGAACGTCAGGCCGCCGCCGACCAGAACCCGTCCCACCTCGCCGGCCGGCTGCTCGCGCCCCTCAGGCCCTTCGACGCGCACGGTCGCTCCGCGCGGCGGGCGGCCCACCGTCTCAGGGGCGGCCCGCAGGTCGGCGGGCGTGGCCAGGGCCGCCCAGCCGGCCTCGGTGGAGCCGTACAGGTTGTAGAGGACGTCACCGTAGGCGTCCATGAACGCGGTGGCGAGGTCTGGCCGCAGCGCCGAGCCACCGCAGAGCACCACGCGAAGGTGCGGCAGCCGCCGGGGCGGGAGGGCGAGCAGCCGCTGCAGCATCACCGGCACGGCGACCATGCTGCCCGCACCGGTGCGTTCGAGCGCGTCGAGAACGCCCTGCGGGTCGAAGCGGCGTATGAGCACGACCGGGCAGCCGAGCACGAGCGCGACCGCGTACCACAGGATGCCGAGCCCGTGGAACAGCGGCGGCGCGACGAGCATCGGCTCCCCGCCGCGTACGGGCACGGTGGCCAGCATCGACACGAACGGCTCCGCCACCGCCCCCAGGGAGAGCCTGCGCGGGGCGCCCTTGGGCACGCCGGTCGTGCCGGAGGTGAGCAGCACCAGCCGCCCCGGCCGCCGGGGCCTCGGCACGGGCGGCCCGCCCTCGCTCACCAGGTCGTCGAGGTCGCTGACGCGCGGCCCGCCGAACTGGACCCGCGCGAGGCCCGGGTCCGCGATGAGCACGTGGACGCCCTCGCGGCGCAGGATGTCCCGCAGCTGCGGCCCGGCCAGCCCGGTGTTGAGCAGCAGCAGGTCGGCGCCGAGGCGGGACACGGCCGCGGCGGCCGTGACGAAGCCGCGGTGGTTGGGCCACATGACCGCCACCGTCGTGCCCGGCCCCGCGCCGTAGCGGGAGCGCAGCGCGGCGGCCAGCGCCGCGGCGCGGGCGTCCAGCTCGGCGAACGTCAGCGTCCCGTCCTCGTCCAGCACGGCGGGCCGCTCCGGCCAGCGGGCAGCGGCCGCCGCCACGCCCGCCGCGAGCGACACGTCGAAGGTCCGGTACGCCTCCACCACGCGGGCCAGCACGCCGGGCGGCAGCGGGCGCAGCAGCCCGTTGCGGGTGAGCGTGACGGCGGCCTCCACCCCGAAGCCGCCCAGCTCCATCAGCTTTCCGATCATGGGCTCATCAGGCCTTTCTTCCCCGAGACGAGGTACGCCTGCCCGCCCGCACGCCTCCGGAACCCGCCGCTCAGCGACGGCGGCGCGTCACTGCTGACCCGGCCGGCGAGCCGGGACGGGCGCGGGACCGGCCGTGCCGTCGGCGAAACGGCCGGGGCGGAACGGCTCCAGCAGCGCCGACTCCACACCGAACAGCTCCCCCGCCACCTCCTCCATCAGCAGCGGCGCCAGCGTGACCCCGCTGTGCGTGGCCACCGTGTACACGCGCCGGTCGGCGTCGGCGAACCCGGCCACGGTGAGCCCGTCGCCGGGCATCGCCCGCTGCCCCACGACCGCCCGCTCCACCTCGGCTCCCTCCGTGCCGCGCAGCACGCCGGGCAGCCGTCCGAGGATGTCGGCGCGGATCTCCGCCGGCACCGGCTCGGCCGGGTCGGCGAGCCCGTCCAGGGGCAGCGACTGCAGCAGCAGCCGCCCGCCGCCGTCCGGGCGCAGGTTGAGCCCGGCGGTGGTGAGCACGCGGGACAGCCGTGCGGGCACCGGCGTCGTGGTGACCAGGAACCCGTTGGTGACCGAGCCGGACACGACCGGGTCCAGCATCGGCACCGTCGCCCCGGCCAGGGCGGCGACCTGACGGGTCCAGCGGCCGGCGCAGGTGACGACGGCGTCTCCGGCGAACGTGCGCCCACCGGCCAGCACCTTCACCCCGGACGCCGACGTCTCGACCGCGGTGACCTCGGCGCCGCACTCGACCACCGCGCCGCCGTCGCGCGCCTCGCCGAGCAGCCGCCCGAGCAGGCGCAGGGGCTGGACGTACGCCTCGCCGGGGAAGAACACGTACTCGGCGCCAGGAGGCGGGACGAGGTCGGGCTCCAGCGCCAGCGCCCGCCGCGCGGTCACCCGTTCGACCGGGTAGCCCAGGTCGAGCAGCCGGCCGACGCGGGCCTCAAGGTTCTCCTTGTGCTCGTCGGTGACCGCGCACTCGAGGTTGCCGGTGGGGAAGAACCAGTCGCCGGGCAGCTGGTGGTGCGCCCAGACGGCGGCGTGGTTGAGCTCGAAGTACGCCTTGGGGGTCTTGTTGTTGGCGTTGACCCACGCGACCGAGGTGGACGTGGTGCCGGCTCCCGGCGTACGCGCCTCCAGGACCGTGACCTGGGCGCCGCGCCGGACCAGCCCCGCCGCGACCGCCGATCCCACCACTCCCGCGCCGATGACGACGACCCGCATGCCGGTTCCTTTCACTGTTGATCCCGGTCGGCGCCGAACAGCCTGGCCACGCCGACGAAACGTTCGATGACGACGACCGCGACCACGGCGAACAGCACCATCAGCGTGCCGATCGCGGTGACCGTGGGGTCGTAGTCGTACTGCATGTAGTTGAAGATCCTGACGGGCAGCGTCTGCAGGTCGGTGGTGACCACGAACAGTGCCACCGTCAGGTCGTCGAAGGAGGTGATGAAGGCGAAGAACGCACCCCCGATCAGCGCCCCGCGCACAGCCGGCAGCGTCACGTGCCAGAACACCGCGAACGGCGGGGCGCCCAGCCCGGCCGCGGCCTTCTCCGCCGACCGGTCGAGCCCGGCGAGCCCGGCCAGGACCAGCCGCACCGCGTACGGGACGGTCAGCACCAGGTGCGCCAGCAGCAGCGTGAACGGGCTGGAGGCCAGCCCCATCTGCGCGAACCACTGCAGCAGTCCGATGCCGAGCACGATCGTGGGCACCGCGAACGCGCTGGACAGCACCGCCTCCAGCGCGGCCCGGCCGGGGAAGCGGTAGCGGTGGATGGCGAGCCCGCCGGCCAGCCCGGCCACCGCCGACACGGCCGCCGCGCCCAGGGCCACGCCCACGCTGAGCGCGAACGACGACAGGAACTCGGGCTTCTGGAACACCTCGGCGTACCAGCGCAGGGTGATGCCCTGCGGCGGGAACGTCACGTACGCGGTCGTGGTGAGCGAGGAGGCCACCGTGACCGCGACGGGCGCGATCAGGAACAGCCCGACGAGCACCGCGAACGCGCCGCCGAGCAGGGCGGTGAGCCGCGTCATCCGAACACCACCTCCCCGCCGCCCCTGCGCAGCAGCCGCGAGTACGCCAGCAGCAGCCCGGTCGTCACGACCACCAGCACGAAGCCGATCGCGGCCGCGTACGGCCAGTCGAGCGTGACGGTGGCCTGCGTGTAGACGAAGTACGGCATGAGCTTCACCTTCGGGCCGCCGAGGATCGCCGGGGTGACGAAGCTGGAGGCCGTCAGGCTGAAGACGATCATGGCTCCGGCCAGCATGCCGGGCGCCGACAGCGGCAGCGTGATCCGCCAGAAGCAGGTCCAGCCGGACGCGCCGAGCCCCCTGGCGGCCGGCACGAGGGTGCGGTCGATCCGGTCGAGGCTGCCCATGAGCGGCAGCACCATGTACGCGAGCATGACGTGGACCATGCCGATGAGCACGGCCGTGTCGTTGTAGAGCAGCTGTGGCGGGGTGAGCCCGAACCACTCGATCACGGCGGCGACCGGCCCCTGCGGCCCGAGCACCACCAGCCATCCGTACGCGCGGATGACCATGCTGATCAGCAGCGGCGACAGCAGGAGCAGGGCCAGCCAGTTGCGCACACGCGGCGAGCGGCCGCGCAGGTACAGCGCGAAGGGGTAGCCGACGACCAGGCAGCCGATCGTGGTCAGCGCGGCCACCTTGAGCGTGTTCCACAGGACGTCCCGGTAGAACGGGTCGCCGAGGAAACGCTGGTAGTTGTCCAGCGTGAACGCGCCCGTCTGCGTCCTGAAGCTGTTGGCCACCAGCGTGCACAGCGGCGCCACGAACAGCAGCGCGAAGATCAGGATGGCCGGGAGCGCGAGCAGCAGGCCCGTGCGCCGGCCGGAGCGGTTCAGCGAGCCGCCAGCGACGCGTCCGACGGCCGCCATGCGCAGGTCACCTCCTCCCCCACCGCGGGCACCCGGGCGTCGAACGGCAGCGCCGCCGTCACCTCGCCGGCCGGGGTGGCGACGACGCAGCGGATGCGCGAGCCGAGAAAACGCGTCTCGCGGACCGTGCCGCGCAGTCCCTGCGCGCCGTCCGTGCTGATCCGCACGACCTCAGGCCGTACGTACAGCCGCACGGCCTCGCCCGCGGCAGGCGGGTCACCGGCGGGGGTGGCGGCCACGGTCTCCCCGGCGACCGTGCAGGCGTACCCGTCGGCCACGGGCCCGGCGGCGGTGCCCTCGATGGCGTTGACCTCACCGATGAAGCGGGCCACGAAGTCCGTGCCGGGGCGCAGGTAGATCTCGCGCGGCCGGTCGAGCTGGTGGATCACGCCGTCGGCCATGACCGCGATCCGGTCGGAGACGGCCAGCGCCTCCTCCTGGTCGTGGGTGACGAGGATCGTGGTGGTGCCGATGCGGCGCTGCAGGGCGGCGACCTCCTCACGCAGGCGTACCCGCAGCTGGGCATCGAGGTTGGAGAAGGGCTCGTCGAGCAGCAACAGGTCGGGCTGGACGACCAGCGCCCTGGCCAGCGCGGCCCGCTGCTGCTGGCCGCCGGACAGCCGGCCGGGGTGCCGGTCGGCCATGCCGTCCAGGCCGACCAGCTCCAGCATCTCGGCGACCTGCCTGCGCCGGTCGGCGGCGGGAACCTTGCGCATGCGCAGGCCGAACGCGACGTTCTCGGCGACCGTCATGTGCGGGAACAGCGCGTACGACTGGAAGACCATCCCCATGGAACGGCGGTGCGGCGGGACGGCGGTGATGTCGCGGCCGTCCACCTCGATCACGCCGCCGTCGGCGGTCAGGTGCCCGGCGACCATGTTGAGGGTCGTCGTCTTGCCGCAGCCGGAGGGGCCGAGCAGCGTGAGGAACTCGCCGGGCTCGGTCTCCAGGTCCACCGACGAGACCACCTCCTTGCCGCCCAGCACCTTGCGCACGCCGTCCAGCCGCAGCCGCCCGCGCCGGACGTCGGACCGCGCCGGCGCCTCGGTGACGCTCGTGCTCATGAGCGCTCAACCTCCTTCGTCCATCGGTCGGTCCAGCCGGCGCGCGAGTCGTTGATCACGCTCCAGTCCAGCGGCGTCATCCCGGCCGCCTGCTCCGCGCCGACGACGCGCTTGGCCACGGCGGGGTCGAGCTCGGCGTCGGTGACGGTGGGGGCGTCGTAGCCCTCGGCGGCCAGCTTGCGTTGGATGGCCGGCTCCAGCAGGGCGTTGACGAACTTCTGCGCCAGGTCAGGGTGCGGCGCCTTGGCGACGACGTTCGCGGTCGCCAGCAACGGGATGGCGCCTTCCTCCGGGTAGGCGAACGTGATCGGGAAGCCCTTGTCGGCCAGCGTCTCCACCCGCGAGCCGCCCCAGACGGAGGCGACCGCCTGCCCCTGCAGGAAGTAGTTCGACACGTCGGCCGTGGTGTCGAAGGTGAAGGCGTTGACCGCGACCTTCTCCACGCCCGCGAAGCCGGGCTCGGCGTCCCGCTCGGAGCCGCCGCCCTCGCGGGCCGCCAGCATGAGGGCGCCCACGCCGTAGGTGTTGCTGATCGACGGGAACACGACCTTGCCCTTGAGCCTCGGGTCCGCCAGGTCGGACAACTTCCTGGGCGCGGGCACGCCGTTGTCGGCGTACCACTTGTCGTTGTACGCGATCCCGGTCGCGGTCAGCGCGAAGCCGACGCCGATGTCTCCGGGCAGGCGGGCCACCTTCTCGACTTTCGCCAGGCGCGTCACGGTGGCGGGGTCCAGCTCGGCCAGCAGGCCCGCCTGCGCCGCCTGGGCCTGCGGCCCGTCGTCGATGAGGGCGACGTCGATCTGCGGCGCGGCCTGCTGCGCCTTCAGCTTGGCGACGGTGTCGGTGGAGCTGCCGGCGATGTAGGTGACCTCGCAGCCGCACGATTTCTCGAAGTCGGGCAGCACCGCCTGCTCGAACGCCTCCTGGTACGAGCCCCCGTACCCTGCCACCACGAGCCTGCCCGCCGAGACGGCCGGGCTGGGCGGGGAGCAGGCCGTCAGGCCGATGAGGGCCAGCGCCACGGCGAGCAGCCTGGTCATGAGGTCTCGACCTCCTTGTTCCAGCGCTCCGTCCAGGCGGAACGGTTCTTGTTGATCGTTTCCCAGTCGAGCTTGCGCAGGTCGGCGGCGCGGTTCTGGTCGACGACCTTGCCGGCGAGCGAGGGGTCGAGCGTTACCCCCCTGACGACCGGGCCGTTGAAGTTGGAGGCGGCCATGGCCTGCTGCGCCGACGGCTCCAGGAGCGTGTTGACGAACTTCTGCGCCAGGTCGGCGTGCGGCGCCTTGTTCACCACGTTGACGGTGGCGATCAGCGGCAGCGCGCCCTCTTCCGGGTAGACGAACGCGATCGGGAAACCCTTGTCGGCCAGCGTCTGCACGCGCGAGTTGCCCCACACCGTGGCCACGGCCTGTCCTTGCAGGAAGTAGTTGGACACGTCGGCCGTGGTGTCGAACGTGACGGCGTTGGCCGCGATCTTCTTCACGCCCGCGAAGCCCGGTTCGATGTCCTGCTCGGAGCCGCCGCCGACCTTGGCGGCGATGAGCAGCGCGCCCAGGCCGTACGTCTGGGTGATGGACGGCATCACGAGCTTGCCCTTGAGCCCGGGGTTCTCCAGGTCGGCCAGCCGCTTCGGCGCGGGCAGGCCGTTCTTGGCGTAGTAGTCGGTGTTGTAGGCCAGGCCTGTGGCGTTCAGGGAGAAGCCGACGCCGACGTCCCCGGGCAGGCGGGCGAGGTCGATGACGTTCGGCAGGTTGGTAACCACCTTCGGATCGAGGGGGGCCAGCAGTCCCGCCTCGACCGCCTGGGCCTGCACGCCGTCGTCGATGAGGGCGACGTCGATCTGCGGCGCGGCCTGCTGCGCCTTGAGCTTGGCGACGGTGTCGGTGGAGCTGCCGGCGATGTAGGTGACCTTGCAGGAGCAGGACTTCTCGAAGCCCGGGATGACGGACTGCTTGAACGCCTCCTCGTACGAGCCGCCGTACCCGGCGATGACGAGGGTGCCGGGGGCGGCCGACGGGGTGGGCGCGCCGCAGGAGGTGAGGGCGAGGAGCCCGGCGAGGAGCCCGGCGGCCAGCGGTCTGGGTGTCATGGCGACCTCCGAAGGGGGCGGTTCGGGGCAAGGTGGCCGATGCCGCGCGCCGTCGCGCCGGTCTCGACCAGGTCGGCGACGATGTCGCCGAAGACGGGGGCGAGCTTGAAGCCGTGCCCGCTGAACGCGGCCGCGACCACCGTGCGGCCCATCCTGCCGAGCAGGCCGTGGCCGTCGGGGCTGAAGGCGTCGGCGTACGTGGCCACGCGGATCGGGTCGGGCCGCAGGCCCGGCAGGGTCGCGGCGACCGCCTCGGCGACCTGCCGCACGTAAGCGACCGGGACGCTGCGGGGCAGCGACTCCGGTGAGCCGATCGGCCGCCACGGGACGTGCAGGTTGACCTTGACGCCGGCGCCGTCCACCGAGGGGAAGCAGGAGTAGGCGGGCTCGCCGACGCGGATGGCGATCGGGCACCGCTGCGGGCCGAAGAGCGTCTCGTCGCGGCGCGGGAACCAGGTCGAGGTGATGGCCATGGCGCTGACGTGCCGGGCGAGGGGCTGGGGGAGCAGGACGCCGGGCGTGGCCGCCCAGGGGCCGGGGGCGAGGACGGCGTGTGTGAAACGGTGCCGGCCGTCGCCGGTCACGACGGTCACGCCGGTGGCGTCCGCACGTACCTCGTGGACCGGCGTGTAGCGGGCGATGCGGGCGCCGGCCTGTTCGGCGGCGTTCGCGGCGGCGACCACGGCGGGCTCAGGGCGCAGGTGGCCGGCGTCGGGGTCGGCGACCAGGACCTCGCCCTCGCGCAGCGGATGCTCGGGGACCCGCTCGCGCGCGTCCCGCCCGGTCAGGACCTCGACGGGCAGGTCGTGCGCCCGGGCGGCGGCCAGCACGGCGCGGATCTTGGGGTGGTCGCGCGGGCCCGCCGTGACGCCGCCGACCGGGGTCAGCAGACGGCGGCCCGAGACGCGTTCCAGCTCCTCCCACAGGGTGCGCGCCTCGCGCAGCAGCGGCACGTACTCCGGGCCCTCCTTGTACGCGGTGCGGAAGATCCGCGACTCGCCGCCGGCTGCCCCGCGGTCGTGGCCGGGGGCGTAGGCGTCGAAGCCGACTGCCGGGATGCCGCGTTCGGCCAGGCGCCACAGGGCCATCGAGCCGACGGCGCCGGTGCCGACGACGGCGACAGAGGTCATGGAACCGCTCCTCAAGGGCAGGACGGGGGACCGTCGCGCCTACGGCGCACGGTGCGGTCGTACGGGTGTTGTCGTTCAGGGGCGGTCGGGAGGGCCGCCCAGGTCGGTCTCCACGTAGAAGCGCTCGGATCTCGGCGGGACGACCTCTTCCAGGAGTTCGGCGATCTCGCCGCGCCTGGTCCAGGTCTCGCGCAGCCAGCGGAACACCGGCGTGCCCGCCGGCAGGCCGAACAGCTCCGCCTCGGCCTCGCCGAGCGCGTACGGCTCCACGTAGAGCCTGGCGCGTACGAGCTCGACGCCGCGGTCGCGGAGGTAGGCGTGCGTGGTGAGCGGCCCTAACGGCTGCTCGAGCAGGTCGGGCGCCAGCCGGAAGGGCAGCACGTGAAGCTCGGTGTTCAGCACCGCGCCGTCCGGGCCCAGCTTGTGACGCTCCATCTGCACGACCGCCTCCTCTCCTGGCACGCCCGGCAGCCGCAGCCTCGCCTTGTGGGCGGGCAGCACCTGCGCCGAGACGACCCGGTGGTCGCCGTGCGTTTCCGGGCCCTGGATGAGCAGCCCCGTGAAGCGCAGCAAGTTGTGCCGGCCGACGGCCTGGGCCACGAAGCTGCCGCGCTTGCGGAAGCGGACGATGAGCCCGGCGTCGGCGAGATCCCGCAGGGCCCGTTGCACGGTGATGCGCGAGACGCCGAACTCCTGGCAGAGCTCGGCCTCGGTGGGGATCCGGGTGCCCGGGCCCCACTGGCCGCCGCGGATTCGGGCCTCCAGCGCCCTGCGGGTCCGCACATGGAGCGGGAGGCCGTCTTCTGACATGCCCAAATACTTCTCTTGTTGATAAATCATGTCAATAGACCTTTTGATATAACTAATGCGAGATGCCCGAAGTGAGGCGGCTTGAATTCGTTTGCCGTTCCGGGCCGGATGCCCGAATCATGAGCACGTGGTACGGCTTGCCTTCGGGATGGTGACGGGACGCGGTCAGCAGGTCTGGGACGCGCGCGGACGCCTGCTCACAGAGGAACCCGACCGCTCCGCCCTGCCCGTCGTGGTCGGGCCCGTCGGCGCCGATCCGGCACCCGCCGTGACCGCGCTGGCCCGGCTCGTCGCGGGCACGCCGGCGGTGCCCGGCCCGTACGCGGAGCTGGGAGTGGTGGCGGCGGGGGCGGGCGTCGAGTTGTGCCCTGGATTCGTCTCGGCCCGGCTCGACGGTGTGCGCGGCGATCGGCGGGACGCCGTGCTGGCCGCCCTCCAGGTGCTGGGGCTGGACGGGCTGCACCGGCTGGGCGAGCGTACGAGGGTGCTGGTGGCGTTGTTCGGGACGGCGGCGACCAAGCCGGTCGCCGCCGCGGCCGCGAAGGCCGTCGCCGACGGCCGCTGGGCGGCGCTCCACCTGGCCTCGGCCGCCGGCGGCCTGCTCGCCGCCGAACAGATCGAACGCGTCCTGCAGTGGGGCTCCCACACCGCCTCTGCCGACCGGCAGAGCGCACCGGCCGCAGGTTCCGCCACCGCTCAGGACGCGGATCTCAGGGAGGTCGTCGAGGCCGTGCCGGAGGCGGCGGCGTCCGCCGTGGCGGATCATCTGGAACGGGTCCTCGGCGGGTTTCCGCGGCGGCGGCGGTTCGAGCTGCTGCGGGATCTCTGGCGGCAGGTGGCGGCGCGGCAGGCCGAGGAGCGGCGCGAGGAGCGGTTGCGAGCCGTCCGCGGTCGGCAGAGCAGGCTGGACGAGCTGCGCGACCGTTACCGCGCCCACGCCGACGACTTCGTGCTCGGCCTGGTCCGCGCCGAGCTGGGCCACGAGCCGACGGCGGCGGAGGCCGCGCGGTGGCTGCCGCGGCCCTGGCACTGGACGGTCATCGTGGGCCGCGCGATGCACGACGCCCTGGCCGCGACCGTGCTGCTGCGCACCGCCGTGGCGGTGGCGGAGGACGGCGTAGAAAGGGGCGTCGCGCGGTGCGCCGGGCAACTCGCCGCGGCCACGGCCTTCATGACGGACGCCGAAGCCGGATCGGCGGCGCGCCGGGTGCGCGGTATGGCCGGGTTCCCCGCCCGTCCCGGCTGCTACGTCAGGGAGCTGGCGGCGCGGGCGGAGCCGGCGGAGTACGTACGCCAACGCCTGGCGAGGGCGGCCGAGTACGCCGAGGTCGTCATGGAGGCCGTCACCGAACTGCTCGGCGACCAGCGTGTCCTGGCGTTCCTGGGGCCCTGGTCGGAGGCCGGGATGAGGAACTGGCGATCCGCCGTCGGGTACACCGCGCAGCGCGACCCCACCGGATGGGCGCAGCCGCCGGCGGCCGGGCGGCGTCCCCCGCTGTCGGAACGCCTCGCCGCACGACCTGGCGTGCCGCCGCAGGAGGTGGAGACGGTCGGCGACCTGCTGTGGTACGCCGAGCTCGCCGACGCCCTCGCCCGGTTCAACGGCCACGACCGCGCCGCCGTCGCCTACGGTCCCCTCACCCCCGATGCCAACCCGGACCCGTCGCCGGACGACACCCGCATGCCCGGCTCCATCCCCTCCGCGCTGGCCGCCGCCGCGCAGTTCGTGTCGTTCGGCGCTCGGCCGCCGCGGCGGTGCCGTACGTGGGCGGAGCTGACCGCCGGGCTGGTCGCCGGCCTCCCCGTGCCGCAGGTGTTCCCGCTGCCCGAGCCGCTGGCCGTACGGGACGGCACGGTGCTGCCCGGTACGGACGTGCGCGTGGAGTGCGCCCGGGACGCGCGCATGCTCGCCGAGTGGGCGGCGTACATGGGCAACTGCATCGGCTTCCCGCACTACGTGGAGGCGGCCGAGCTGGGCAGGTGTGCGCTGCTGGCGCTGCGCGGCGCGAAGGGCGAGATCGTCGCCAACGCCGAGCTGCGGCTGCACGGCCGCGCCTGGCACGTCACCGAGCTCCGCGCCCGCTTCAACGCCGACCCGCCCGCGGAGCTCCACGAACGATTCACCACCTGGGCGGCCACCCTCCCACCGCCGGCCCGCGAACGGCCGCACCCCGAACCCGTCGAACGAGACTGGCCCCGCCCGTCGCCTCGGCGGCGCGCGAACCGTACGTTCCTGGAGATCAGCACCCCACTGGCGGACTTGGCCCATCAGTCGATGACCGCCGCCGACACCACGACCGCCTTGGCGGCCCTGAGCACCCTCGACGCCACCCGCACCAGGCCCGCCGAAACGGGCAACATCGGGCTGACCGGCACGGGGCCGACCGGCACGGTCGACGCCACGGTGGGCGGTGCCGATCCGGGCGCGGTCGGGACCGCCGTGGCCTGGCCCGGAGCCGGAACGGGCGCCGCCGTCGTGACGGCGCTGCGCCGTCTCTCCACGGAAGGGATGGCGCACGCCTGCCGCCAGGGCCTGTCCGCGGTGGGGCCGGCAGCGCTGTGGGCGGCCACCGGTGTCCGTCCGCTCGCCCGTGCCCTGGACGCGCTCGACCCGGCCCTGCGCGCCCGCCACGATCACCTGGACCTGCTCCTGGCCGACGCGCCGCTGCCGGGCTCGCTGCGCGCGCTCGCCCGGCACGAGGCGATCGCGCCCGCCAGGACGATGGAGCTCGTGGCACGGCGGGTCCGCGCCACGCTCGGCCTTCTGGCCCACGCCGACGACCCGGTGCTCGCCTACCGCGTCGCGCGCGACGCGGACACGGCCGTACTCTGCGCGCTCGTCATCGCGGTCACCAGCCGCGCGGACGGGCCGCCGACCGTCGCGGTGGCCGGGCCGGGGAAGGCGTCCGTGCCCGGCTTTCCCCGTTCGAGCCTGGAGGACCCGGACGGTCCATGGCGGCGGGCGTTCCCAGGTGCGGTGGAGCTGGGCGCTGACCTGGATGCCTTCTGGGAGCGGGTCGCCGCGGACGGACTCCGCGTCCCGGCCGCCTGGCTCGGCCGCGGCGGCTGGCCCGCGCTCTGGCACCGCTCAGCCAGCCACCGCCCTGCCCCGAGCCCCACCCGAACCGGCCGAGGGGATCTCGTGGTCCGGCGGTGAGCTGCCTAGGCTGAGCGCATGGACATCGCCACGGCCGTCAAGCTCTGGGACGCGGACCCGGGCTGGCTGAACACCCCTTCCTACGGCATCCCCCCGCGCCGCGCGTTCGACGAGTTGCAGACCGCCCTGACCCAGTGGCGGCACGGAAGCAGCGACTGGAAACCGTGGGACGCCTCCGTCGGGCGCTCCCGTTCCGCGTTCGCCCGCCTGGTCGGGGCCTCCCCCGCCGACGTGATGATCAGCTCGTCGGTCTCCCAGATCATGTCCGTCGTGGCCACCGCCCTGCCGGCGGGCGCCGAGGTCGTGGCGCCGGAGGAGGAGTTCACCAGCAACCTGTTCCCGTGGATGGTCAGCGCCCGGGTCCGTACGGTGCCGGCCGACCGCCTCGCCGACGCGATCACCCGTGACACCGCCGCCGTCGCGTTCAGCCTGGTGCAGTCCGCCACCGGGTACGTCGCCCCGCTCGCCGACATCGTCGCCGCCGCCCGCGCCCACGACGCGCTGGTGATCGCCGACGGCTCGCAGGCGTGCGGCTGGCTGCCCGTGGACGTGGCGGGCGTGGACGCGCTGGCCTGCGCCGCGTACAAGTGGCTGATGGCGCCGCGCGGCGCGGCGTTCGGCTACCTGTCGCCGGGCCTGCGCGAGCGGATGCGCCCGCTGGCCGCCAACTGGTACGGCGGCGCCGACGAGGGCGGCTCCTACTACGGCCCGCCGCTGCGCCTCGCCGACGACGCGCGCGCGTTCGACCTGTCGCCCGCCTGGTTCTCGTACGTCGGCGCGGCCCCCGCCCTCGAACTGCTCAACGAGATCGGCATGGAACGGATCCACGAGCACGACGTGACTCTCGCCAACCGCTTCAGAACGGGCCTCGGCCTGGAGCCCTCGAACACCGCCATCGTCTCGGTCGACGCCCCGGGCGAACGCCTGGAGGCGGCCGGGATCAGGGCGGCCGTGCGGGCGGGCAAGGTCCGTGCCGGCTTCCACGTCTACACGACGACCGACGACGTGGACCGTGCCCTCAATGCCCTGACGTGAGCATCAGGCGCTGCCGCCGGCGCCCCGGAGGTAGGCCACCGTCATCTCACCGACCATGCGGCGCAACCGTTCACGATGCTCGGGGGCGGTCATGTCGCGTCCGAACAGCGCCCCGAACGTGTGCTGGTTGGCCACCCGGAAGAAGCAGAACGCACTGATCATCATGTGCACGTCGATGGCGTCGGCCTCGGTGACGAAGTCGCCGGAGGCCCGCCCCGCCTCCAGGATGCGCGAGATGAGGTCGAGCACCGGCGCCCCGAGGTTGGCCAGCACCTCGGACGTGCGGATGTGCTCGCCCTGGTGGATGTTCTCGATGGCGACGAGCTTGATGAAGTCGCGGTGGGCGTCGTGGTGGTCGAACGTCAGCTCGGCCAGCGTGCGGATCGCCTCGACCGGCGCCAGGTGCTCGACGTCGACCGTGCGCTCGACGGCGCGCACCTCGGAGTACGCCTTCTCCAGCACCGCGACGTAGAGGCGCTCCTTGCTGCCGAAGTAGTAGTAGATCATGCGCTTGGTCGTGCGCATGAGCTCGGCGATCTCGTCGACCCGCGCCCCGGCGTAGCCGTGGCGGGCGAACTCGCTCTGCGCGACCGCGAGGATCTCCGCCCGGGTGCGCTCGGCGTCACGCCGGCGCGGCCTGTCGGCCGGCTGGGTGGCAGGCTGGGTGGCCGGCTGCGAGGTCATCCGCCCATAGTAATGACCGCTCGCGACACCGTACGGCGACCGGTCCCTTGACAGCCGCCGCGCGGCCCTGCAGCATGGCCGCGACATTAATTAACTATCTAGTACGTAAAACGCAGGTTATCGGCGCGTCGGGGGCCGCCGGACCGCGCTCACCGAGGAGAGCAACCGTGACCGACAGCTCACCGGACACCCCCCTGAGCCGGGGCACCCCCCGCAAGGCCGCCGTCGCCGCCTGGATCGGCAGCGCTCTCGAGTACTACGACTTCTTCATCTACGGCAGCGCCGCCGCGCTGATCTTCAGCAGGGTCTTCTTCGACGACTCCGACCCGGCCACCGCCACCCTGCAGTCGCTGGCCAGCTTCGGCGTCGCCTACGCCGCCCGGCCCGTGGGCGCGTTCATCCTGGGTCACGTGGGCGACCGGTTCGGCCGCAAGAAGATCATGGTGTTCACGCTGGTGCTGATGGGCGTCTCCACGTTCCTCATCGGCTGCCTGCCCACCCGCGACCAGATCGGCAACCTCGCGCCGGCGCTGCTGGTGCTGCTGCGCATCCTGCAGGGTCTGTCGGCGGCGGGCGAGCAGGCCAGCGCCAACTCGATGACCCTGGAGCACTCCCCGAGCGACCGGCGCGGCTACTTCACCAGCTTCACGCTGAACGGCACCCAGTTCGGCCAGATCCTGGCCACGTTCGTGTTCATCCCGGTGGCGGCGCTGCCGGAGGAGCAACTGCTCAGCTGGGGCTGGCGGGTGCCGTTCTGGCTGAGTGTGGCCGTCGCGGTGGTCGGCTGGATCATCCGCAGGCGGCTGGAGGAGACCCCGGCCTTCGAGGCGGAGCTCGCCCAGGGCACCGTGCCGCGGATGCCGCTGGCGGTGCTGTTCCGCGACCACTGGCGCAGTGTGGTGCGCGTGGTGTGCGCGGCGCTCATCGCCACCGTCAGCACGATCTTCACGGTGTGGGCGCTCAACTACGCCACCAGCGACGAGATCGGCCTCGACAACGCCACGATGCTCTGGGTGAGCATCGCCGCGAACGCCGTCGCGCTGGTAGCGATCCCGCTGTGGGCCCGGCTGTCGGACCGGATCGGCCGCAAGCCCGTCTTCCTCGTCGGCGCGATCGGCAGCCCGATCATGATCTTCGCGTACCTGGCGGCGATCAACTCGCGCAACTACGCGCTGGTCTTCGTGGTCGGCATCCTGACGCTCGGCGTCGTCTACAGCGCCTCCAACGGCATCTGGCCGGCGCTGTACGGCGAGATGTTCAGCACGAAGGTGCGCCTGTCGGGCATGGCGATCGGCACCCAGATCGGCTTCGCGGTGGCCGGGTTCGCGGTGGCCTCGGCCGCGGGCATCGTCTCGCCGGAGGGCTGGCTGGGCCTGCGGGGCTGGGTCGGCGTGGGCATCTTCACCGCCGTCCTCTGCGCGATCAGCGCCGTCGCGGTGGCCACGGCGCGGGAGACGTACCGTGTGCCGACCGAGGAGCTCGGCCTGCCCGCGACACGCGAGCAGGCCCCGGCCCGAGGCTAGGCCGGGTAGGCGTGGGTCTCGGTGGCCTTCACCGCGGCCCACACCTGCCGGCCGGGGCTCAGGTCGAGGTCGGCGAGTGCGGCGGGCGTGATGTCGACGAACGCGGCGATGGGCCCGCCGAGGTGGACGCGGACGTTGTCGCCGTGGCGTTCGACGCCCTCGACGGCGGCCTGCCACAGGTTGCGCGGGCTGCCGTCGGGCCGGGTGCGGTAGAGCGCGACGGCGGCCGGCGAGAAGGCCACGAACGCCGGCCCGTCGACCTGCTCGATCGTGCTGAAGGGCAGCTCGCCCACCTTGACGCGAGCCCCGTCGCCGCTCCCCCGGTACAGGTTGAGCCCGACCAGCCGCGCCACGTAGTCCGTACGGGGGCGCCTGGCCACCTCGGCGGGCCCGCCCTGCTGGACGACGGCGCCGTCCTCCACCACCACCAGCCGGTCGGCGAGCACCATGGCGTCGAGCGGGTCGTGCGTGACGAGCACGGTGGCACCGTCGAACCCGGCCAGGTGGCGGCGCAGCTGGGAGCGGATCTCCAGCCGGGTGTGCGCGTCGAGCGCGGCGAGCGGCTCGTCGAGCAGCAGCAGCCGCGGCCGTACGGCCAGCGCCCGGGCGAGCGCGACCCGCTGCGCCTGGCCGCCGGACAGCCGGCGGGGTTTGGCGCCGGCCTGGGCGGCGAGGCCGACGCGTTCGAGCAGGCCGGCCGCGACGCGGCGGGCCTCGGCCTTGGAGGCGCCGCGGCAGCGCGGCCCGAAGGCGACGTTGTCGAGGGCGGACAGGTGGGGGAAGAGCAGGTAGTCCTGGAACACCATGCCGATGGGCCGCCGGTCGGGGGGTTCGGTGTGCAGGGGGCGGCCGTCGAGGGTGATGTGCCCCTCCGCAGCCAGGCCGATGAGTCCCGCGAGGGCGCGCAGGGCGGTGGTCTTGCCCGCGCCGTTGGGGCCGAGCAGCGCGACGACCTCGCCGGGGACGACGTCGAAGGAGACGTCGAGCCGGAACGCGGGCCGGGTGACGACGAGCCGGGCGCTCAGGCCGGGCGCGGTCATGCGGCGTTCACCCACCGGTCGCGCAGGCTCGCCAGGATGACCACGGAGACGGCGAGCAGGACGAGACTGAGCACGATGGCGGCCTCCGGCTCGGTCTCCAGGGCGAGGTAGACGGCCAGCGGCATGGTGCGGGTGGTGCCGGGGAAGTTCCCGGCGAACGTGATCGTGGCCCCGAACTCGCCGAGCGCCCGCGCCCAGCACAGCACCGCCCCGGCCACGATGCCGGGGGCGACGAGCGGCAGGGTGACGCGGCGGAAGACCGTCCAGCGGGAGGCGCCCAGGGTGGCCGCGGCCTCCTCGTAGCGCTGGTCGGCCGCGCGCAGCGCGCCCTCCACACTGATGACGAGGAACGGCATCGCGACGAACGCCTCCGCGATGACCACCCCGGCGGTGGTGAACGGCAGCGTGACGCCGAACGCCGACTCCAGCCACTGGCCGACGAGCCCGCGCCGGCCGAGAACGAGCAGCAGCGCCACGCCGCCCACGACCGGGGGCAGCACGAGCGGCACGGTGACGAGCGCCCGCACCACCCGCTTGCCGGGCAGGTCGACCCGGGCGAGCAGCCAGGCGAGCGGCACGCCGAGCAGCAGGCACACGGCGGTCGCGATGGTGGCCGTCACCACCGACAGGCGCAGCGCCTCCAGGATCTGCGGCTCGCTCAGCCGCTGGAGCAGCGTCGGCCAGGGGGCCCGGATCAGCAGCCCGGCCAGCGGCAGCACGAGGAAGGCCAGCCCGAGGAGCGCGGGCACCACGAGCACCCACGGCAACCGCCCGGCGACGACACGCCCGCCGCCACGGGCGGAGCCGCTGCGGGACGTCGTCGTCATGGGGCCTCGAATCCGGCCTCGGCCAGCACGTCCTTGCCCTGCGGCGAGCGCACGAGCTGGACGAACTGCTTGGCGAGGTCACCCGCGGGTGCGTCGTCGAGCACCGCGATCGGGTAGTCGTTGACCGCCCGGTCGGCCTCGGGGAAGGGGATGCCGCGCACCTCGCCGGCCGCCGCCAGCACGTCGGTGCGGTAGACGAGCGCCGCGTCGACCTCGCCGAGGCGGACCTTGGTGAGCGTGGCCTTGACGTCCTGCTCCAGCGTCACGGGCGTGACCCGTACGCCCGCGGCCTTGAGCGCCTGGGCGGCGGCGACCCCGCACGGCACCTGCTCGGCGCAGAGCGCGACCTTCACCCCCGGGGCGGCCAGATCGGCCGGCGTCCGGACCTTGGCCGGGTTGCCGGCGGGGACGGCGATCTCCAGCTTGTTGCGCGCGAACGTGACCGGCGCACCGGCCAGAGAGGCGTCGGTGACGGTCCGCATCGTGGCGGGGCTGGCCGCGGCGAACACGTCGGCCGGAGCACCCTGCACGATCTGCTGGGCGAGGGTCGCGCTCGACCCGAAGTTGAACGTCACCGCCGTGCCGGGGTGCGCGGCCTCGAACTCCGCACCGAGCCGGGTGAAGCTCTCGGTCAGCGACGCCGCCGCGAACACCGTCACCTTCCCGCCGCCGGACGCCTCCGCCCCGCACCCCGCGAGGGCGAGCGCCGCCGCGAGGACCGTCAGCAGGACGCGTCTCACGAGGTCCCCGCGCGCTCGCGGCCGGGGACCTCGACCACGACATTGGTGGACTTGATCACGGCCTCGGCCATCACACCCGGCGCCAGCCCCAGCTCGTCGGCGGCCTGCCGGCTCATCAGCGACACCACGCGGTACGGCCCCGCCGCGATCTCCACCTGCGCCATCACCGCGTCCTTCAGCACGTCGGTGACGATGCCGCGCAGCCGGTTGCGGGCCGAGGACCGTCCGCTCTCCGGCGACTCCACCTGGGATCGGGCGAACGCGGCCAGGTCGGCGCCCTGCACCCGCCGGTGGCCGTGCTCGTCACGCTCGGCCGCGAGCCGCCCGGAGTCGACCCACCGGCGCACGGTGTCGGCGCTGACCCCGAGCAGCGCCGCGGCCTCGCTGATCCTGAACGTCGTCACAGTCCACACGATACTCTCGCACAATCCACCCCAGAAGCCTCCAACCCTCAGCATTCGCCCCCCCATTCCGGGCAGAGGCCTGGCGCATACGCACGCATACGCCGGGCGGCCCTCCGGTAGACTCGCGGGTGCGCAGCCGGGCGCATCCAGTCCGCGGGGCAGGGACGATCCCACCGGCAGCACCGCACACCTGGTCGACGGACCTCGGCCCGCAGACGCGGACACGGGCAGACGGAGGTTCGCCGTGCCTGACCTTCCCCAGCGCCCTTCCCTGGAGCACCTGCGCAAGCAGGCCAAGGCGCTCGCCCGCGCCCGTGGCGTCCCGCTGAGCCGGGCGCAGTTCGACCTCGCCCGCGACCACGGCTTCCCCAGCTGGCCGAGGCTGGTGGCGTACGTACGCGCGACGGGGCTGGCGGGCGTCGAACGGGCGGTCGCCCTGGCCGACGCCGACGCGCTCGCGGCGCTGCTTGCCGCCGAGCCCGAGGCGGCGACGGCGCCGGTCGGCGGGCTGCCGCCGCTGCTCGCGCTGCTGCGGCACGGCACCGGCCCGGCCGAGCGCATCCGCGCGTGCGTACGCGTGCTGCTCGACGCCGGAGCCGACCCCGCCTGCCACACCGTCGAGTGGAACGGTGAGAGCAGGCGGACCGCGCTGTTCGACGCCGTGGCGCGCGGCGACCTGGCTCTCGTCCGCCTGCTGCTCGACCGCGGCGCGCCGCCGGACGAGGACGCCTTCTACCGCGCCTGCGAGCACTCCGGCGGCGCGTTCCTCGACCTGCTCCACCGGCCGGGCTTCGAACGCCTGATCGTCCGCAAGCTGGACTTCGAGGACACGGCGGGCCTGCGCTGGTTCCTCGGCCGCGGGGCCGATGTGAACGCGTGCCGCGCGCTGCACCACGCGATCGCCCGGGGCCGCGGCACGACCGTGCTGACGATGCTGCTGGACGCCGGCGCCGACGTGAACCTGCCGTGGGACCGCTGGGACGTCGGCCGCCGCCCGCTCGCGCTGGCCGCCCGGTGCGGGCACCTGGCGGCGTACGAGCTGCTGGCCGAGCGCGGCGCGCGGGCGGACCTCGACGCGGTGGACGCGGCGGTGCTGGCGGTGGCGCGCGGCGAGTCCGCGCGCCTGCCGGCCGCTCCCCCGCCGGTCCTCGGTGTGCCGGGCGGCGGCTCCGGCTGGCTGCTCGGGCAGTTCGCGCAGCTGGGCCGCACGGAGGTGGTGCGGGCGCTGCTGGACGCCGGCATGGCGGTGGACACCCGAGGCTGGAGCAACTTCACCCCTCTGGACCAGGCCGCCATGCACGGTCGGGCGCCGACCGTGCGGTTGCTCATCGAACGCGGGGCGGATCTCGACGACCGCGCCTTCGACGAGGAGGGCCCGACCCCGCTCGACTGCGCCCTGTGGGGCCTGCGCCACAACCGCGCCGCCGACGGCGACTACCTCGGCACGGTGTCCGCCCTCGTGGCCGCCGGCGCCCCCACCCGCCTGACCCCGCCGACCGGCGACGCCGCGATCGACGCCCTCCTGACGGGAGGCCGGACGGCAGGTCGCTCATGAGGTGGAAATCCGATTGCTGGGTTCTGTGCGGTCCTGAATAGTCGCGAGGATGGAACGAGAGTCGATCAGTCACATCGCTCACGGCGACCACCCCATCGCCGCTCCCCTCAGTGAGACCGCCGTGGAACGCCTGCTCGCCCGGGCGAAGCCGCCGCGCGGGGCGCGCATCCTCGACCTCGGCTGCGGCGAGGGCGCCTGGCTGACCAGGGCGCTGGCCCGTTATCCCGACGCGACGGCCGACGGGGTGGACGTCTCGGAGATGGCGCTCGCCGCGGCCGCCCGCGAAGCGGACCGCCGCGGCGTCTCCGACCGGCTCCGGCTGCACCGCACGCCCGCCGCCGACTTCGCCGCCGGACCGTCGTACGACCTGGTGCTGTGTGTCGGGGCGACGCACGCGTTCGGCGGGCTGGCGCAGACGCTCGCGGCCGTCCGCCGCCACCTGGGCCCGCGCGGCCTCGCCCTGGTCGGCGAGGGCTTCTGGGAACGCCCGCCCACGCCGGAGGCCCTTCGCCTGCTGGACGCCAAGCCGGATGACTTCGCCGACCTCGCCGGCACGGTGGAGTCCATGGAGCAGGCCGGTTTCGCCGCCGTCCACGGCCACACCAGCACCCCCGGCGAGTGGGACGCGTACGAGTGGTCGTGGACCGGCACCCTCACCTCCTGGGCGCTCGACCACCCTGGACCGGACGGCGACGCCGCCCTGGCCGCCGCCCGCGGCCACCGCGACATGTGGCTGCGCGGCTACCGGGGTGTGCTCGGGTTCGTCACCCTGCTGCTGCGCCGGGTGTGACGTCCTCCTCGGCCGGGTCGAAGGCGAAGTTGTCGCGGAAGACCTTGGCGGGGTCGTAGCGGCGCTTGAGTGCGCGCAGCCGCCGCAGGGTGTCGCCGGGGTAGGCCTCGTGCACGCGTTCGGGGCGCCGGTCGGTCTCGAAGTTGATGTACTGGCCGGAGAAGTGCGGCAGCAGGGCGTCCCAGGCGGGATCCAGGTCCCCGCGGCTGTGGCCGAACGCGACGAGCTGGAAGTTGGCCGAGCGGCCCGCGTAGGCGGTCGCGTCAGGGGCGACGTCGGACGCGGCGCCGCCCACCGACCGGATGTGGAAGAAGTACGTCAGCCCGCTGCGGACCAGCCGCGCCGCCGCCGCGGACAGCTCGGGCGTGAGGTGGTCGGCGAGCGCGGCGCGGGTCACCGGCTCCCCCTGGGCGTCGTGCGTGCCCGGCGGGACGTGCATGACCGCCGCGTACGGCAGCACCTGGATCGAGTAGTCGAGCAGCGGCGCGGTCGCGGCGAGGGGCTGCAACCGGCTGACGATCGTGTCGGCGTCGTCGGAGTCGACGACCGCCATCATCTGGGCGATGAGCGGCTGGCCCGGGCGAGGCCGGCCGAGGATGACCGCGCTGGTCACGTCGCGCGGCGCGGCCTCCATGGCGGCTCCCCAGCGTTCCAGGAAGTCCGCCGTGTCGGTGGCGTCCAGGACGAACTGGGCGAATCCCACGTCGCCCACCTCGTCGACCTCGAACTCGAACGACGTGACGATGCCGAAGTTGGCCCCCGCGCCGCGTACGCCCCAGAACAGCTCGGGGTTCTCCTGCTCGTCGGCGCGCACCTGGGAGCCGTCGGCGAGCACCATCTCGACCGCGCGCAGGTGGTCGATGGTGAGGCCGTGCTCGCGGACGAGCCAGCCGATGCCGCCCGCGGTGGCCAGGCCGCCGACGCCGACGCCGCCGTAGTCGCCGGAGCTGAGCGCCCACCCGTGCGGGGCGAGCGCGGCGGCGACGTCGCTCCAGCGCGCGCCCGGCTCGATGCGCACGCGGCGGGTCTCCTTGTCGAGGACCTCGATCGCGTTGAGGCGGGAGACGTCGATGACGATGCCGCCGTTGTTGGTGGAACGGCCGCTGATGCCGTGACCGGCGCTGCGGATCGACAGCTTCACCGGCTGCGTGCGGGCGAAGCGGATGGCGTCGCCGACGTCGGCCGGCGTGCCGGGCCGCAGGACCAGGCCGGGCGAGCCGCCGCGCAGGTAGGTGGAGCGCACGCGCGCGTACGCGGCGTCTCCGGGCTCGACGGCCGTGGCGGCCAGGGAGGCGGGGACGGCGTCGTAGTCGATGCCCTCGCGGCGCTTGCTCCGTACGAACGCGCTGCGCGCCGGCGCGGACTCCGCGACGCCGCGGGCCCGGCGTTCGCGGTCGACGGCCGTGCGCAGGACCGGTACGACCTCGGCGGCGAAGCGCCGCACGGTCTCCGGGTCGCCGGCCGAGAGGACGAACGTGGCGAAGCCGGCGTCGAGGACGAGCGGGAGAAGGTCGGCGACCCACTTCTCGGGCGGGCCGGTCAGGAAGCCGCCGCGGTCCGCTGTGAAGCGGCCGGCGATCCGGGCCAGGCGGCGGATCTCGCGGGGGTCGCGTCCCGCCTCGGCCGCCGCCGCGTCGATCACGCGCTGCGCCGCCACCAGCTCCCCGACCCACACCCCATCCACCACAGACCCGTCCGGCGCCGGGCCTGCCGCGGTCCCGGCCGGCGCGGTTCCGGCCGGCGCGGTTCCGGCCGGCGCGGAATCGGCCGGCGCGGAATCGGCCGCGGTGCCGTCCTCCGCGTGGCCGCCGGGGTGGGCCGGTGGGGTTCCGAGGGCGAGCGGGGCCGTCCAGCCGTCGGCCTTCTGGCCGGTCAGGCGCAGGAGGGCGGGGTCGGCGCCGTCGATCCACAGCGGAACGGTCCGGGACGGAGCCGGCCCGCGATCCGCGCCCGCCACCCGGTGGTGCTTCCCCTCGACGTACAGCGGCGACCGTTCGGAGGCCGACCAGATCCCCCGGATGACGTCGATCGCCTCCCCCACGGCGTCGGCGTCCGGCGTGTGCGCGGTGGCGAGGGCCAGGTCGACCCGGCCGCCCGCGAGGAGGTCGAGGCTGGCCGCGGCGCGCGCCACGACGGCGGGGTTGCCGTCCCGCGCGGGGGCGGCGAGCAGCCGGACGCGGCTCGTCCGGCCGGCGGCCCAGCTCGCCAGCGTCCAGGGGTCGGCCTGCGCGGGCCCGCCGGAGAACGTGACGAGGTCGTAGCCGAGCTCCTCGCTCAGCTCGGCCAGGTCGACGAGGTCTTCCAGCGCCTTGGTGGCGACGTGCTCGCCGGGGGCGAGCAGGACGCCGAAGCGTAGGGGGTGACCGTAGTCCATGATCAACGCACCGTTCCGCGCGCGGCGCGCTCCTTGGCCACCAGGTCGCGGACGAGCGGGGCGACCTCGCCGCCGAAGGTCCGGATCACGGCCGGGTCGTCGCCCATCAGGATGTACGACGAGAAGCCGTACTCGAGGGTCAGCACCGCGAGCTGCTCGGCCCACTGCTCCGGCGGCCCGGTCAGCAGCCCGTCTCCGGCGGCCCCGAAGCGCCCGGACACGTTGAGCAGGCGGCGGACCGCCGCGGGCTCCCGCCCGGCCCCGTCCGCGGCCTCGTCGATGATCGCGTTGGCCTCGGTGATAGCGTCGAGGCTCCCCATGTACGGCAGCGACGGCAGCCACCCGTCGGCCTTGGCCCCGGTGAGCCGGAGCATCTTCGGCTTGTACGCCCCCAGCCAGATGCCGATGTCATGGGCGGGCGCCGGACCGCGTTTGGCCCCTGCGACCTGGTAGTACGTGCCGTCCACCCGGAAGCGCGACGTGTCGGACGGGTCCCACAGGCCGCGGATGATGTCGATCGCCTCGCTCAGCGCGTCCACGGCCTGGCCGGGGGTCAGCCGCCGGCCGCCCATGGCCTCGATGGCGTCCCAGAACCCGCCGGCCCCGAGGCCCAGCTCGAACCGGCCCCCGCTGAGCAGGTCGAGGCTGGCCGCGGCGCGGGCGAGCACGGCCGGCGGGCGGAGCGGGAGGTTGATGACGTTGCCCGACAGGCGGATGCGCTCCGTCCGCGCGGCGACGTACGACAGCAGCGTCCAGGTGTCGAGGAAGGCCGCCTGGTAGGGGTGGTCCTGGAAGGTCACGAGGTCCAGCCCCGCGGCCTCCGACTCCTGCGCCAGGGCGACGACCTCGTGCGGCGTGGCGTTCGCCGGGGTGATGAACGACCCGAACAGCAGGTCGTGGCCGTAGTCAGGCATGCGCGCTCCTCCTCTGCCCCCACAAGGCAGATATGTTGTCCCGAAGAATATCCAATGCCAGACGATCGGCAGAACAGCAGGTTCTGTCCGGTTATTCCGGCCCGGTCATTCCACGGTCAGCGGCGAGTGCCGTCGGAGAGCATCTCCTCGGCCACGGAGCAGGGGTCGTTGGCGGGCTCGATGTCGCGCACGTCGCAGGCCACCCGCGTCAGCAACCTCCGGAACGTCGCCCGTTCGGCGGAGGTGAGCGCGCCGAGCAGGGCGTCCTCGGCGTCGTGGACGCGCCCTTCCAGCTCCCGGAACGCGCGCTCGCCCTCGGGCGTGGCCACGATGCGGCGCCGGCGGCGGTCGGCCGGGTTGAGCCGCCGCTCCACGAGGCCCGCCCCCACCAGGTCGTCGATCAGATACGTCAGGACAGTCCTGTCGATGCCGAGATGGGCGGCCAGGGCGAGCTGGGTCGGGTGGTCGCCGCCCACGACGGCGGCGAGCGTCTGGTAGCCCCGCGGCCCGTGCGGGAAGTCGCCGATCGCGGAGACCACCGAGCCGTGGTACGCGCGCAGCAGCACCCCGAGCGTCCAGCCGAAGTTCTCCGACACGTCGCGGGAGATTTCCTCAGGGGTGGTTTCTGGCCGCTCGCTGCTCATGCGCGCATCCTACCCACCGTCCGTGCGCCGTCAGATTTTCCGCTTACCGAAAGATCTGTCACACCACACATCTCAAGGATGACCCGCGGTTCATCCTTGAGTCGGATGGACCTGTAAGACGTTCTGCTCAATGATCGGATTTTCCCGATGATTGGGCGTGATATGCGAAGAACAGCACTGATCCTCAGTCTCTTAGGCTCCCTCTTCCTGTCCCTCCTCCCCGCGGTCCCGGCCGCCGCCACGACCACGTCCATCGCGTGGGCCCCGTGCTCCGAGGACGCCACGGCCGAGTGCGGCACGCTCACCGTTCCCGTGGACTGGGACGAACCGGACGGCGAGACGTTCGAACTCGCCGTCGCCCGCCGCAAGGCCACCGACCCCGAGGCCCGCATCGGCTCCCTCGTGATCAACCCGGGCGGCCCCGGCGGGTCCGGCGTGAGCGCCGTGCTCGGCGGAATGGGCTTCACGCCGGAGCTCACCAGCCGCTTCGACATCGTGGGCTTCGACCCGCGCGGCGTGGCCCGCAGCCATCCGATCCTGTGCTCCCTGGAGCTCGCCAGGCAGGCCCCCGACACGCTGTCCATCGACAGCCAGGCCGACTTCGACGCGCTGCTGGCCCACAACGAGCGCTACCGGCAGGACTGCCGGGAGCGCACGGGCGCGCTGTACGACCACGTCGACACCGGCAGCGTCGTCCGCGACCTCGACGCCCTGCGCGCCGCCCTCGGCGACGACAAGCTCACCTACTACGGCATCTCGTACGGCACCCTCATCGGCCAGCTGTACGCCGAGCGCTACCCCGGCCGGGTGCGCGCCCTCATGCTCGACAGCAACATGGACCACAGCCTCGGCACGAAGGCCTTCCTCGACACCGAGGCGTGGACCGCGCAGGACTCCTTCGACGAGTTCGTCTCCTGGTGCGAGGCGACCGCCTCGTGCGCGCTGCACGGACGCGACGTGCGGGCGGTGTGGAAGGAACTGCTGGCCCGGGCCGACCGGGGCGAGCTGGAGTTCCCCGGCGAGCCCGGCGTCACGCTCACCAGGATGAGTCTCGTCTCCCAGGCGTTCGGCGCGTTCTACGGGCCGGCGTACCAGCAGCTGGCCGAGCTGCTGGCGGCTCTGGAGAGCGGTGAGGGCACGGCGCGGGCGATCGTGACGCCGCCGGCCGCCGCCCAGCAGGAGCAGGTGATCAACGACTCCACCCGGATCTTCTGCCAGGACTGGCTGCTGCCCGTGCGCGACCACCGCGAGTGGGCGCGGCTGCTGGAGCGGTCGGCCAGGATCGCCCCGGACATGCTGGTCAGCGCGGCGGCCCACCCGATCACGGCGGCCTGCCTCGGCACGCCCGCCCCCATCCCGAACCCGCAGCACCGCCTGCGCGTGTCGGGCACGCCCACGCTGCTGCTCGGCAACGCCCTGCACGACCCCGCCACCGGCTACCCGTGGGCGGTCAACGCGGCGCGGCAGATCGGGCACGAGGCCAGGCTGCTCACGTACGAGGGCTGGGGGCACGGCATCTACGGCCGCGGTCCCTGCCCGACGGAGGCCATCGACGCGTACCTGACCTCGCTCACCGTGCCCGCCAACGGCGCGCGATGCGAGGCCGTACCGCCCGCCGAGGTGAGCCCGCTGCGCGCCCGGCCGCTCCCGGGCCCGATGCCCGGGCTGCCTGGGTGGACGTACAACCTGTCGTAGGAGAACGGACACGGGAACGGCGCGTCGCACAGCGGCGCGCCGTTTCGCTGTGCACGGCGCACATGGGCTTCGATCCGCCGCTTCTTCAGCAGCACCTTCACACCACGCCGTTCGAGGAAGGCGTTCAGCCCCTGGGTGGTGCCGTGCACGAACGAGATGTCCCCCGGGGAGTCCATGCCGCCGATATCCATGGAGACCCGGTATCGGCTCATCGGCGAGCTCCGCTCGACAAAGTGCGAACCGCGACGGCAACCAGGCGGCGGCCGCCCCGATGTGCGCCGCGAACACTCCTCCGGCCCGTCACCGTGCCCGCGGCATGTACGGGCCGATCAGCGCCGGTCGGGGATGACGAGGCCCGTCTCGTACGCCAGGACCACGGCCTGGGCGCGGTCGCGCAGGCCGAGCTTGGCGAAGATGCGCGCGACGTGCGTCTTCACGGTGGCCTCGCTCAGGCGCAGGGCGGCGGCCAGCTCGGCGTTGGACAGGCCCTGGCCGAGCAGCGTGAAGACCTCGCGCTCGCGCGGCGTCAGGGCGGCCAGGTCGCGGTGGACGGCGGCGGGCGGCTGGGCGGCGGCGTAGCGTTCGACGAGGCGGCGGGTGATCGAGGGGGCGAGCAGCGCGTCGCCGGTGCCGACCAGGCGCACGGCGGCGGCCAGGTGCTCGGGGGTGACGTCCTTGAGCAGGAAGCCGCTGGCGCCGAGGCTGAGGGCGGTGTAGACGTACCGGTCGAGGTCGAAGGTGGTCAGCATGATCACGCGGCAGCGCGGATCGTGGGCCAGCACCCGGCGCGCCGCCTCCAGGCCGTCCATGACGGGCATGCGGATGTCCATCAGCACGACGTCGGGGGCGAGCCGGCGGGCCATCGCCACGGCCTCGGCCCCGTCGGCGGCCTCGCCCGCCACATCGATCCCACGGGCGGTGAGGATGAGCCGGAAGCCCGCCCGTACCAGCTCCTGGTCGTCGGCGATCAGCACCCGCGGCCCCGCGCCCGTGTCACTCACGCGCGCTCCAGGGGGATGCGGGCGCGGACGCGGTAGCCGCCGCCGAGCCGGCGGCGCGCGTCGAGCTCGCCGCCGTAGACGGCGACCCGTTCGCGCAGCCCCAGCAGCCCGCGCCCGGTTCCGGCCCCCGCGTCCGGCGGCGCCGGGCGGGCGCCTCCGGTGAGCACGCTGGGCCCGCTGTTGAGCACCTCCACCCGCAGATACTGGTCGGTGTAGCGGACGACCACCTCGGCCTTGGCGCCGTCGCCGTGCTTGAGCGCGTTCGTCAGCGCCTCCTGGACGATCCGGTACGCGGTCACGTCGACCCCGGCGGGCACCGGGCGCGCCTCCCCGGAGACGCGCACCTCGACCGGCAGCCCGGCGAACGCGATCCGGTCGGCCAGCGCGCCGAGCTGGCCCAGCCCCGGCTGGGGCGCCAGCTCGTCCGGCTCGTCGGATCCGTCCTGGGCGGGGGCGAGCAGGCCGAGCAGGTGGCGCAGCTCTGTCATGGCGTCGCGGCCGGCCGCCTCGACGGCCCTGAGCGCGTTCTCGGCCTCGCCCGGCATCGTGGGCAGCACCTCGCGGGCGGCGCCCGCCTGCACGACCATGAGGCTCACGTTGTGGCTGACGATGTCGTGCAGCTCGGCCGCGATGCGGGCGCGTTCGGCGTCGACGGCCGCACGGGCCGCGCGGTCACGCTCGCGGTCGAGCAGCCGGCCCTGCTCGGCCAGCGCCGCCCGGTAGCGGCGGCGCGTGCATACGAGCGCCGCCGCGAGCCCGCCCGCGGCCCCGCACGCGAGCGCCAGAGCGGCGATCATCCATTCCCCCACGGGGACATCTTCACGCGGCGCGCCCACCTCCGCATCCTCCCGGAGCCGTACATCCCCGGGATGACGACCGTCGCGCGTTACATCCGGGGTCCGATGACGGCGCCCGGTTCCGGATCTAGGTTCGGGCCATGGACTCTCACCACGATCACGACGCCCGCCTCGTCGTACGGCTCGACGGCGTGCGCAAGGAGTACGGGACGGCCACGGCCCTGGACGGGGTGTCGCTGGCGATCCGCGCGGGTGAGGCGGTCGCCGTGATGGGGCCGTCCGGCTGCGGCAAGTCGACGCTGCTCAACATGATCGCCGGTCTGGACCGCCCGACGACGGGCACGGCCGAGGTCTGCGGCCGGGACCTGGGGGCGATGACCGAGACGGCGCTGGCCCTGTTCCGCCGCCGGAACATCGGCATGGTCTTCCAGTTCTTCAACCTCATCGACGACCTGCCGGCGCTGGACAACGCCGCCCTGGCCGCCCAGCTCACCGGCGTCCCGGCGCGGCAGGCCCGCGACCGGGCGCTGGAGCTGTTCGACGAGCTCGGCATCGCCGACCGCCGGGACGCCTACCCGTCGGCGCTGAGCGGCGGCGAACGGCAGCGGGTGGCGGTGGCCAGGGCGCTGATGAACCGCCCGGCCCTGCTGCTGGCCGACGAACCCACGGGCGCCCTGGACAGCCGTTCGGGCGAGCAGGTGATGGACCTGCTGATCGACCTCAACCAGATCGGCCAGACGCTGCTGCTGGTCACGCACGACGCCGGCCTGGCGACCCGCTGCGCCGGCCGCCTCGTGGAGCTGGCCGACGGCCGGGTGGTCGCCGAGCACACCCTGGAGCACACCGCATGACCGAGAGCGTGTTCCCCGAGGCGCGCGGCGGCGCAGGGCCGCTGGCCGGGGCGGGCGCCGTGTGGCAGGTGGCGCGGGCCGGGGTGCGCAGGCGGCGGGTGCAGACGGCCGTCGTCGGGATCGTGGTGTTCTGCTCGACGGTGTCCGTCGTCGTCGCGCTGGGCCTGCTGGAGAGCGTCTCCGCGCCGTTCGACCGGGCCTTCGCCGCCCAGCGCGGCGCGCACCTCGTGGCCGTGTACGACCCGGCCAAGGCCCCGGCGTCCGCGCCGGCCCGCCCCGTCCCGGCGGTGACGGCGGCCTCGGGGCCGTTCGCGCAGGCCACGGTAACGATCCCGGACACGGTCGAGCACCTGCCGCCCGGCCCGCTGACGGTCGTCGGGCGCGCCGGTCCCGGCGGCCCGGTGGACCGGCTGGACCTGTGGAGCGGGCGGTGGCCCGCCCGCCCGGGCGAGATCGTCCTGGACCGGCCGCCCAACCCGCACTGGTCCTACCTGCTCGGGGTGCGGTTCACGGTGCCGGAGCGCCCGCAGGGGTTCACGGTCGTCGGCCTGGCCTCCAGCCTCAGCAGGTCGGCGGAGTCGTGGGTCACCCCGGCGCAGGCCGAGGAGCTGCGCCCGTCCGCCGCGCAGATGCTCTACCGCCTCGGCGGCGCAGGCACCGACGCCGACGTCCGTCGGGCGGCGGACGCGATCACGGCGGCGCTGCCGGCCGGCTCGCTGCTGGGCACGCAGTCGTACCTGGCCGTCAAGCGTGACCACGGCCGCACGGCGTCGGCGTTCCTGCCGTTCCTGGCCGGGTTCGGCGTGCTGGGGCTCGTCGTCGCGGTCATCATCGTGGCGAACGTGGTGGGCGGCGCGGTCGTGGCCGGGTTCCGGCACATCGGGATGCTCAAGGCGCTCGGGTTCACGCCCAACCAGGTCGTCGCCGTCTACCTGGCGATGATCCTGGTGCCCGCGTCGGCCGGCGCCGCGCTCGGCACGGTCGTGGGCGGCCTGGCCGCGCGGCCGCTGCTCGACGACATCGGGCTCAGCGTGTTCAACGTCGCGCTCAGCCCGTGGGTCTACGCCGCCGCACTCGCGGGGATGACGGCCGTCGTCACGCTGGCCGCGCTCGTGCCCGCGCTGCGCGCGCATCGGATGCCCGCGGCCCCGGCGATCAGCGCGGGCGGCGGTCAGCCGTCCGGGAGAGGGCGGCGCGTCCATCGACTGCTGTCCGGGGCCCGGCTGCCCCGCCCGGTCAGCCTGGGGCTGGGGCTGCCGTTCGCGCGGCCGGCCCGCACGGCGCTGACGCTGGCGGCCGTCGTGCTCGGCGCGGCGACCGTGACGCTGGCGGCCGGGCTGTCCGGCACGATGACCGCGTACGGCGCGGCCGCCCAGCGCGTCGGCCACGTCCACACCGTGATCCACGTGGGCCAGGCCCGCTTCCGCGAGACGCCGCCCCGGCACGGGGACGCCGGGATCGAGACGCTGCTGCGCGGCCTGCCCGGCACCGTGTACGTGACCGCCGACGCCTGGATCGACCTCCACGTCGTCGGGCAGCCACAGCCGATCATGGGCAGGTTCCTGCGGGGCGACTCGGCGACGCTGGGTGAGACGATCGTCGAGGGCCGCTGGCTGGAGGGACCGGGCGAGATGGTGGCGTCCCCGGCGTTCCTGGAGCAGCAGGGCCTGCGGGTGGGCGACCGGCTCACGCTCTCCCTGGGCCGCGCGCGGACACAGGCCACCGTCGTCGGCGTCACCATGAGCGGCGAACCCGACCTGATCCACGCCGACTGGCGGACCCTCACCGCGCTTTCGCCGTCGGCGAAGGCCACGCAGTACGAGGTCCGCCTGGCACCTGACGCCGACCTCGAGGCGTACCACGCTGCGGTCAGGGCCGCCGACCCCGGCCTGCGCCCCGTCGCCAAGAGCCGGACCGACCAGAACGCCGTGACTGTCATCGGGTTCGCGTCCCTGCTGACCGTGCTGCTGGGCACGGTGGCGGCGCTGGGGGTGTTCAACACGGTCGTGCTCACCACCAGGGAGCGGCGGCGCGACCTCGGCACGCTGAAGTCGGTCGGGATGACGCCGCGCCAGGTCACGGTGATGATGGTGACCTCGATGGCGGCGCTGGGCGCGGCGGGCGGGCTGCTCGGCGTCCCGGTCGGCGTCGCGGCGCACCGGGTCGTCGTGCCGGCCATGGCACGGGCGGCCGACATCGTGATGCCCGCGTTCATGATCGAGGTCTGGAGTGCGCCGTTGCTCGTGCCGCTCGCGCTGGCGGGGGTGGTGATCGCGGTGCTGGGTGCGTACGTGCCGGCGCGGTCGGCTGCGCGGCTCACGATCGCGACCGTCCTGCGGGGTGAGTGAATCGGCGTTTACACATCCGGCCGGCGCTCGATAGGTTAGTAAACGAACCAACATTTATTAATCGGAGGCACGCATGCCCGTACCCTTCACCTGCTCCGTGTTCATCGGCGTCAGCCTCGACGGGTTCATCGCGCGGGAGGACGGCGACCTCGAGTGGCTCGTCAGCCGGGGCGAGGCGGCCGGCGACGACCTCGGCTACGACGCGTTCATCGCCGGCATCGACGCGGTCGTGACCGGGCGCGGCACGTACGAGGCGGGGCTCTCCTTCGAGACGTGGCCACACGAGGACCGGCACTGCGCGGTGCTCAGCACCACCCTGGAGGAGGGCGCCGACCCGCGCGTCACCGTCTACCGCGACCTCGACTCGTGCCTGAAGGGTCTCACCGAACGCGGCGTCAAGGGCGTGTACGTCGACGGCGGCCAGGTCATCCGCACCTTCCTGCGGGAGGGGTTGATCGACAGGATGACGATCACGACTGTTCCGGTGCTGATCGGGTCCGGGCTGCCGCTGTTCGGGCCGGTGGGCGGCGACATTCCGCTCGTGCACGTGTCCACCCGGACGTTCGGGGCGGGCGTCGTGCAGTCCACGTACGCCATCGAACGCCGGAAATAGCGGTATAGGCACAGGTCAGGCGGGTTTGTCGGAGTACAGGGCCGGTGCAAAACTGGAACTGACGGAAGGGGGCACGTCATGATCGAGGTCAAGAGCATCGACAAGCCGGACGAACGCCGCGACTTCCCGAGGGGCCACCTGGAGCTGTGCAACCTCAGCGGTCTGACGTTCGCGGTGGCCACGTACGAGCCCGGCTGGCGCTGGTCGGAGTCGCTCCGGGAGATCAGCGGCACGGACTCCTGCCAGGTGCACCACTACGCGTTCGTCGCCACGGGACGCATGCGCATCCGCATGGAGGACGGCGCCGAATCCGAGGTGGGCCCCGGCGACGTCTTCGACTGCCCGCCGGGACACGACGCCTGGGTGGTGGGCGACGAGCAGGTCGTCATCCACGACTTCTCAGGCCGCATGACGGACTACGCCAAGGCCACCGGCGTCTGACCACGGGGACACCCACCCGGACGCACGGTGCCACGATGAGCGCCCGGTCCAGGACCGGGCGCTCATCGTGGCCCTTCGCGGCGGCAAGTGGTTCACGACGAGGGCCGGAGGTGGGTACGCCGGCCGTTCCTGCCCGACGACGTCGACCTCGGCCACCCCGGGCTCGAAGCGCGCTGCCACTCCGCCCTGACCGCAGGACAGGACCACGACTGGGGCCCTTCCCTGTCCGGAGCCGGCTTCGTCATCGAGGCCGCGCGGCCCTTGGCCATCGACTTGAGGCCCCCGTTCCCCACGTCCACCGCCCGCTACGCCCAGGTGTCCCTGCGGCGCATCCGGTCCCACCTCGACGGCCAGGTGAGCGCCGACGACCTGGCCACGCTCGACACCCTCATCGACAGTGACGGGCCCGTCGGCGTCCTGCGGCGCGACGACCTCACGGTCCGCACCACCAGGACCGTATGGATGGCCAAGCGCCCTTGAGGTAACCGGCCCGACCTCGCAACGCCCTTCCTCGTCGCGCGAAGGCCATGAGCACCTGCGTCTGGCCGCCGCTCGTGAAACCCGGGCGGCGCCCTTCGCGGGGCGGGCGTACGGG
>NZ_SMKQ01000455.1 GCF_004348995.1 Nonomuraea terrae
AGTTGTGACCCTCCCACGGCATGAACGCCACCAGGAGGTTCTTGCCCAGCGCCATCTCACCGTTGTCGGTGCAGGGGCCGTCGGCGATGACCTGGTTGACCTCGACCCGGTCGCCCTCGGCCACGATCGGCTTCTGGTTGACCGAGGTGCCCTGGTTGGAACGCTTGAACTTCGCCACGCGGTACGTCGTCCGCGTGCCGTCGTCGTTCATGACCGTGACGTAGTCGGCGGAGACCTCCTCGACCACACCGGCCTTCTCCGCGCCGATCATGTCGCCGGCGTCGGTCGCGGCACGGTACTCCATGCCGGTGCCGACCAGCGGCGCCTCGCTCTTGAGCAGCGGCACCGACTGGCGCATCATGTTCGCGCCCATCAACGCGCGGTTGGCGTCGTCGTGCTCCAGGAAGGGGATCATCGCGGTGGCCACCGACACCATCTGGCGCGGCGACACGTCGATGTAGTCGACCTCCTCGGCCCGGGCCAGCTCCGTTTCACCGCCCTTCGTACGAACCAGCACCCGCGCCTCGGCGAAGGTGCCATCGGGGTGGAGCGCCGTGTTCGCCTGCGCCTTGACGAAGCGGTCTTCCTCGTCGGCCGTGAGGTAGTCGATCTGGTCGGTCACCTTGCCTTCGACGACTTTGCGGTACGGCGTCTCGATGAAGCCGAAGGCGTTGAGCCGGCCGTACGACGCGAGCGAGCCGATCAGGCCGATGTTCGGGCCTTCAGGGGTCTCGATCGGGCACATCCGGCCGTAGTGGGACGGGTGCACGTCACGGACCTCGAAGCCGGCCCGCTCACGTGACAGACCACCGGGCCCGAGGGCGTTCAGACGCCGCTTGTGCGTCAGGCCGGCCAGCGGGTTGGTGTGGTCCATGAACTGCGACAGCTGCGAGGTGCCGAAGAACTCCTTGATCGACGCCACGACCGGGCGGATGTTGATCAGGGTCTGCGGCGTGATCGCCTCGACGTCCTGCGTCGTCATGCGCTCGCGCA
>NZ_SMKQ01000456.1 GCF_004348995.1 Nonomuraea terrae
CTAGACGAGTAAGTCCTAAGTCCCTGCGGTGTGGAGTGCGGGAACCACGAAGGGTGTCGAGGATCAATGTGTGACGAAAGACCTCAACACCCTTCTCACCGCACTGTACGTGACGATCGACGACTGGCTAGGGGACTCACCCCGTCACGGACGCCCGCCCAAGCTCACCGATGCCGAGTTATTGACACTGGCAGTTGCCCAGGTCCTGCTCGGCGTACGCTCCGAAGCTCGCTGGCTCCGCTTCGTACCCGCGCACCTGCCCGGCGCCTTCCCCTACCTGCCCGGCCAGTCCGGCTACAACAAACGCCTGCACAAAGCCCTGCCCCTGCTCAAACGCGCCATCCGAGCCCTGGCCCGCGACACCGACCTCTGGCTCGACCCCGTATGGGTGGTCGATTCCACCCCGGTCGAATGTGGCCGCTCCCGTCCCACCGCGCGCCGTTCGGAGCTGGCCGGCTGGGCGGGATACGGCTACTGCCGCTCCCACTCTCGCTGGTTCTGGGGCCTGCGTCTGCACCTGATCTGTACTCCTGCCGGACTGCCCGTCACCTGGGCCCTGGCCACCCCGAACATCGACGAACGTCAGGTGTTGAAGGCCATCTGCGAACACGACCCGGACCTGCTCGCCGATCGGCCCGGCCTGCTCATCGTCGCGGACAAGGGATATGTCTCCGCCGAACTGGACGCCTTCCTGGCCGAACAAGGTGTACGGCTACTGCGCCCGTCTTACCGCAACCGCACACCTCACCCCGGCGAGCACCTGCTCAAACCGATCCGCCAGCTCATCGAGTCCGTCAACGACACTCTCAAAGGCCAGCTCGACCTGGAACTCCATGGTGCCCGCACCATCACCGGCGTCGGAGCCCGCATCGCCCAGCGCATCCTGGCGCTGACCGCCGCCATCTGGCACAACCGCGCCACCGGCGGGGCCATCACCCGATCACTGATCGCCTACGACCACTGACCCGATTTAGGACTTACTCGTCTAG
>NZ_SMKQ01000457.1 GCF_004348995.1 Nonomuraea terrae
GCCCGGGCCCGCGCCCGTCGCCCTCGCCGTCGTCCCACTCCCCGTCCCCTTCGTCCTCGCCCAGGCCGAGCGACCAGCGCTCCCTCGCACGACGGTCGGCGGCCTCGCGCAGGTCCCTGCGCAGGTCCGGCAGGCGCCGGGCGACCTCGGCGCGATCGGCGTCGGACAGGGTGATCACGAGGTCGGCCAGACCGCGGGCGTCGCGGGCGGTGATGCGGTCGCGGACCTGCGGCCAGGCCGTCATAAGGCCGCCTCGGCCGAAGGAGGTGAACACGTCATGCGTGGCACCCTAGAGATCATCTCTGACAATCCGCCAGGTGCTACGGCGCCTACCGGGACGGACGAACTCGGGGCTGAGAGGTATGGGCATGCGGGCGGCTACCAGGGTGGCTACTGGGAACTTCGGCCGCGTGGAACCGGGCGCGAGTGCGGTCGACCGGGCGGCGGTGTGTGATCACACCCGGCTCGGCCATCATTCGGTGACCTCGTGGAGCAGCCTCGCCCAGAACGCCGTCAGCTCGTCGCCGGTATACCGCCGGTAGTGGATGCGGACATGCCCGCCGCCGTCACCCGCCCGGTAGACGGACACCTCCGTGTACGGGGTGCCGTCGTCGACGAACCCGGTATAGAGGTGGGTCCAGTCGCCGGCTTGCGGCGCCCAGGTCGGGAAGGCGAGCCGGGCGGCGCGGTCCTGCAACGCACTCACCCATTTGTCTTCGCTTGATGCGGCCACACTCAACGGTGCCAGGACGTGCGCCAAGAGCAGGCAAAACGAAGTGGTCGGCGTCGCCGGCGTCCGCCCTGGCACACGAGGTGCGGCCGTTCGACGCAACGTGCCAGGGCTGCCGCGGCAGCCGCCCGGGTGTGCCGAGGCGAGCGGCTTGGTCGGGGTGTGCGGGTGCGCTCGGAGGTACAGCCTCACAGGTGAGGTGTAGGAGCGCCGCCCGGCCAAGGCGGCTGAGTCGGCGCCGGGCGTCGGGTGATGGGG
>NZ_SMKQ01000458.1 GCF_004348995.1 Nonomuraea terrae
GAAGTAGCCTGCCGTCGGCGCGCCGAGATCACGGCGGCTCGATCGCTGGACAGGAGATCACCATGACCGACCGGGCAGAACAGACGATCCGCGAACTTCGCGCCGAGTTCGACGAGCTGGACTCGATGGTGAAGAGGTTCGGCCCCGACGACCTGACCCGGCCGTCGGGCGCCTCCGAGTGGGACGTGTCTCAGGTGCTGAGCCACCTGGGCAGCGGAGCCGAGATCATGCTGGCCGCGATCGACGGCGCGGTGAACGGCACCGGCTCCCCCGGCATGGACGCCATCCGCGGCGTCTGGGCCCGCTGGGACGCCATGCCGCCCGCCGAGCGGGCGCAGGCGTTCGTCACCGCCAACGAGGCGCTGCTGCGCCGCTTCGCGGAGTTCGACGCGCGGGCGCGTGAGGAGCTGCGGATCGAGCTGTGGTTCCCCACCGAGCCGGTGAGCCTGGCCTCCCTGACGGGGATGCGGCTGAGCGAGTTCGCCAACCACGCCTGGGACGTCAAGGTGGCCTTCGACCCGGCGGCGCCGCTGGCCCCGGGAGCCGCCGAGCTGCTGCTCGACCAGGTCGGCGGCATGCTGGGGTTCGCCGGCAAGCCCGAAGGGCTGGGCGGACGGCGGGCGTCCGTGGCCGTGCGCACCACGTCGCCCGACCGGTCGTTCGGGCTGGAGGTCGGCGAGGCGGTGCGGATCGGCGACGTCCCGGCCGAGCCGGACGCCGTGCTCACCGCGCCCGCCGAGTGGTTCGTGCGCCTGGTCTACGGCCGCCACTCCCCCGAGCACACGCCGTCCACGGTGACCCTCACGGGTGACGGCGTCACCGTGGACGACCTGCGCCGGGTCTTCCCCGGGTTCTAGGAGCAACGCCGTTCAGTTAAGGGGAAAGGGCTGTTCGTCAAGACCGGTGAACAAAGCAGCGGAGCCGCTGTAGAAGAGGTCTGTCACTCCAAGACATCCTCACCACAGGAGCTCCGCTGTTGGAACAG
>NZ_SMKQ01000459.1 GCF_004348995.1 Nonomuraea terrae
GCACCAGGGCCGCCGGCTGGTGACCGGCGGGCACGGCACGTTCCGGTTCAGCTACAGCGCCCGCGGTGGGTTCGACGGCTACAAGTTCCGCATCGGCGAGGGCCTCGTGGGTCACTACGACTGGAGCAACTACGGTCAGCGCTCCTGGTGACGCGCGTAGGAGCGGGTTGTCCGGGCTCGCCCTCGGCGATCCACAACGGCGCCCTCCCTCTTCAGGGCAGCCACTCCTGGAGCCCGGCGAGATGCCCGAGCTCTGACTCGATGCGCTGCCTGTCGCTGGTGGTGAGTTCCAGACCACGCAGATCGGCGGCCCATGGATCGGTGGGCTCGCCGAGGACCATGGCCAGGTCGACGAGGTGGCACAGGGCGATGGCCCGCTCGACCACCGGGGCGTTCATGCCATGCCTGCGCACCGCCGACTTGAGCGCGCGGAAAGCCTGCAGGTCGTCATTCTTGAACTCGCGCAGAATCCGGGCGTTGTCGAGCGCCCTGGCCAGGCCTGTCAGCTTCGTCGAGCCGCCGTACTCCAGTTCGGCAGGCTCGTCGCGCTGGATGAACATGATCGAGTTCCCAGACGGATCGATCAGCGTGAACCGGGACGCGCCCGGCCGGTAGCGGGTGATCCGCGGCAGGCCCGAACTGAGCACCTTGCCATGGACCCGCCGCATCGCCGCGACGAACGCCGCATGGTACGGCGCCACGGCGTCGACCATGACCAGGCAGCCTCCGGACTCCTCCCGGACCGGATCGAGCCCCTTGGGCGCCGGGCCGAAGTGCAGCTCGAATCCGCTCCACCGCAGCGCCAGATAGACATAGGGCTTGCTCTGTTTGTAGGTCGCCTGTACTACATCCGTAGATCTTGATTCGTTTGGCTCCGCCACGGGATGTAGTTGCTTCATCGTCAGTGCGTGACATGCGCTCTGACCTACGATCTTGTCGTGTCCTGGGATACGGAACTGACCGCGCTG
>NZ_SMKQ01000460.1 GCF_004348995.1 Nonomuraea terrae
CAGGTCCTCGCCGGGGTCGGGCTCTTCGCCCTGGTCCGGGCCGGTCTGGGCGGCGACGCCGACGATGATCACGATGCTGGCTTGCGGTTCGGCGCAGGTGCCGCCTGCGATGCTCTGGCTCAGGATGGTGCCGACCTGCGACTCGTCCGCGACGGCCTTTCCGCGCGACCGTACCCGGAAGCCGTCGTCCGCCAGGGCCGCGCGGCCGTCCGCCTCGGAACGGCCCACCACGCCCGGGACGGTGCTGCCGTGTCGGGCCAGGGTGAGGCTCACCGAGGTGCCGCCGGAGACGCGGGTGCCCGCCCGGGGGTCAGAGGAAATGACCTGGCCGTTGGGTCTGTCTGAGCACGTACGGTTGACGCCGCCGGCCTTGAGGCCCGCCTCGGCCAGCGTCGACTCGGCGGCCTTGCGCTGCATGCCGGCCACCGCGGGCACCGCCACGCCCGCCGACACCTGCAGCGAGACCGTACTTCCCCGGGGAACCGCCGCCCCCGCGGCGGGCTTGCTGCTCAGCACCCGCCCGACGGGCTGCGTGGAGCCGACCTCGGCGACGAGGCCCGGCACCAGCCCGGCCTGCCTGATGGCCCTGGTCGCCGCCTTTCTGTCCAGGCCGGTCAGCGGCGGGATCGCGACGGTCACCGGTCGTGCCACCGGTGGCTGACTGGCGGGCTCGCGCGGCCCCTGCACCTCGTCGGACTTCCCGGGCGTGGATTTCGCCGGTTCCGGTTCGGACGTCGCCGGCTCCGGTGTCGCGGGCTCCGACGTGGCCGCCGGGGGCAACGTGGGTCCGGCCGCCTGCGCCGCTGGGGAGGAGTCGTCCCCGGCCAGTTGCGGGACGAGCACGGCCAGCAGGACACCCGCAGTCACCAGCAGCGCCGCGCAGACCGCGATCGCCGCCGTCGGCCACCTCCTGGCGGTCCGCTCCCCCGCCGCACTCCCCGAA
>NZ_SMKQ01000461.1 GCF_004348995.1 Nonomuraea terrae
CTAGGCCGTGTTTTCAAAGTGATCTAGATGGTGGATCATGGTGTGGTGATCCGGCGTCATGAGCTCACTGATGAGGAGTGGGACAGGCTGCGGCCGTTTCTGCCTGTCTCGCGGTTAGGTCGTCCACGTGAGGATGACCGGCGGGTATTGAACGGCATCGTGTGGAAGATCCGTACCGGTGTGGCATGGCGGGATGTGCCGCCCCGGTACGGGTCCTGGCAGAGCCTGTACACGCGGTTTCGGCGCTGGGCCAAGGACGGCACGTTCACCGCGATGCTGCAGGCGGTGCAGGCCGAGGCCGATGCCCGTGGCGACGTCGATTGGCTGGTGGCGGTGGATTCGACCATCGTGCGTGCGCACCAGCACGCGGCCGGCGCCCGAAAAGGGGGCTCAGCCTCGGCTCGCAGGAGGATCACGCCCTCGGCCGATCCCGCGGCGGCCTGACCAGCAAGATCCACCTGGCATGCGAGGGCGCCGGACGACCGCTGGCGTTCTGCCTGACCGGCGGCAACGTCAATGACTGTACCCAGCTGGAGCAAGTCCTGGCCGGCATCCGGGTCCCCCGCCTCGCCGGTGGCCGTCCCCGCACCCGCCCTGATCAGGTGGTGGCGGACAAGGGTTACAGCACCCGGAAGATCAGGGCGTACCTGCGCCGGCGGGGCATCGGGCACACCATCCCTGAGCGCAGCGACCAGATCGCAGCCCGGAAGCGGCGCGGGCGCCGTGGTGGCCGGCCGCCACGCTTCGACCGAGCCCTCTACCGGCGCCGCAACGTCGTCGAGCGCTGCTTCAACCGGCTCAAGCAGTTCCGCGCTCTGGCCACCCGCTACGACAAGACCGCGACGTCATACACCGCGGTCGTCACTATCGCGTGCCTGATGCTCTGGCTGTGATCATTTG
>NZ_SMKQ01000462.1 GCF_004348995.1 Nonomuraea terrae
GCTGTACGGCATGCGCCCCCGGGGCGGCTCCTGCGGCTCGTCGGGGACGGGAGCCGCGAACGGCGGCATGCCCCAGGGAGAGGCCAGGGGTAAGCCTCGCGCCCGGTCGTCCGTGGGACCGGGCGGTGAATGGCTGATCCTGGGCTCCTCAGGCTCTTCGGGCTCTTCATAAGAAGATCGCCCCGAAGAGGAGTGCGGTCCGGACGCGCCCTCGGAACGCGCGTCGTCGTCACCCGGCGGTCGCCGTGGCGGGTCGCTGGGGCCGGAGGCCACGCGCCGTACCTCCTCTGCGAACTCGTCGTACAGCTGCATCCCGGTCCCGTTCAGACGGACCGTTCCAGCCTGTCGTCGGGAATCCTTCGCCATCCAGACCAGCATGCTTGGGCCAGAATGGCGAGACCTCTCTAGCGAGATTCCCGAGCAACCAACCAGCTTTATCCCGAAATAGTGTGAATTGACCGCTTTTTAGCTAGGTACATCACACCAAACGCATACACCCCGAGTTGCACCACGGTTCCCGTCAACGCCTCCCACGGCACCGGCGTACGGCCCTGATCCAGTGCGTCGTCGAGCGTGCCCGAGGCGGCGCTCACCCCGAACGCCACGAGGTTGTTCATCACGTGCAGCGCGATCGCCGCCTCCAGGCCGCCCGTACGCACCGACAGCCACGCCATGACGGCGCCGAACGCGAACACGTCCACGAGCCCCGCCGAGGAGTAACCGTGCAGCGACGCGAACAGCGCCGAGCCGATGACGATCGCCCAGACCGGGTTGCGCACATGCGTACCGACCGCCTGCAACACCCAGCCGCGGAAGACGTACTCCTCGGCCGCCGCCTGGAAGGGCACCAGCAGCACGATCACGACGAGCAGCGGCAGGAACCCCTCCCACCC